>JAYKGR010000093.1:0-2507 GCA_035285645.1 Cyanobacteriota bacterium | reverse complement strand
CGCCGGGCATCCACATCCATCAGCGACACCATCAACACCTCCCGCAGCAGATCGCGGTGGTGCAGGTTCTCCACATCCAGGGCAGCACGAGCAGCCCCTTGCCGGCTGTCGGCAAAGCTCACCAGGCGGGGGGGATCCTGGCCGTCATGACGTCCACGGGCCAGGGCATCGAATACCTCGGTGGCCAGCAGCTGAGTGGTACGACCGTAGCCAGGCCTGAGGCTCTGCAGCGGGGAGTAGGTAAGTGGACTGCCGCCGCGTCCCCATACACGCCGTTGGCTGTAATCGCTCTTGCAGCGCGGGCAGCGGCAGGGGCGGTGGCTGCTGGCGCTGCTCTTGGTGAGTCCATGCACCTCGGCATCCACCTGGCGCTGGAACAGGTATGCCGGCTGCCAATCGCCCTGGCCGTTGTCCTGGTTGCGCAGGACGCCGCTCACCGGATCCAGCCAAACGGGATCCCAGCGCTCCTTGTTGTCAGGGTCGCTCAGGGGTTCGCTGTTGTCGGCCACCGGCCACACAATCGCGTAGTCGTCGTAGGTGAGCTGCTCGAAGCGGTTGGCTAGCGGCTGATCGGGCAGCCGCTCCGTATCGGCTTCATGGGGCAGCAGCTCTTGCAGGTCGGCCGAACCACCACCGGCCGCGTCCTGCCGAGCCCGGATACCACCGAGGAAGGTTTCACCGCAGCATTCGCAGTGGAGCAGCTCGAATTGCCTCCGTAACTCGCTGCTGCCATCAGCGGCTTCGCCGACCTGACGGCCACTGAGGTTGAGGGAGAGGGGCCCCTGCCAGCGATCGGGCGCGGCCTGCGAACGCTCCGCCGGCGGCACCACCGTGACGAACAGGCCCTCCGGATTCTTGAAGAAGGTGTGCAGGCGAAAGCGCGGCAGGGCGGCCTGGTCGGCGAATCGGCCCTCGCCAACCGAGCCAACGATGGCCGCAAGCAGCCGCAATACAGGCTCCAGCTCGGCATCACTCCAGTCGTGTTTGCTCCAGATGGCATCGGCGATGGCACGAAGGCCGCTGGCTCGGTTGTGGCAGGCGCGCGCGAGGTCGGTGCCGATGCCATGGGCCAGCGTCAGCCAGCGCTCCAGAAGATCCCCCACAGCTGGTACCCCCAGAGCATCCAGCAGTGCCTGGTGAGGTGCCTTCAAGGTGGATCCGTCCAGGTTCTCCAGCAGCAGCAGCGCGTCGCTGTCCGATGGGCCCTGATCAGAGTTCCGGAATGTCTGGCATGCCGCAAACACCTGCCGGGCGTCACGAGGAAGCAACCAGGTGCCAGGCGTGAGCTCGCTCTGCTCCTGTTCGCCAGGCACGATTGCTTTCCGCCATATCTCGCGGTTTGAACCTGCAGGCAGGCCGAAATCGGCGAACGCATCGCGCAGGAAATTGAGGCTGTGCTCTCCTTCTGGCCCCGTGGCCGGCAGTGAGGCGCTGGAGGCCAGCAACCGCAACTGGTGATGCCGCTCGGGTTGATCCAATCCCAACCGCACCATCAGCATCCGCAGCAGGTACATGAACTCGGTGCCTTCGCTACCGCGCTGGAGGTGAAGTTCGTCGATCACCAGCGTGAAGCGGTTGCGCGGATCTTGCTCCAGCCATACGCGGGTTTTCTCCAGCATCTGCTGCTCGCTGGAGCGGCTCAGCATGGCGTTGAGCATGCTGATGTTGGTAATCAGAATGTCGGGCGGAGTGATCTGCATGTCCCAGCGTGACACCAGCTCTCCACCATCAATTGATGGGAAGGAAAAGGCCGTTTCCCGTTGGGCTGGGGTTTGCTCCCAGCCCGCCTGCTGGTGTGCCTCCAAGTCCAATTCATGGCGCACGGCTTGCTGCAGATCCTCTATCTCGGCATACGCCCGCAGCATCTCTTCAATGCGGCGCTTGCGTGCTCCTGAAACCTGCTGCTTCCACTTGGTGAGCGTGAGAGTCCGGTCCGGGTCTGGATCGGCTGGTAGGCCTGGGATCAGCTGATGAAGAGGAGTGCTGCCAGCACTGCTCAGACCTTGGGCCAAGGCCCATTCATGGGGTCGCCAATAAGTGGGACCGCCAGGGGTCTGCCCTGTGTACCGCCCGAAGAAGACGCGGTTGCCGTTGAGTTCACGGTCAAACAGATCGCGAGCATCATGGGAATCGATGGCGGCCCGCAACCGCGCCATCTGGTCTTCCACCAGGGCGTTCATCGGGTAAAGGATCAGGGCCCGCACAGCGGCCGTTCGGGTTTCGCCGCTGCGGTGGTGGCGATCCTTGAAGTCATCCCACTCCAGCCCCTTCACCTGAACGCCTTCGCGCAGCACGTACTCGCCGCTGCTGTCGCGCTCAGCCCGTGGGCGGCCACTGGCATCGCACCACCATCGCCGTTGCATGAACCCCTCACCGGGTCTCCCCCAGCCGCCCTGCTCGCGGGTGGCTTCTTCGATGATTGTGGCCAGCACTGGCAGCAGAAAGGCTTCTGTTTTGCCCGATCCGGTGCCGGAGGTCACGATGCCGGCATGGCCATCCCGCACGCC
>JAYKGR010000092.1:0-7950 GCA_035285645.1 Cyanobacteriota bacterium | reverse complement strand
GTGTATTCCCCGGAAGGCCAGGCCCAGGTGAAGGCCCTGATCGCCTTCTACATGGAGAACGCCGCGATCATCCGCCGTGAGCTGAGTGCCGCCGGCCTGGCGGTGTACGGCGGCGAGCAGGCCCCCTACGTGTGGATCAAGACGCCTGCAGGCGTGGATTCCTGGGGCTTCTTCGATCTGCTGCTCAACAAGGCGAACGTGGTGGGCACCCCGGGCAGCGGTTTCGGCGCCGCCGGCGAGGGCTACTTCCGCCTCTCGGCCTTCAACAGCCGCGAGAACGTGGATGAGGCGATGCGGCGGATCCATGGGTCCTTGGCCGGCTGAGGGGCCAGCACCTGAACAACCAGTTCTTAAGCTGAACTTCATTGAGGAAGGCCAGCCCCAGTTCCGCTCCGCAGTTCCGTCCCTGATGGCCATGCCGGTTGTTGCCACCACACCTGTCACCAGTCAGCCCATTGCCACCGAGAGTCCGGGTCGCTCCCCCGGCGGTGCAGCAGTCCTCGACAAGGCCCCGGAGCGGGTACGTCAGCCCCAGCGCCGCTACAAAGTTCTGCTGCATAACGACACGGTCAACACCATGGAGTATGTGGTGAGCACCCTGCGCCAGGTCGTACCAAGCCTGAGTGAGCAAGATGCCATTGCCGTGATGCTGGAAGCCCACAACACCGGTGTAGGCCTGGTAATCGTCTGCGACATCGAACCAGCTGAGTTTTACTGCGAAAGTCTCAAATCAAAAGGTCTAACCAGCACAATTGAGCCGGACGAGTGATCACAGCCAGGGTCAAGCCCAGAGCAAGGGAGAAGCCGCGGTGGTGGAGCACTTTGATCTACATTCCCCTGCTTTATTTGGCAGGGTATGCGGTGTCTAGACCAATCGGTCTGATTGCCCCGCAATGGCGACCAGACCAGATTGATCTGGCGGGGGTCGCCATCACATTCAGCCTGCTGCTTCTGACGCTTCCAAAGCGACTTGAACGTACCTGGGGACGTCCAGACTGTTGGTATAGCCTCGGCCTACGCCGACCCTGGATCATCGCGGCGCAGTCGTTCGGCTCAGGCCTGATCAAAGCTGTTGGACTGCTGACCATCGTCAGTGCTGCCCTGATGGCAAGCCAACAAGCGGAGTGGAGAGGAACCCTCAGCCCGGGACAACTGAGTAATGCGCTCCTGCTGTTCTGGGGAGTTGGACTCGCGGAAGAACTCCTGTTTCGGGGCTGGCTGATGGGTGAACTGAGCCTCTTCATGCATGGGTCCAAAGCCGTCAAGGTCCAGGCCTTGATCTTTGCCCTGCTGCATCCCTGGTATCGAGCACCGGGTCTGCTGTCTCTCCTTCTCCTGACAGGACTGACGCTACTCGGCATCAGTTTGGCGCAGGCACGGGCACTGGGCCATGGCAGCCTTTGGGGCCCTGTAGCACTGCATGGCGGCCTGGTCGGCGGCTGGTTTTTGCTTCAGCATGGACTACTCCGGATAGGACCACAGACAACAGGCTGGTGGGCAGGACCTGGCAGCACCGACATCAACCCCGTCGGTGGATTGATAGGTCTGATATCCATCGGCATTCTGATCTGGCTTCAACATACTGGAACGACAATCAATGCAGAAGCCGGCACCAAAATAAAACCAGAAGAAACTTCCACAATTAACCTCATTGAGATCGGGATCAGGAAGGTGGCAGATACTTCTGCTCACGGCCAGGAAGATTCAGGCGCAGACCCTTAAATCGACGCAAACGGAGGAATCCCCATCGAGAGCTACCTTCAGCGATGGACGCCAATAAAAGATTTTTAAATCGATCAATCATGTCACTGTAAGCGCCAATAACCTTATCCCGCTCCTCAATTTCAAGTCGAAGCGACTCGGCCATACGACTGTTCTGGTCATCTTGATGTTGAGCTATGACAAACTGCTGCTTAAGTTGCCGCTGCAAGTCGGTAGCAACTGCTGCGTGCTGATCACGCTCATCAATCAACTGATCGCGACGCCGAATCAACTGATCGCGACGCGATGCAAGACGCTGGCATTCCTGAATCAACTCGTCATATCTGACCTTGAAACGATCACGTTCCACACTGCTCTGTTGCTGTAAATCTTGGGTTCTGCGCTGCTGCTGCTCAAGTTGCTCGCCAAGCTCAGCAGCAGCACTGGCATGCTGATCTCGCTCCTGACTCAGCTGCTCGCGCTCCAGAATGAGCTGATTGCGCTCCTCCCCCAGCTGATCTCTCTGGCGTTCAAGGGTGTCCACGCTCGCCGCCAGCTCCAGGGCCCTCAGACGCTGCTGCTCAAGTTGCTCGCCAAGCTCAGCGGCAGCACTGGCATGCTGATCTCGCTCCTGACTCAACTGATCGCGGCGAGCCACAAGCTGATCCCGCCTAGTTCTCAGGCGTGCACACTCTTGATTGAGCTCATCACAGCGCGAAGTGAGTCGTTCACGCTGGGAAACAAGCTGACCCTCCAAGGCTTTACATTTAGATCCTAAATCTGCGAGTTCACGGTCCAGCACAGCATTTTTGTCCTCCAACTCACTACACTTCAGAAAATAGCGCTCCAGCTCCTCCTGGACTGCGTGCAACTGCTCAAGAATCAGCTTAGACTCTTGCTCGGCGACCTCTTTCTGCTCAATAAACTTGTCTCGCTCTTCCTCTAACACCCTGATCTCATCGGTCAATCTTTCGCGCTGACGGATCTGTTCATCACGATCTGCTCCCACATCCTGCAACGCCACAGCGGCAACACGCCTAACCTCTTCCAACTCGACCAGCAGCGCCTCCACGCGCGCGCGCGCAGCTGCATAGTCATTACGCTGTCGCTTCTCGTTCTCCAACACATCACGTTGAGACAGCGACGTGTTCACACCATCCAAGGTCGCCAAAGACAGAAGCAGCCCGCCGCTATTCATTGGCACATCATGACGCTGGTAATCAATTCCGAACTGGCGGACGATTTCTTCCCAAATCGAAGCGATGTCCTGATCGCCACACTGAACAATCTCTTCAAGAAAAAAGTCAATGGATACATCCAGAGAACTGGCCGCATCCAAGACGATTGGCAGGGCTGGATAACTGGACCAATCAGATACCGAAACCGGCGAACCATCGACTACCACTAACAGTCTTAACGAGCGATTGATACCAGACTGACGAAGAAATTCAGCATGTCGAAGAAGCTCTTTTTTAAGAATATCCACGCAATCATAGTAAAAATAGGAGCCCGTAACATCACTCCAAGAAGTCAACGGGACAAAACGCAGATCAAGCTGATCACGGCCAATGCAATCGGCGACCAGTCCCCTGGTCCGGCCAATTGATAGCTCCGTGTGATCAAAAGAGAGCAAGCGGGGCAGAGTCAAAGAGTGATCATCAACAGAGTCAAAATCTGGAATCAACTGCAGAGCACGTAGCATCAAGTAGGTATTAACACCACTGCCAAATTCAACAATGAAGTCGTGGGAATTATCGCGAATCAACTGGACCAGATTTAAAGCAACATGAGGCGCCCCAATCACGCCATCGAGCGTGGCTGGCAGCTCGCCCAGTAAGACTCTTAAATTACCTTGAGCTTCAAGATAGTTTTTTGACTCTTCAATTTCATTCTTAATTTGAAGTGAAAGCTGGGAACGCAAGCTCTGAATGGATTCACTCTGCTGACGGACGAGCTGCAACAGCTCATTCACGGAAGGGCTTCCCTCTGAAAGATCGAAGTCAGTATCAGACATGACAAATGACAAGGGCAGCTGGAAGCAGCCGAGTGACTACACAAAGTTGATGCAAGCGCACCATGGCTATGCAGGAGCAGCATACACCGAGACGTCGAAAAGCATCGCCGCAAACAGCCATCACTTCAAGCAGAAATCACCGACTCCCACAGAAGTTGAACACTGTGCAAGAAGGAGCCTATCCTTGAGCAACAAAGAGTTGACACTCTCGATAAGAATATCCAGCAACGGCAATACAAGGCCAAACCCAGGGCAGCTTGAACACAGCTGAATCTTCAAACGAGGCATGGACAGACACCTTCAGAGCAGAGGTCAAACCAGCATGACAAGCAGTCAGCCAAGCCCCGCTCAAACAGGCGCGACCGTGCATGCTGCATACCAGCCCAAAAGCCAATGTGCTAAGCAGAATAGAATGATAAAGCGACACAAAAGAAAACTAGATTGACAATCTGCTCAGCTGTCGCAAAACAAAGCCATCAAGTCGCCAAGACACATCACCCACCATGCACAGAAGCTTGCCTATCAGATCACATCGCGCATGCGCCTAGGCGCATCTCCCTTCACGGCACTGTATCTGGCATGATAAATGCAAAAAGCCGATCAAAAAGGATATCCCCTCCAACAGCATTGGGAGACCAATCTAGTCTATAAATTAACCAAATACTAAGTTGCCAGCCTGCTCTAATACGTTGAGCGACATGGTTGAGTTAGTAGCAATAGGATATGACCCCAGCTTGGCAATCGCTGGAATGGTGAACTGCCTGCATGACGATGCGATAACATTCAGGGAAGTTGGGCCTTAGGCAAGCCTTCGGCCACTTCTTCCAGAAGTTCCAACCAGTCGCCTCAGATATGCCTCAATAAATCCTATCAAGCTGGAGCTATTTAAAAGAGGAAGATCTAGCTATTTGGCACTCGCAAAGCGATATTAATCCTCGTCAATTATTGTTTTGGAGCTGGTACGAACCGAGAAATTTTGGCGACTGGATCGGCCCCTACCTTTTTGAAGCAATAACGGGATTGAAGCCTATATTCTGCCCTCGCAATCGGATAGACGCGATGGGATGCATTATGTCTGTAGGCAGCACCCTCCGCCATCTTATTGTTGACGACCAAGTAACTGCCTGGGGAACCGGCATCATTTCTTCAGACGATGTCTTTAAGCGGCCTAAAAAAGTTCATGCAGTTCGGGGGCCTCTTACGAAGCATCGCCTCGAATCATTAGGCTACGAATGCCCTGCCAATTTTGGCGATCCAGCCATTCTTCTTCCAAAATTCTATCAGCCAGTACAATCGCTCAAACGTCATTCAATAGGACTTATTCCACATTTTGTTGATCTGGAGAGGTTGGGCTTTGCCGAAGGTTTGCATACCATTGACCCGACCAGACCCGTGCCTGAAGTAATCGACGATATTTCGTCCTGCGAAATGACATTTTCATCCTCATTGCATGGTCTTATTATTTCTCATGCCTACGGAGTTCCATGCATATGGATTCGCTCGATCAATCCCATCCATGGAGACGATTCCAAATTTCGAGATTACTTTCTTTCAATCGGCCTTGATCCAGAGCCAGTCGCAGTTGAGGAATACACGATTCAAAACTTGGCCCTGCATAAGCACAACGTCACGATGCCTGACCATAATCCTTTACTGAGAGCCCTAGAAGAGTGTTGTCCATTTTCGATCTAGCCCCTACTTAAACTAGAGATAAGCTCAAAGACTGGGGGGATCACAACAGCCTAAGGGCAACAGCAATTGCTCCCTGCTGGACGCGCAAGTCAGTTTGACAATTTTGTCTTTAGAAAAAAGACTCCAGCCAGCATTCCACAAAGGTTGCGATCGGCGACTCCTGACACCACAGAGCACCGCAACTCATCTCGGCAGATATGACGATGCTACAGACGCGAACTTCTGGAAACCTGCTGTAACTTGACGAGCTCGAATAACGTACCAATCGACTGGGGGGAGGATGCGTCTCGTCAAGACCTGCCTCCGGACCACTCGCCAAGGATCACAGCAGCAGCCCTGCCTCAATCCCTTACCCGCTCCGCCAGCACTTTCCCACCGGCATCCACCAAGGCAATCCGCAGCGGCATCTGCCCCGCCGCGTGGGTACTGCAGCTCAGGCAGGGGTCGAAGCAGCGGATGCCCGCCTCCACCCGGTTGAGCAGGGGCTCGGGGATTTCGGCGCCTTCGGCAACGGGTTCGGTAATGAACTCGCGGGCGATCTGGGCCACGGTGCGGTTCATTGCCAGGTTGTTCTGGCCCGTGGCGATGATCAGGTTCACGCGGGTGATCAGGCCCTCGTCATTCACTCGGTAGTGGTGAAACAGCGTGCCCCGGGGCGCCTCGCTCACCCCCACCGCCTCGTTGGCATTGAGGCTGGCGCGGGCACGGATGCGGCCCGTCATCAACGTGTCGTCGGCTACCAGCTGCTCGATGCCCTCCAGGCAGGCCACGATCTCCACCAGCCGGGCGTGGTGGAACGCGAACGATGACGTCACGATGCGGCCGCCACTGCCTGCGGTGCCGCTGCGCTGGCGAAACTCGGCGAGCTCCCGATCCGCCCACTCGGTGCCAATGCGCTCGCACACGTTCAGACGGGCCAGCGGCCCCACCCGGTAGATGCCCTCGGGGTAACCCAGCGGCTTGTAATAGGGGAACTTCAGGTAGCTCCAGCTCTCCACCGCCTCGCCCAGAAAATCGGCGTAGTCGTCTTCGCTGAGGCCATCGGCCACGATCCGGCCCGTGCTGTCGATGAAGCGGATCGCCCCCTCGATGCACTCCCAGCCGCCATCGGCCGCCACCAGCCCCATGAACAGCGATGGAAAATCGCCAAATGTGCCTTGCTCCCGCTGCAGCGGCCCATCCAGCAGCCCCTTGAACAGCTCCAGCGCCAGCGCCACCGTGGCCTTGGCCTCCGGCAGCCGCTCCAGGATCCAATCGCGCGCCTCGGCGCTCAACGGTGTGCGCACGCCGCCCGGCACAGCCCAGGCCGCGTGGATCTTGCGGCCCCCCAGCAGCTCCAGTACCTGCTGACCGAACTGGCGCAGCCGGATGCCGGCGCGGGCCAGCTCCGGATCCGCCGCCATCAGGCCAAACACATTGCGCTTGGCCGGATCGCTCTCCCAGCCCAGCAGGAAATCGGGGCTGCTGAGGTGGAAAAACGAGAGTGCATGGCTCTGGCAGAGCTGGGCCAGGTTGAGCAGGCGCCGCAGCTGGCGTGCCGCCGGCGGTGGCTGCACCGCCAGCAGCTTGTCGCCGGTCTTCGCCGCCGCCAGCAGGTGGCTCACCGGGCAGATGCCGCAGATCCGCGCCGTGATCCCCGCCATCTCTGTGAACGGCCGCCCCTCGCAGAACGTTTCAAAACCCCGATACTCCACCACGTGGAAGCGGGCATCGCTCAGCCGGCCCGCCTCATCCAGGTGCAGGGTGATCTTGGCGTGCCCCTCAATGCGGGTCACCGGATCAATCGTGATCGTGCGGGTCATGGGGGGCCTCAGCCGAATTTCAACATGTCCCGGCCTTCCATCGCCGGCGCCGCACCATGGAGCAGCGGCTCGATGGCGGCGCGGATGCGCTCGGCCGACGGCGGGCAGCCCGGCAGGTACAGATCCACTGGGATCACCTCGTGCAATGGCAGGACCCGCTCCAGAAGCTCCGGCACGATGCCAGGGGCATGGGGGTGCTGGGCGCCGGTGTCGGCCAGCTCCACATAGCTGCGCTCCAGCACCGCCTGCCGACTGGCCTGCTCGCCGTCGCTCCAAAGATTGCGCAACGCCGGCACGTTGCCGGTCACGGCGCAGTCCCCGAACGACACCACCAGAGCGCTGCGCTCGCGCAGCAGCAGCGCCAGCTCCAGGTTGTCGGCGTTGGCCACCGCCCCCTCCACCAGGCACACGTCCACGTTGTCGGGGAAGGTCTTGATGTCGCTGGCCACCGGCGAGAACACCACGTCGACGTGGGCCGCCAGCTCAAACAGCCACTCGTCGAGATCGAGGAATGACATGTGGCAGCCGCTGCAGCCGGCCAGCCACACCGTGGCGAAACGCAGTTTGGAGGTGGAGCTGCTCATGGGGCGGGAAAGGTCACTGGTTCTGCCACTGGTGCTCCTCGCGGGCGGTGCGCAGCAGCTGGGGCCGCTCCCGGTGGGGCGCCTTCTCCCCGGTGGTGTCGTCCTTGCGAAAGATGGCGCCGGTGGGGCACACGTCCACGCACTTGCCGCAGCTGGT
>JAYKGR010000091.1:0-3772 GCA_035285645.1 Cyanobacteriota bacterium | reverse complement strand
CCGAAACCGTGCCCGAATGGGGCGGCGATCTGCAGCAGGCCCTCACCGCCGTGCCCACCGGCATCTGGTGGACCGCCCTCTACCCCGGCCTGGCCATGTTTGTGCTGGTGCTCGGCCTCTCCTTTCTCGGTGAAGGCCTGGAGCAGTGGCTCAGCGGCGCCGGCCGCTCCACCAGCCGCTGAGCGGATCCAGCCGCTCCGCCACCGCCGCCACCGGCAGCATCAGCACCATCGGCACCAGGCACCACACCAGCTGCTCCGCCGCCAGCGGCGCCGTGCCGAAAAAGCGGTTCATCCAGCCCGCCTGGCTGAACAGCGCCTGCACCACCACCGTGCCCAGCAGGCCCAGCGCCACATTCCAGCGCCGCTGGCTGATCGTGCCCAGATACACCAGATGGGCCAGCACCAGCCCCTGCACCGCCAGCGTGCGCGCCAGCGCCAGATCGCCCTGCTGCCGCACGCACCAGAAAAACAACCCGAAGATCACCGCCCAATTGAACAGCGACACCACCAGCAGCCGCCGCAGCAATCCCCCATGCAGCAGCGGCAGCGCCGCCGGTCGCGGCGGTAGCTCCATCAGCCCCGCCTCCAGCGGTTCAAACGCCAGCGCCAGCGACATCGTGAGCGAACACACCATATTGAGCCACAACACCTGCAGCGCCGTAACCGGCAGCGGCAACCCCAGCAGCGCCGCCAGCAGGATCGTCATCGAAGCGCCACCATTCACCGGCAGCACAAACGCCAGCATTTTGCGCAGGTTGAGCGCCACATGGCGCCCCTCCTCCACCGCCGCCGCAATCGTGGCGAAGTTGTCGTCGGTGAGCAGCATGTCGGCCGCCTGACGCGCCACCTCCGTGCCGCCGGCCCCCATGGCGATGCCGATATCGGCCTGGCGCAGCGCCGGCGCGTCGTTGACGCCATCGCCTGTCATCGCCACCACCGCCCCCTGCGCCTGCAACGCCTCCACCAGCGCCAGCTTCTGCGCCGGCGCCACCCGGGCAAACACATCCACCCGCCGCACCAGCCGCGCCAGCGCCGCCGCGGAGGCGCTCGCCAGCCGTGCGCCATCCACCGCCTCCGGGGTCAGCGCTCCATCGGCGCAACCGATGCCCAGCTGGCGCGCGATCGCCCGCGCCGTATCCACGTGGTCGCCCGTGATCATCACCACCCGGATGCCGGCCCGCCGGCAGGCCGCCACCGCTCCGATCGCCTCCGGCCGCGGTGGATCCACCATGCCCTGCAACCCCACAAACCGCAGATGGCCGGCCACATGCCGGTGCTCCAGCCGCTCGGCATCCGGATCGGCGCGGCCGATCGCAAACGCCAGCACCCGCTCGCCCCGCACCGCCATCGCCCGCACCGCCGCTTCGATCGCCGGACGGTTGAGCGCCTGCGGCCGGCCCGCGGCATCGAGCTGGCCATCGCAGCGCGCCAGCACCGCCTCCACCGCTCCCTTCACCAGAATCCGCTCGCGGCCATGCAGCGTGGCCATGAATTGCTGCTCCGACGCAAACGGGATCGCATCCCGCCGAGGATGGCGCCGCAATGCCTCATGCCGGTTGAGCCCCGCCGCATCGGCCGCCACCAGCAGCGCCGTTTCGGTGGGATCGCCCACATGGTCGTGGCGGCTGCCGGGTCGGGCGTCGTTGCACAGCAACCCCGCCAGCAGCGTTTCCTGCAGCGCCACATTCGCCTCGCCGCCATTGCCCGGCCACAGCTCCTCGATCGCCACCAGCGCACCGCCGCCATACAGCTGCCGCACCGTCATGCGGTTTTGGGTGAGCGTGCCGGTTTTATCGGAGCAGATCACCGTGGTGCTGCCCAGCGTTTCCACCGCCGGCAGCCGGCGGATGATCGCCCGCCGCCGCGCCATGCGGTGCACGCCGATCGCCAGCGTGATCGTGACCATCGCCGGCAGCTCCTCCGGGATCGCCCCCACCGCCAGCGCCACCGCCCCATCAAACATCTCATCCACGCTGCGGCCCCGCAGCAGCCCCACCGCAAAGGTGAGCCCCGCCAGCACCAGCACCAGCTGCAGCAGCGTGCGGCTGAAGCGCTGAAAGCGGCGCATCAGCGGCGTGCTCAGGCTCACCGGCTGCTGCAGCGCCGTGGCGATCCGCCCCACCTCGGTGTCCTCGCCCGTGGCCACCACCAGCCCCGTGCCCTGGCCGGCCGTCACGCTCGTGCCCGCATAGGCCATACCGATCCGCTCCGCCAGCGGCGCCGTGGCCTCCACCGCCGTGGCACCCTTCGCCACCGGCAGCGATTCGCCGGTGAGGCTCGATTCATCGGTGCGCAGATCCCGCACCGTGAGCAGCCGCAGATCGGCCGGCACCCGCGCTCCCGCCGCCAGGGTCACCAGATCGCCCACCACCAGCTCCTCCGATGGCAGCCGTTGCCGCACACCGCCCCGGATTACCTCCACCTCCGTGCGCACCACCGCCGCCAGCGCCGCAATCGCCCGTTCGGCCCGGCTCTCCTGCACCGTGCCGATCACCGCATTGATCAGCGTGACGCTGCCGATCACCGCCGCATCGCGCGGATGGCCCAGCACCAGCTTCACCCCACCCACCAGCAGCAGGGTGATCAGCAGGGGATTGTGCAGCTGCCGCAGCAGCCGCAGCCCCACCGGCGTGCCGCGGGCTGGCCGCAACCGGTTGGGCCCCTGCTGCTCCAGCCGCTGCCGCGCCGCCGCCGGGCTCAGGCCCCGCTCACCATCGCTCGCCAGCGCCGCCACCACGGCGCCGCCGCTCTGGGCATGAACAGGCAACGCTGACATCCACCAAACGGTTCCCCTAACAGCTTTGCTCACTCTTGCGAAACCGGGCGAGAATGAACGGTTATTGGCCAACGCCGATGCCCTGGTGGCTCGATCTGGTACTGCTCGCCGTAGCGCTGCTGTTTTGGGCGCGCGGCTCCTGCGCCATCGACGACACCTGGGGCCTGTTTCAGAAGATGCTCGCCGCCGCCGCCCTGGCGGTGGTATTGCTCGGCGGCCGCCAAATGCTGCTTGAGGTGGCCGGGGTGCTGCTTGCCCTCTGGCTGCCCAGCGCCGCCCGCATCGAAGGCCGCGGCGGCAACTTCTGACGCGCCCTCAACAGCGCAGCCGCACCCCACGCGGCAGCTCCGCCGCGATCTCTCCCTCCGGCCCCAGCGGCGGATAGGGCCGCCCCTGGGCGCGGCACCACTGCGCCACCTGCGGGTAGGCCCACTCAAACAGCAGCTGCCCATAGCGCTCCTCCCCCACCCCCTCGCCCGCCTGCGGCAGCAGCCCCGCCACCTGCCGTTGCCGCAACGCCTCAAACAACAACGTGGCCGTGGCCACGCTCACATTCAGCGACTGCACCATCCCGCGCATCGGAATGGTCACCGCCTGGTCCACCAGCTCGGCCGCCTCCGGGCTCAGCCCCCACTTCTCCGCCCCCAGCACCAGCGCCGTGGGGCCCGTGAAGTCGCAGGCGCGGTAGTCGATCGCCGTGTCGCTCAGCAGCGTGCCGTAAATCCGGAAGCCTCTCTCCTTCAGGCCCTGCAAGGCTTCAGCGCTGGAGCTGTGCAGCTGCAGCGGCACCCACTTCTGGCTGCCCTGGGCCGTGCTGTTGAAGGTGGGCAGCCGCCCGCTCAGGCACACCGCATGGGCCTCCAGCACCCCCACCGCATCGCAGCTGCGCAGGATCGCCGAGAGGTTGTGCGGCTTCTCCACATGCTCCAGCAGCACCGTGAGATCGCCCATGCGCCGGTCGAGCACGGCCTTGAGGCGTTCGTAGCGGCGCGGC
>JAYKGR010000090.1:0-12638 GCA_035285645.1 Cyanobacteriota bacterium | reverse complement strand
GCGGTGGTGGACTGGCCACCAATGCCTCCAGCCCTGAGGATGGCACCAACCTGGCGCTCACCTTGCAGCTTCTCGATCAAAAGCTGGCCTCCTTTGAGCAGCGCACAGGACGGGACATCGAACTCTCAATTGCTACAGCTGGCGGGGCAGATAAACTGGCTAATCTCAATCTCCAGGGAATCGATCCCTATGTTGACTTCTACAATGTGATGGCCTACGACTTCCACGGCGGCTGGGAGAGCAAAACCGGCCACCAGGCCGCTATGACGGCTGATCCTGGAGGCTATGACATCGTGACGGCCGTGGATCAGTTCCGCCAGGCGGGCATCGCCATGGACAAGGTGGTGCTCGGCGCTCCGGCCTACACCCGCGCCTGGGGCGGCGTGGCGGCTGGCAGCACCTATGGCTACGGCCAGACTGGTGATGCGTCCCTGGCTCCTGGATCGTACGAGAAGGGCAACTACGATCACAAGGATCTAATCACCGGCATTGAAAATGGCTCCTATGAGCTTGTATGGGACGACACCAACAAGGCGGCTTTTGCTTACAATGCCACCTCGGGCATCTGGAGCTCCATGGAAACCACCGCCACCATCGCGGGCAAGGCTGCCTATGTGCAGAAGGCGGGATTGGGCGGCATGATGTTCTGGGCTTTATCCAACGACAGCGTGGGTGCTCAGAGCCTGATCGGTGCCGCCCACGACGCCTTCTCCGGCACCTCCCTGGATGCGATCGCGGCCCGCGGCCCGGGCTTTGATCACGTGCTCGGCGGCAATGGTCAGTTCAGCTTCACCGACTTCACCAGCCTCACGGGCCTTCTGCCCAGCGCAGCAGCACCGGCACTCGCTTGAAGGCCGGTGTGCCGCTGTCTGGGTCGCTCACCGCCCGCATCAATGCATTGGCTTCTGGGTAAACCATCAGCGCCGCACCGCGGCGCACCGAGCCCGGAATCACCTCAATGCCCTCCAGCTGGCCCGCTTCACCCTGCACGGTCACCCGTTGGTGGGCCGCCATACCCGAGGCCGCCAGATCTTCCGGATTCACCAGAATCGTTTGCCGATGCGGCATGCCTCGGTAGTTGTCGCCCGGCTTGTACACCACGGTGTTGTGCTGGCCATAGCTGCGGGCGGTGATCAGGCTCAGCACCAGGCCCCGTTCGCCCGGTGCCAGGCGATGGGTCGGGTGCGGAGGGTGCCAAGGCAGCAGCTGCCGAGAGCTTCCAGTTAAGATCTGGCCGCGCTCACCCCCTGCCCATCGGGAGCATCGTGTTGCGGTTGCCACGCCATGGGGAGCGTTGAGGCGGGCAGATACAAGGGATGGGCGGGAAACCCAGCATTGGTGAGGCGCAGGCAATGCAGCTTCTTGGGCAGAAGACGCAGCACATCCTGATCGCGTCTGGCAAACGCGCCATTCACGCCCCATCCCGCCACCACGCAATCCACAGAAGCCGCGAACTCTTGAATGGTTCGATCGTTGTCTGGCCCGATGGGATCATCGGCTTGAAATAAATCCCTGGGTCGTGCTGTTCGTCGTGCAAAGAGGTTCAGTACGATCAGTCTTTGGTAGTCCCATTGCCGCGCAAATGCGATGCACCGTCGGATTGTGGGGTCGTCTTGATGGGCTGTTGCCGTGCTTGGATTCAGCAGCACAAAGGCGATCGATCTTGTGCTACCCCACCACCGGGTGAGCACATATCTGTACCGCTGGCAAGGGCTGAATCGCGCCTCACCGTTCAGGTGGCTGTTGGCTGGCATGGTGGCCATGCACTGGGTTTGGGCCCGTGGTGGCAGCCAGGGCCGCCAGGGTGGCCGGTCCGGCGATGCCGTCATCGCCCAGGCCCTGCTGCTGCTGAAACCGGCGCACGGCGGCCTCGGTGGCGGGGCCGTAGTGGCCGTCGGCGGCCAGCTGCTCGGGGGTGAGGGCCAGGGCCTGGCGGAGCTGGGTTTGCAGCTGAGCCACCTCCACGCCGAGCATGCCGCGCCGCAGGATCGGACCGTTGCCGAACCCGGCGCTGGGGGAGCGATCCACCGCGGCTGCTGTGGCCGGCCCCCAGAGGCCATCCACCGCCAGGGGCGCCTCAGGGTGGTGGTGGTTCCAGAGCTCCTGAAAGGCCTCCACCTGCAGGGCGCCGAGATCGTCGCCGCCGCCCACGTAGTCGAAATGCATGGGATCAAAGGCGCCGATCCAGCGCCAGCCGTGGCGTTCGAGCACTGGCCGCCAGGCCTGGGCATCGTCGATGTCGATGGCCAGGCCGCTGTTGTGGTTGCTGTGGGGCGGTGGCGCGGCGGCCATCACCCCGCATAGATCGCGAAGGTATTGCTGATGCAACAGGTATTGCTGCATGGGGGTGCGCAGGGCGCTGTTGATGCGCAGGGGCACCCCGCGCTCCTCCACAGCGCGGATCAGGGCCTGGGCGGCGGCGCGCTGCAGCCAGGGATTGTTGTGGGCGCCGCCGATCTGCAGCAGCTGGTGATCGAGGCGCTGCAGCAGCTCGGGCCGGCGCTGGATCAGGCGATCGAGCACCTGCTGGGAGAGGCCGTGGATCAGGCCGGTGTCGCAGGCGGGGATCGTGGCGCCCACCTGCTGGCTGCGGGAGGGAGCCGGTGCTGGCAGCAGGGCCTGGCCGGCGCGGTAGGCGCTGGTGAAGGCGGCCAGGCCATGGCTGCCGCCGTTCACGGCGCGGCGGGCGGCGGCCAGATCATCGAGGGCAAGCGCGGCCCGCAGGCGAGGCTCCTGCTGCTTGAGAAAAGCCGCCAGAATGCGGGCAGCGATGCGGGGCTCATTCGCCAGCTCGGGGTTGGCCTCCAGATCGATGCCCAGCTGCTGGCCGATGCGGCGGTAGTTGTCGCGCCCAGTGAGCTGCACAAATCCACGACCGCGGTAGGCGGCGCCATCGCCTGGGCCCTGGTTGCCCAGGTCGGCGCGGTGGTCGTAGAGGGCGTAAGGCGGCCCATCGGGCGGTGTGTTCCAGCTGGATACGGCCTCATCGATCGGGTGAAACCCAGCGGTTTCGGCGCGAATCGTGGCCAGAGCCACCAGCGCCATCAGCGGATCCTCCAGCCCCTCGGCGGCCATCGCCTCCAGCACCAGGGGTAGATGGGTGGCGATCGCCTCGCGGCGGGCGCCGGGAAACAGGGCCGCCACGCGCTCAGGCGTGAACCGGGCTGCGGTGCGGGTGCTGCTGGAAGCCGCCATGGCTGGGAGGGGGGGCACTTCTGTGCTAGCAACGGTGGGTCGTCCACACCATGATGATCACGAGCCAATCAGCGGCAGCTGCGTTGATGACGGGCTTCATCATCGTGTCTCTGGAGTGTGCGGCATTCGCCGAGGGATCATTTCTCCGGCATGAAAACCGAAAACAGGGTTGGTCTATTTCATATCCTCCTGGCTGGGTCGTTAAAGACGATGACGGTGACTACCCCCGCTTGCAGCCGCCGTCATCGGAGGCCACGTGCGGCATTCATCAATGGACGGTTGAATCGGGCAACCTGGATCAACTCACCAATACAATACAGTCTTTTATGACGGAATATCTGCTCCGTGAGAATCATCTCTTCTCCGTCGAGACATCGCGTAATCCGGTTGCGCGCTAGTCGCCTGATCCAGTCGCCATGATGATTTTCGTGATCACGGCATGGGTTTTACCGTGTCACCTTGCCCCACTGCTTGCCAAGGGCTATGGAGCTGGCTAATGCAGGGGTAACGGCATGCTGCCCCCGCCCATGGCGAACACGGTGATGACCCCAGGTCAGCTGGCTCTGCTGCGCTACCACCCCTACCCCTCAGAGGCGCAGCCGTGCTTCAGCCATCTGCTGATCGCCAGCACGGCGCCCCTGGAAGCGGAATCGCCCTACCGCCGCGACATCAACCCTCAAGACCTGGAGCGAAGCGCCGAGCGCTTTCTCGCCCTGCGGCGCGATCTCAGCCAGTTCTTCGCCAGGCCTGGGGCCGGTGGTGGCCGGCAGCGCCTGCGGCTGGTGGTGCGCATCCATGGCTACAACGTGCCGCTGCAGAGCGTGGAGCAGGAGTACGCCGAGGCTGAGCGCAAGTTCAGCAACGATGCCCAGCAGCTGGCCACCGCTCCACCCGACGACTACGTGCTCTTTGTGCACTACGCCTGGCCTTCGGAGCGGATCGGTGCCGGAGGGCCCCTGCGCTGGATCCCGGCCATGCCAGTGGCTCTGTTGGGGCTCCTGGCTCTCGGTGGCTGGCTTGGCACCGCCGCCAGTGGCCTGGCCGCTGTGGTGGGTCAGCTGTGCCTGGGTATCGGCATCACCCTCATCCTGTTGCGCGCCGTGGTGTATTTCCGCGACCGCGATCGCGCCAGCACCTTCGGCGTGTTTGATGCCGTGGAGATGATCCGAGCCCTGCATCACCTCGTGCAGGAGATCGGCGCCGAAACCGATTACCTCTCGCGGCTGCAGCGTGGCGAGGCGCGGCGCATCAGCCTCAGCTTTCTCGGCCACAGCATGGGCACCTTCCTCACCACCATGCTGATCCGTGTGCTCAGCAATGTGTTCGATGCCGATGCCGACAGCCACCTCTGGCAGCACGATGCGATGGTGGGGCCGTTTGCTGGTTTGAGCTGTGCCGCTCCCGCCGGGCCTGAGCAACGCGAAGCGATGATCGCGCAGCTCGCCACCATCGGCGATCTGTTCATCCTGGATCGATTGATTTTGGTGGCAGCTGATATTCCCGTTTGGGCGATTACCAGCGGTCGATCCAACTATCTCGCCAGTTGCCTGCGCCGGTTCCGCGAAACCTTTTTGTTTGTTAACGATGCCGATATGGTATTGCGGCTGGCCTCCACCCTGGCCAATTACTTCGTGTTTCCCTCCGGCACCCGCCTCGGCGGCTACCGGCTCGGCAATCTCAGCATCGCCGGTCGGGGTCGCGCCGATAGCTATGGCTGGCGCTCCTCCGATCTGCGCGACCTGCGGCTCAATGGCGGCTTGCGGGCTAAGCCGCTCTGCGACCCCCGCACCTTTGGCTGCTCGCCCTGGATCGGCTATCCCCTCAATGTGATCGATTGCACGGATTACACCGATGCCGGGCGACACCTCAGCGCCTTCACCGCCAGCCATGCCCTGCAGCGGCCCCTCAACTACATCGCCACGTTGGCGCTGATGCTGCTCGCTCCTCTCGGCATCGGCCAGATCGACAGTCATGGCGGCTACTTCCGCGGCCGCTTCTGTCTCGATCTGCTCTATGAACTGGCCCTGAGCGGCATCCCCGACGACACCGATCGCTGGCAGCAGATTCAGGCTGGCCTGAAGCTGCACCGCATCAGCTGGATCAGCATCCCCAGCGAGTTTTCGGCCAGCTAACACCACTTCGGTGCCGATCTGCAGCGCAATTGTGTTGACATTATCGCATCGTGTAGAATCATGGCCTGGCGAAGGTCTCTTGTAACGCTATATGCCATCGACTGGTCCTGCGCGGCCCCTTTCGCTTCTGCTGATCAGCATCCATGGGTTGATCAGGGGCCAGGATCTGGAGTTGGGCCGCGATGCCGATACCGGCGGACAGACCAAGTACGTGGTGGAGCTCGCCAAGGCCCTGGCCCGCCATCCCGACGTGGCCCAGGTTGATCTCGTCACGCGCCGCATCGTTGATCCCAGGGTGAGCTGCGACTATGCCAATCCATGCGAACAGCTAGCTGATCATGCACGCATCATTCGCATCGATGCTGGGCCCGATGAGTATATACCCAAAGAGCGGCTCTGGCCCTTTTTGGATACTTTTGCCGACAATCTCTCAGCGTGGCTGCAACAGCAGCCCCGTTTGCCCGATATCCTTCACACCCACTATGCCGACGCCGGCTATGTCGGCGTTCGACTGACGCGCGCTACCGCCATCCCTTTGGTCCACACGGGTCATTCCCTGGGGCGGGATAAGTGCCGGCGCTTGCTCGGTCTCGGATTGGCTTTGGAGCGGATCGAAAGTCACTACCACATGAAGGAGCGCATCACGGCCGAGGAGGAAACCCTCAGTACCGCGTCGTTGATCATCACCAGCACCCGCAACGAAATTGAAGACCAATACGAGCTTTACGACTTTTATACGCCCGAAAAGATGGCGGTGATTCCACCGGGCACCGATCTGGAGATGTTCTATCCGCCTTGCCCGGATCAGGCCCTTGACGATCGCCCGGCTTTGCAGCGATTCCTGCGCGATCCAACCAAGCCGATCATCCTGGCGCTCTCACGCCCTGATGAACGTAAAAACATCATCACCTTAGTGGAGGCCTATGGCGAATCGCCCGCCTTGCAGCACATCGCCAATCTGGTGATTGTGGCCGGCAGCCGTCAGGATCTGCGCGATCTGAGCGACAACGCCCAGACCGTGTTCACCGATCTCCTGATCACCATCGACTGCCACGATCTCTACGGTTTGGTGGCGATCCCCAAGCACCATGCCGCCGAGGAGGTGCCGCTGCTTTACCGCCGGGCTGCCGCTTCCGGTGGTGTGTTCATCAATCCTGCTCTCACCGAACCGTTTGGGCTAACCCTGTTGGAGGCAGCAGCCAGCGGCCTGCCGGTTGTGGCGACAGCCAACGGCGGCCCAGTCGACATTCTGGGCAATTGCGGCAATGGCCTGCTGGTGGATCCGCTCGACAAAAGCGCTATCGCTGCTGCGCTGTTGCAGATCCTGGAACACCCCCATCTCTGGCAGACCTATGCCGCCAATGGCTTGCGCCATGTGGCTGAGCACTATTCCTGGCAAGCTCATGCCAGCAGTTATCTGCGGCAGATTGCGCCACTGGCCACGCAGCGGCATCCGTTGCAGCGGCCCGCTACCGCCAGCTCTGCTCCCACGCACCGCACCCGGGCCATCGTGACCGCCATTGACAACACCCTGCTGGGTGATGCCGAGGCTCTGGTTGCGTTCACGGCCATGGTGCGCCGCCATCGCCGCCAATGCGTGTTTGGGATTGCCACCGGGCGGCGGCTCGATTCGGTGCTCTCCATCCTCAGGCACAACGCCATTCCCGCTCCCGACGTGTTGATCACCAGCCTGGGAACGGAGATTTATTACTCCGCCCAGCTCATCGGCGATATCGCCTGGGGGCACCACATTGATCACACCTGGACTCCCCAGGTGCTGCGGCGGATTCTTGAGACGGTGCCAGGCCTACGGCTGCAGCCGAAATCCGAGCAGAGCCGCTTCAAGATCTCTTACTACGTGGATGCCGCCGTGGCTCCGCCGATTGCCGAGATCCAGTCGTTGCTCCGGCAGCAGGAGCTTTCGGTGAATGCCACCCTGTCGTTTGGCCAGTATCTCGACATCATTCCCGAGAGGGCCTCCAAGGGGCAGGCTCTGCGCCATGTGGCTCACCAATGGGATATTCCTCTCCACCACATTCTCGTGACGGGTGGTTCGGGAGGCGATAACGACATGCTGCGGGGCAATACGCTGGGTGTGGTGGTGGCCAACCGCCACGATGAGGAGCTCTTGGGCCTCAGCGATTGCGAGCACGTGTACTTCGCCGGAGGCGCCCATGCCTGCGGCATCCTTGAGGCGATCCACCACTACGACTTCTTCACCGGCTGAAGCGCTTCTTATGCCCCCAGCCTGGACCTGATCTTGCACCAAGCCGGTCGTTACAGGAAAAACGCCTTCGGTGCTGTAACACTTGGTACCGTTGAGCCGGCATAACCCTTTCTTGAGCCACCCTACGGCAGGTGGCTCGTGGTGGACAGTCCACCCGACGGGAGAACGGTGTCTCAGGCCCCCTGGAGCGCTCACCATCGCCACAAATATCTTTACGCTTCAAGTTAAATTCTCGATAACCTTGCGTTTATGCGGGTTGTGCATAGGCGCTTCTCGCCACGGCGTTTCGGAGGCAAAACTATTGCAACTAATGCAAGAAAGGGAATTTCGAAGGTGTCGGCAGCATCGACCGCGCGCATTTTGAGCCAGCCCCTTGCTTTTCAAGCGGGGTCGGCAGCGCTGTGTCACGACCCGACCCAGTTGCGCAGCATCAGCCGCAAGGCGGTGCCGGTGGAGCGCCTCCACGTCACCGGCGATACCCATGGCTTCGCCTACAAGGCGTCAAGCCTGCGGCTGCCCGATCTGCGGCTGGTGGCACTTGCCAATTCTCCTCTGGAGGCCGAGGTGGCGTCGCGTCACGGTTCGGTGGTGGTGCTGCCCTATGGAGGCCGTGGCGAGTGTGTGCAAGACGAGCACCATCTGCCCATCACGGGCCACACCAGCCTGGTGCTCCTCACCGGCGCCTCGTACACGGTGGTGAGCGACTATCTCAATACCGCCTTCTTTTGCGTGGACCCACGCCGCTTGCGCCGCACCGCCCGGGAGCTGGCGCCCTACGGCCTCAATGCGCTGGTGCTCAATGAGCGCCTGGCCACTCCCCAGCTGTTGCGCGGCGATCAACCCCTGGAGGCCGAGCTGCTGCGCCAGCTGCGCCGTACCCTCGCCCTTTGCGATCTGCCCCTGCTCTGCGGCTCTCCCCTTTTCGGGGCCATGGGCATCGATGAGCTGATCTATCGTCAGCTGGTGCAGTTGCTCTGCCTCAGTGCGCCGGCCCAGCCGGCCAAGGCCCAGGTGCGCGAGCAATTGTTGCAGGAGCGCATTCTCGACAACCTGCTCGCCTGGATCGAGGCCAACCTGCACCTGCCGCTGCGCATGGCTGATCTGGAGCGCGAGTCAACCTATTCGGTGCGCATGCTGCAGCTGGCCTTCCGCCGCCGCTGCGGTTGCAGCCCCATACAATGGGTGCGCGCCACCCGTATGGCCAGGGCCCTGCGCCTGCTGGAGCACCCCCAGAGCGACACCAGCGTGCTCACGGTGGCCATCGCCTGCGGTTACACCAATCGCGCGGCCTTCAGCCGAGATTTCCGCCAGCAGCATCAGCAGTGTCCGTCGCACGTGTTGCGCCAGGCTCGCCTGCGCCTTCAGCAGCACTCGCCCACGGCCTGATCAGCCACAGCGATCTAGCTTGAAGGCATGGCCCCGCTGCGCTGCCGATTTCGAGCGCTTCGCCTGCCGGAGCGACACCAGGAGGGGTTTGTGCTGCCGCTGGTGGTGGCCGTGGGCCTGCTGATCACCATCGGCTCGATGGCCCTGGTGTTGCGCGGCTCCGGCGCCCTGATCGGCTCCGCCCGCCAGCAGCGCAGCCGCGAAGCCCTGGCGATCGCCGAAGCCGGCCTCGAAAGCACCATGAACGCATTGAATACCACGAACTATTACCTGTTGACGAATAACCATGATCCAGGCTCGAGCTCCAACCCCAAGCCGTGCTGGGCTCCTGGGGATGGCTGCATTACTGGCAACGCCACGATCCCAGGCAGAGTTTGCAGATCCATGATTGATGGTGACGGAAATATAGACATACCGCCAATAGCACTTAGTGGAAGTGTCCAAAATGCGTCAGGCACTATCGGTGATTGGCGAGTAGTCAAGTATGTTTTTCAGGGAAGTACTTATTTTGGTGGTACAGGTTCTCTGACGATTGAAGGTGTTCGCCGGACAAGCCTCACTGGCCCTGTTTTGGCGCGTTCGCGCGTGGAGCAGCAGGTTTCTGTCAAGCTCAAGGACTGTACGCCTGCTGGTCTGAATACAATTGCTCTTCTTGCGCTTGAGGCGCCGATGGGCGTCAATCAGACAGAAGTCTATGCATTAACCAGCGAGCAAGTAAATGAAATGGCTGCCCAACAAATTTTTCCTGACGCTTCGCAAGCAGCTGCGGTACACTGCATAGGCTGCAGCAACTTGGCTGAATTAAATATCAAAGATGGAGCTGTTGGCTTGTGGAGCTTTGGTCCTCTGGGTTTCCCGCCAGTGCCCACAGTTCCAAACGACTTGAGTCTTGTTCCTTGGGATATTGTTCTAAAGTCAAATCAACAGTATAAAGATCGTCAAATATGGGCAAGGATGGACAGGCAAGCTTCGGCTGGCTCGCCTCCAGGCTCCTACTACTGCCGAGTAAAAGATGATATTACGCACTGCCGAATAGGTAATATCTCCATTAAGGGAAGTGAAGCCAATGTTCTCAAGATTATCTACCCGCTTGATCAAGCTCCTCTTGCCAGTGCGGACAATCAGGATGTTGCCAAAAATCGAAGTGTGCGTCTCTATATAGAGGGTGATGTGGTCATGTCAGGCCAGTCGATGATCTGTCAGGCTGTATACACTGGAAAGCCTCTCCTTGTGCGAATTCCAATTAAGCAAGATTCTGCTGTGGAGCCCGATGAGACTTTTCGCTTGAAGGTTTCGGTCAGGACTCTGCCAGGTACCCAATCCTACGACGTTTATGGGACAGCTACCATAGTGGGATCTAACTCGGCCTCGGAGGGGCAATATTTCCCTAATAAGTCTGGATTATACTTGCCAGTTAACAATTATTCGGCTCAGGATGGATACGTAACGGTATCAAATCCTGTTGTAAGTGAAACGCAAGCCCCTGGTCAAGCTGAGCAGTACGCTGTGTTTGTCATCACAAATACTGGCACTAATGATGTCGAGCTAGAAAGTGTCAGCGTGCTGTCAGTCACTGCCGATCAGGCTGATTATGATGCGTCTGTTGTTCAGTACTTTAACCCTGCAACAGGTCAGTGGTCTGATGTTGTAGCTATGCAGCTTGCAGGTTATCAATATCCACCTGCTGACCTTAATGTTGATCCGCCTTGCGTGGACCAAGTGAAGACTGGGGGCATGAGCTCTAGTTTCTATAATCTTAAATCCCGCGACTTGCTAATTTTTGGAAGTGCGGATTGCACAAAGCAAGATATCACTCTAAATGGTGGCCCTCAGGCTCTTCACCTATTTACTTATGCTCCTTGCGCTAGTGTTACAATAAATGGTGGTGCCGACGTACCTGATATCTATGGCGCTGTATGGGCATTAAGATATGTTCCGTCAAGTTCGGGGAATATTCAAATCTGGGTTCCTCCTGATCTGAGTAGTGACCTGGAGAAGATATACGGCGTTAATTTCAGCATTAACGTGCGGCGCCCTGTCGCTTTAGGGATCAATCGCTGGACTAGTTACGAATCTACCCAGCCATGACAGGTACGCGCGCCGAGCAGGGGTTTGGCCTGGTGGAGGCGATGGTGTCGATGGTGATTTTGACGTTGGCTTCGCTCACTGCCTTGCAGCTGTTTGGTGGCTTCAGCCGTAGCCTCACCGCCAGCCGCCAACGCGATGCCATCAGCAACCTGGTGGCCGCCGATCTGGCCCAGTTGCGCTCCGCCGTGCAGAGCTGGTGTCGCGTGTTGCCCAATGCCAGTGGCGTGCCGGCATCGGCCTGCAGCGGCACCATCGCGACCAGCGATTGGCGCGGCAGTTACAACCCACCCGCCGCCGCCTGCGACGCCAGCACGCTGGCTGAGGCCTTGGTGGCTGCCAGCCCCAGCGCCTTTCCCGCCTCCGCCACCCTCGCCGCCGCCGCCGCCGACCCCGCTCCCCTCCAGGGCGTGGTGCTCACCCGCACGCTGCAGGCCGCGGGCAACACTATCGAGGTGACCTACGCCAGCACCGCCGGCACCAGCGTGGCCGTGCACACCCGCGCCACCCTGGTGCCCGCCGCCTTGGGGTGGTGCCCATGAACGCTTCGCGTGAGCAGGGCTTCAGCCTGGTGGAGCAGCTCGTGGTGGTGCTGATCATCGGCATCCTCGCCGCCATCCCCAGCCTGGGGGCCATCCGCACCCTGCGCGATCAGCGGCTGAAGGCCGCCGCGGAAGGCCTGGCCACCACCATCGATGAGCTGCGCCGCCGCGCCATTCAGGAGTCGCGCAGCTGCACCGCCGAGGTGGTGGCCGCCAGCGGTGAGCTGCGCCCCGCCGCCACCAATGCCTGCAGCGCTTTTCCCACCTTTTCCGTAGCCGAAGCCGCCGGTGGCCCGGTGCTGCTCTGTGCCGATGCCCTCGGCCCCACCGCCGCCGCTCCCGCCTGCACCGCCAATCGCGGCAGCGTGAGCCTCGTGCTCACCCCCCGCGGCACCAGCACGAGCGATGCCCTGCTGCAGCTGGCCATCGCCGGCCACAGCCCCAACCGCTGTTTGCAGCTGATCGCTCCCCTCGGCCTGCTCCGCCTCGGCCGCATCGCCAACAACCGCTGCGACTGGAGCAGCGCCTTCTGATCGTGGCCCGCACCCGCCCCGCCCTTGCACCCTCCGGCTTCACCCTGGTGGAGCTGCTGGTGTCGCTGCTGGTGGGCGGCCTGGTGGTGGCGGCCGCCGGCACCGCCCTGCTCAGCCATCTGCGCAGCAGCGAACGGGCCGAAGCGCTGGAGCGGCAGCGGGCCGACTGGACCCGCAGCACCTTCTTTCTCGAAGCCGAAGTGGCCCTCAGCCAGGAGGTGATCAGCGGTACCGCCCTCGCTGCCCTCACGATTCCCGCCACCTGCGCTGCCCTCAGCAGCGCCAACCTGCGCTTTGCCCTGCGCCTGCAACCCAACATCGCCCCCGTGCTCTACGCCGTGAAGCCCAGCGAGCCGCCCTGGTTGCCCGCCAATAGCCTCTGGCGTTGCGGCCCCGAGATCGATGCCACCGGGGCCTACGCCGCCGATACCACCCCCAGCCTGCGGCTGCTGGTGGATGGGCTCGATGGCGCCGCCAGCGGTGGTGGCCTCAGCGTCAGCGCCGCCGCCGACGATCGGCGCCTCACCTACACCCTCGG
>JAYKGR010000089.1:0-12962 GCA_035285645.1 Cyanobacteriota bacterium | reverse complement strand
GGTGGTGGAGCAGTTCGCCCAGGAGAAGGAGGCGGTGCGGATCCTGGTGGCCACCGAGGTGGCCTCAGAAGGTCTGAACCTGCACTACCTCAGCCACCGGCTGGTGCATGTGGACATTCCCTGGTCGCTGATGACGCTGCAGCAGCGCAATGGCCGCATCGATCGCTACGGCCAGGCGCAGCAGCCCCAGATCCGCTACCTGCTCAGCTGCTCCCGCAGCGAGGGCATGGGCGATGCCGAAAAGGTGCTGCGGCTGCTCAAGCGCAAAGACGAGCAGGCCCAGAAGAACATCGGCGATCCGGCGGTGTTCCTCGGCGTCTACGACGCCGTGGGCGAGGAGGAGGAGATCAGCAAGGCGTTCGAGAGCGGCACGGTGGAGGCGCTGGAGCAGCAAGCTGGTGCAGTGGGAGAACAGCCCCAACGAGAAGGAGCTGGAGAAGGCGCGGGCGGAGATCTGCCGCAGCTGGCGTCGATGCTGCGCCGACAACGCCGATCACCCCGAGGCGGCAGATCGGTTCAACCCGGGGAAGTTGCCCGGCTTCCAGGATCCCTTCGCGGGGGGTGGGGTGGGCTGGAGGCCTGCGCCAGTGATCTGAACCCGGTGGCGGTGCTGATCAACAAGGCGATGATCGAGAAAAACCGAAGACCATGTCTGCAACCGTTCTGATTCGCCTCATCACAGACAGAATGATCTTCGACAGCAAGCAACCACGGATCCGCGGCCCACACCTCATCAACCTTCTTCTGAATTTCTCCAGGCTTTCGCTCTTACCATGAAACTCGATGTTGACATCACCGACACAGACTGGTTCCGCCACCTCTTGGCAACGCAGCTTCAAGCAGAGCTATATATAGCTTTGGACAAGGCTATTAGCGATTGCAATGATTTGCGTGATTGCATCAGAATCGAGACCGCCAGCCGTCATTGCTCTAATTTTTAATTCCAGTGATATGTGTAGTGGCTTATCGCAGACATCAGCATGATCGCCCTGGGAAAAAGCATTGAGATATCCCAGGAGACTCGCCGCAGTGACCCGCTGAGCGATAGCCGCTGCCCCTCGAAACCGATCGCATTCACGGACGATGTCTTGAAAGACTACTTGACGGAAGATAGCAGGAGAGATAGTAGAGTTCCCAAGAAGAAAGGCAACAAGATATGGGAGCGGAGTATAAGGGTTTGCGTTAGATCGCAACTCTTTCCTGGCCGGGTTCACGGCGGATCCACTGAATAGACCTCTTGCTTTCAGACTAGCTCTGCCTACAAAGTCGCCAATGTAGTAGTCAACAAGATTCACCCCTGAATCCTCCAGCCACCTATCAGTGACTGGCAGGCCAGAGTGATGCCAAAAGTCGTACCACAAACGGAAGCATTTAATCATATTGGAGTACAATAGGATCGGATTTTCGCGGTGACCTGGCGTATTTTCGCGCAGGACATGACATACGGACGAAAGAGCTTGTTGCTCCGCATCTCGCAGGGTTAGGAGGATATTTACATTGTCGAATGGTCGCGATATATCCTCTATAATGCCAAGACAGCCGTTTTTATCCCAGGATACTTCGGTGAAGACTTCCGAGCTGATGACAGTCAAGACTGGATTGTGCTGCTTGACTTCTTGCCCGAGCAGATCAAGATAGTACTTAGGGTCTGTTGATCTACTAACCGAGTCCAGGGTGTCGTGAGTAGGAAAAAGTGCACCGGGGATTAGAGCGTGCTGAGAAACGAAAAGACCTGTTCGCGGGTAGAGTATATTGCTCTTGAGGAGACTGGCATAATTCCGATTTAGGGCTTCCTGCAGCGCCGTTGTACCTGTTTTGTGAAGTCCAACGTGAATGAGTAAATCCATTGAGATTCCCGCAGCTAGCCGTTCAAACCAAATGCATTAGCAACTACAAATCCACTAAAACCTGAGAGCAGCGACTTCATCTTGAGCAAGATATTAATACTGACAAAGTTCAGATTGCAATAGCCTGAGAATGAATCGGAGGGAATGACTTGCTTTGCTTCCGGAGGTGATCAATCACTTTCACATGCTGCATTGAATCGGCGCCTAAGGCTTCTCAGGTCATTGGCGCTCTGAGTGAGCCTTGACTGGCATCACCAGGACCGCTGCCCCTCATCCGTCGCTGCCAGCACCACTGCTGCTCAACCGACTGGATCTGAACAGCACGAGCAGCTTGGGGGCGCGTCCCGCAGCAGAAACCACCGCAGACCCCGGCGGCCCGTTCCCTGATCACCTGGCGCAGGGCGCAGACTGTCGATGCCGACTCACGTCTCAGCTTGCAGCCCATGCCGGTCATGGCATCGTCTCCATTGGGGAGAGGTCCGCGTTTCACCGGTGGCCGCGGCGCTGATCGCTGCAGGCCCTGGCGTTCACCTCGCTCCAATGGTCCCCATCCATCGTGATCACAGCCAGCACGGATCTGGCCCATGACACCTTACGCTGCGGCAAGGGCTTCAGGTGTTCCACGTCCGGCGGATGATGGTTCACGCGTCAAAGGCCCGCGGCGTAGGGGAGCTGATCCAACGATCAAGGGAACGATCGCCGATCAGAGAATAGGTTTTCTCATCACAAAGACCTCGATATGCTTTGCGTCAATACCACGACTTCGATCGAGAGTGACATAGGTAACGACAGGCAGACCCGACCACTGAGACAACAGGTATTCGAAGTCGTCACCGTAGTACCAAGTTACCAAGGCCTTGCCATCTCCCACAGGATTCCCATGATACTCAGGTGGATGAATGTGCTCAACTTCACCAGCGGCATTCTTAAACGCCCTTCGGTAGCTTTGAATGAGCCCTTCATATTTAGGAGCAGTAAATACATGAATGCCTCCGGGCTTTAGCACCCTTGCAATCTCTTTTGCCGCCTTGTCAGGAAAGAAAATATGCTCAAAAACATCTTGGGTTATGAAAATGTCAATAGAATCATCGGCAAATGTGAGGCTCTCAAGGTCTTCTGAGCGGACTCCCAACTCGGATTCAGTGCCAAAAGGAATCTCCGGCAAATACTGAGACGAGCCATACAAGGGAGCATATTGCGAGATATACGCATTCGACGAGGAGGATTCATGGATAACAAGACTCTCCCAGCCAGAATGGTATTTATCAAGGATGTACTGCAAATGCCTTTGCCTAGGAATGGAGCCACAATTCGTACAGACATACTCATCGCGGAGCCACTCGCCTCGGACATGAAAAACTACATTACTGCGGCAACAATGACAGTATCCTGGGTTAGTTTCCATGCGACTGCTCAAAACTGCCATTAAACTGACTTATTGTACTCAGACTGACTCCTGCCCAAGGCAATAGCAAAGGATTGCAACAAAAGCAAGCCGCCTTCGCCAATCCAGTGCAGTTCAATCGCAATCCGTACTCCTTGAAAATCACTTGGCACTTGCAATTGATCGAGGCAAGGATGATCGAGCCCTCTCCTTCCATGAAGGTCTAACTTCATCATCACGCAAAAAGCGAAGAAACAACTCGACCGACATCAGAAACTTTACTCCCATTGCATTAACTACAGAGATCCGGATTGGTAATGATGAAAGCGACTTAATAGCTCGCTTAGATGCTTCGTCCGTGCCTTTTTAAGCAGGCATAATCCCGAATATGTTTTCAGGGAGTAGCTTAGCCTCGAAGAGTCAGACTCACTGGAATTGAAAACATGGATCAGCGCGACGCTATGACTCTTGCTTGCCAGCCATCCCAACGCACGTTCCAGAGCATGGGAAAAGGAACCATCAGAGTTGGCAGAAGATTCGTTGATGCGTTCAATCAGATTCACAGACTGATCAATAGACTGATTCACAGTCCAAGCTAATGACATGAGTGCATCAACACGAAACCATGCCATACTGCCCGCAAAAAATCCCCAGTCCTCAGGAAGATATCCCAAGCTAGATACAGATTTGGCAAGCTTTTCGAGCCTAGACTTATTCTCGTACATCACAGTCCTAGCTGAAACATACAATAAAGACGGGCCCGCAATCATCAGCGATTGATCAGCCCTGAATGCTTGCACAATATCACTCACAATCTCTGGGGCACCGACGAGGGAATCAAGAAGGTGTCTCCGCCAGATCTGCCCGAGTGGTTGAACCCCTTTTTTGGTATGCAGCTTGCACACCAGTTCGTATCCGCGCATCTTGAGCTCCGGGATGAGTCGTAGAAAAGGCAGTGTATCCATGCCTTGATTGGGAAATACATGTATTTCTGCATCTTGAAAGATTTTCAGAACATCTTCTCGCACAACCTCTTCCAGTAGATCCGAACACGTTATGTGCAGATCAAACTCAATCCCTACACTCAACAGATAACGGCTGATCTCGGGCCACAGATCAAGATAATAGATATGGATAACAATGGCAGCTTTTGGGCATGAAGTGTGTTGCCGGAGCACGGCCGAGCCAGATCCAATGAGTTGTCCGCGGCGTGCGGATTTATCGTTGCTCCAACTTACTAATTCCATGCCATCGGCACGATAAGTCGCTAGGTCATCCGAACGAATGGAACCCTGCCAGCGAAGATGAAAACGCAATCGACTCCAGTCGACGTGATTGAATCGACCTGGCGATACGCCTTCGTGATGTTCAATCGTGATCGATGCTGAGCTTAAGAATACTCGTCTTTCAGGCAAGGTCAGAAGTCTCTGACAAAGATCAACATCCTCCTGGCTGTTTAGAAAACTCGTATTGAATCCATGAACCGCTGCAACATCCACAGCGCGTAATGCCAGACAGGCTCCTGTCAGGGCTTGGAGATGATGATCCTTCAGAGTGCAGACCAGCTGACCGTCAAGTCCTCCGTAGAGCGGATAACCAAGAGTCTGACCATCTCGAAACACAACCCCCAGCGACTGAATACTGCCATCCAGCTTAAGCAATCGCGGCTGTACTCCGGCCACTGAGACATCCATCTGCAGTGGTGCGATCAAGCCATCAAGCCAGCCTGATCTCACCCGGCAGTCATTGTTCAGAAATACAACCCAAGAGCCTTGCGTAGCAGCGAAACCAAGGTTGCAACCCAGTGCGAATTGAACATTTTCACCCGGCCAGATCGCTTTAAACCTATCGTCTGCCCGCTGATATCGAGTGATCACAGTCCGATTGTCGTCAGCTCCATCATTCATGACGGCAATCACCTCCCAGCGCAACTTGGTGTGAGCCTGGAGAAGGGAATTGAGACAGCCATCCAGCTCCGCTGGATCGCCATAAACCGGTATCACAATGCTCACCAGCTCTGGATCACGCTGGATTTGCTGCAGTGCTTGCCAATCAATCTGCTGATCACTCCAGCATCGATAGCGATAGGCCATCAACGGGCTGGAGATCGACGGTCGAAGGCTCTCCAGGGCATGGACCATCTGCCCGTCCGCGGGCTTGGGATCGGCCAGCGCCTCCAGGGCGACTCCCCTGAGTTGCGCCGCCACTGGAGCCGTGGCCAGGGATCCAAGAAAACCAAGGCGTGCGCGTTCACCTTGGGCTTGCAATGCCTTGCCATCCATCAGCAATTGCCGCAACTGGTCCACCAGGACATGGGGATGGGCCGGCAACACCAGACCCTGCTCCAGCAGTGGACGCAACGGCGCTGTCTCGCTCACCAGCACCGTGATCCCCATGGCCAGTGCATCAATGAGTTTCGCCGGGCTCTGAAACGCCGCCACATCTCCTTCGCCCAACAGCACCACCAGGTCTGCCAAGGCCAGAACCCTGGGGGCCTGCTCAAACGGCTGGTCTCCCAGCAGCAGCAATCGCCGCAGCGGCAGCAGCCGTTCCAGCTCCTGCTGCAGCTCCCTGTCTTCCGGGGCAAAGGCACCCGCTACCACCAGCTGCGGGTTCAGCGACTGCGGCAGCTGGGCCACAGCCCTGGCCAGGGACAGCAGTCCCTTGTGGCGCTTGGGCGTGCCGAAAAAGAGCACGACCTTCGCCGCCTGCGGCACACCGAAGACCTGCCGGGCTGCGAACTTCTCTGCAGGGGTAGCGGGCTTGAGCTGCTGCGGGTCGCGGGCATGGGGGATCACCGTGCCGCCATAGCGCTGCTGCAGCGGCATGTTGGCCACTGTGATCCCATCAAACCGCTGGGATAGATCCACTGCCAACCGCGTCCACAGCGGCCCCATCAGCTCGCGCGGTTCCGGCAGCCCGTGGCACAGCCGCTTGAGGCCATCAAGCGTGATCGGCTCGCGCTCGCCCACAAAGCACAGCTCCTCATCGTCGATGTCAACCAACACCGCCGCCCCCCAGAGCAGCTTGTAGAGCAGGCCGATCATCACCGCCGGCAGCCTTGGCTTGCTCAGGTGAACCAGATCAGCGGGATGCTGGAGCACCAACGCAAAGGCCTGCTCCACATAGCGGGGTTCGTGCTCGGCCACAAAGGTGTGCACCGGAAGCTGCGCTGCTTCCACTGCTGTTTGGATTGGCTGCCAGATCTGTCGGCCCCACTGGGGGAAGTGGCTGCCCAACAGTGCCACCGGATTGCCAAGATGTTGATGGAGCCTTGCCAGCGTGAATGCGCGGCCGGCTGCGTTGTGGCTGAGCTCGGCCGCCACCACCACCACCTGGGTATGGGCCGGCTCCCGCCGGTGGAGTGCCAGGCGCTCCTGGCGCCATCCAGTTCGGGCCCGCTCCAGGTTGGTCGCGTAATGCATGCCCAGCAGGGGCTGTTCCAGCAGCCCCTGGCCATAGGCGCGGATGGCCCCGGCCCAGTCAGAAGCCACCATGCAGTCGTGGCCAAGACGCATCCAGCGGCTGCGATTCGGTGCGGCGGCGGGGGCAGAGTCGCTGGCGGGCATGGTCTGAGGCTATGGCGGATTGGGATGGGCTGCAGGGGCATCGGCAGCGCTGGCCATTGGAGATGGCCGGATGATCGGTACACCCGCCGCAGACGCCTGAGTCGCCAGACACTGGAAGCACGGCAGCCCTCTGGGACAGGGCAGGCGCACTATGGAGTGGTCAGAGGAGTGGGCAGACTCAGCGCGCTCTCACGACGGTGGCGTCGTTGAGTCCGGTACCAGCACCCTGGTCGGCTCTGTGAGCTGATGATCAACCACTGCCGGATCTGGGATGGCGAGGCCTTCGAGCTGCTCAACCGCGCGAGCGTACGCCTGAGTCCCGATCAGCCGCTGACCTCCACCATCCGGCTGCACACCCTGGTGCTGTTCGCTCTCTCCTCAGAGCGCACCAGGTGTTAGCGCCATGTCACCGAACGCCTGCGCAGCTGCGAGCGACTCGCAGCCAAGATCCACGACTGGCACGACCTGCAGAGCCACAGCCCGTTTGGGGGGCCACTGCGCGAATCCTGCGGCCGCTGCTGGAGCTTCAGACAGCTGCTGGAACGCTGATCCTCCAGGGGGATTGGGTGGTGCGCTTGGTCTGGCCAGACCAGCTCCAGTCGCCACTCTTCAGTCGCTGCCGATCGCTGCCCTCCGCCTCACCCCCGCGGCGCCCCTTCCTTGAGCATGAAGCCCACGCCGCGCACCGTGTGGATCAGAACCGGCAGGCCCGGACGCTCGATCTTGCGCCGCAGCGTGCGCACGTACACGTCCAGCACGTTGTCGTCGCCCACCCAGTGTTCGCCCCACACCGCCTCCAGGATCGCGGCGCGGCTGTGCACCGCATTGGGCCGGCGGATCAACAGGTGCAGAAATTCGAATTCCCTGGCGGTGAGCGTCAGCTCCTCCTTCCCCCGCCGCACCTCCCGGCTGGCCGGGTTGAGCTGCAGATCGGCCAGCTGCAGTGGCGTCTGCCCGTTCGCGCCGGCCTCGGCCTCGGCCGCCCCGCGCCGCAGCCTGGCCCGCATCCGCGCCAGCAGTTCCTCCAGGGAAAAGGGCTTGGTGAGGTAGTCGTCCGCCCCCGCATCCAGCGCTTCCACCCGCTCCTTCACATCGTCGCGGGCGGTGAGCATCAGCACCGGCGTGCTGTTGTCCGTGCGGCGCAGCCGCTGGCACAGCTCCACGCCGCTGAAATCCGGCAGGCTCCAGTCCAGCAGCAGCAGATCCCAGTGTTCCTGCCGGGCCAGGGTGAGCGCCTGCTGGCCCGTGGAAGCCTCAGCGCAGGTGTACCCATCCAGCTCCAGTTCGGTGCGTAGAAATACGCGCAATTCCGGGTCGTCGTCAACAATTAATACCCGAACTGCGCCCATGGTTGAATCCACATTGGCCGCAGGTTATCCGGCACAACCGCTGCCGGCAGTCATCCCATGGCTCAGCCGATGCCCCGGCGCGGGCCCAGCGCGGCCGGCGGGAAGCGATCCGACGGCACGGCAGATCACACGGCCATTCGCGGGGCTTGCTCGTGCCAATCATTGGATCGGATCCAACGATTGGCACGAGCCTGGGGTGCCGCCACCCTTGCCGCTGCCGCCGCTGCTGCGTAGGGTCGCCCCATGACCGTTTCCCTGCGCCGTCCCGTCCCCAGCCTCTCGGCCCGGATGGCCCGCTGGGGAATTGTGATCGTGCTGCTCTACCTGCTGGCGGCCCTGGTCACGCCCCTGCTGGTGCAGGCCGGCTGGCTGCCGGATCCCAATGCCGGCCTCGACAGTCCGATCTACGCGCCGCCCTCGCCCGCCCACTGGTGCGGCACCGACCGCCTCGGCCGAGACGTGTGCGTGCGCACATTGGCCGCCAGCGGCGTGGCCCTGCAGGTGGTGGTGCTGGCCCTGGTGGTGGCCCTGGTGGTGGGCGTGCCCCTGGGCATGGTGAGCGGCTACCTGGGCGGCTGGGTGGACCGGCTGCTGGTGCTGCTGATGGACACCCTATACACCCTGCCGGTGCTGCTGCTCTCGGTGGTGCTGGCCTTCCTGCTCGGCCGGGGCCTGCCCAACGCCGCCGCCGCGCTCTGCGTCGTGTACATCCCCCAGTATTTCCGGGTGGTGCGCAACCAGAGCGCCCAGGTGAAGGCCGAGCTCTATGTGGAGGCGGCCCAGTCGCTCGGGGCCGGGCCCCTGTGGATCCTGCGCCGCTACCTGCTGCGCAATGTGATCACCTCGGTGCCGGTGCTGCTCACCCTCAATGCCGCCGATGCCGTGCTTGTGCTCGGCGGCCTGGGTTTCCTCGGCCTAGGCCTGCCGGAAACCGTGCCCGAGTGGGGCGGCGACCTCCAGCAGGCCCTCACCGCCCTGCCCACCGGCATCTGGTGGACCGCCCTCTACCCCGGCCTGGCGATGTTCGTGCTGGTGCTCGGCCTCTCCTTCCTCGGCGAAGGGCTGGAGAGCTGGCTGAGTGGCAGCGGCCAGGCCTCGCGCGCTGCCCAATAGACAGCCTGGATCTTGATAGGAAGACTAGATAGGAATATCAAAGCTTTTTGTTAGCGCTGATTGCAGCCTCGGGAAGACCTCCGAGAGGGCAAACACAGAGGTTTCATCAAACAGCGTTCTGGTGCCAAGGTCGCCAAGCGAAAATGATCTGTTGATGGCAGGGCCAACGTTGATTTGCCGCTGTAGAAATGCGGTGTCCACCTTTGCACTAGCTTCCAATGCTTTGAAAAAACCGCTCACATTCGATTGAATTCGTGCCAGTGCATTGATGCCGATGATTGGATCGATGCTTAACGTTACTTTGATCTTGTTGTCGTTGTTGGTGTCTCGAAAGTTGGAGGGATTGATGTTGAGGTTGTTGCTGAGCTCAAAGCGACGGTTGCTGCCTTCAATTTCAACATAAGCATTGGGCTTGATGGCCGCATTGGCTGAATAGGACAGTGTTGATTTGGCACTCAAGCCGAGATCAAGTAATTTCGCCTCCACGGATGCTGCTCCGCCCAGGATGCTCTGACTAAAGGAAATCGGTAAACCCAGATAGGTGGCAATGGGCGCCAGCGAGAGGCTGAAGTCCAGTAAGGTTGATTCTCCACTGTAGCCATAACTTTTCCCAGCGCCGAATCCTGAGCGCCATGTGGCATCGCTATTGAATGCGCTGGGAATTCTGTTCAGTTCGCTGGGAATTGCAAAGTTTGGAAGCCTGAGCGATGATTGAAAGCCACCAAAGTTGAACGACCTTGTCAGGCTGGATCCAGTCAGGCTTTGCGTATTAAAGTCAACCAGATTTGTTTTTTTGTTGACATTCAAGGTCGGCAGGCTGACGTTCTGGGAGCCGCTGCCAAACAGGGGAATATCGCGATAATAGCCATTGAGACGTGGATTGAATATGGCTTTCGCAACGGCATCTAGTTTGAGGTATCCACTGGGAATTGAAATATCAATTTGGGGCGCGATGACTGCTCCCGTAAACGTCAATCCCCGGCTTGGATTGTAGCTCACCGAAGCCTGGGCGCCTCCACGTAAATGCAACGAGCCCAGGTCATAGCCAGCTGTCAGATCGAGGCCGGCTTTCAGTTCGATGTTGCCAGTGGAGGCTCTCACGCCAACTTCTCCCCCGGCTATACTAACCTTGGGGTTAAATGACTGGTTGGCGATCTTGATATCGGGGCCGATGAAAAGCTTGAACTCTTTCGAATTGGGAACATTCAAGTAGTCTCCGAGTTCAAATCGTCGGTCAATGGATAGGTTGAAGTGTCTTTCGATTTGGCTATTGATCTTCGGAACAGTCCAGTTCGCTTGGGCATTCGCTAGTGTGCTGCCGCTGGCGCTTAAGGTTTTCACCTCAATTTTGTCTTTATCGCCTGGGCTTCCAGGAACGTAGGAAACCTTGGCAAGATCCTGGGGCTTGACAATCAGTTCTTGCCCTTTAAAGATTTCACCTTTGAACTGAAAGTACCCACCTGTGGAGCTACCTTTGTTGATCAGTGAATAGGCGGCCAGAGGTGTGAGGCCGGGATTGTTCACTGCAATTAAGTTGGAGATGCCGATGCCTTGTGTGAGGCTGCTTGGTGGTTGATAGCGACTGATCGATAAGCTTGGAGCTTGGCTGGCTTTGGTGCTCCATTTTGATGAGGCCCAGTTGCTGTCTTCTTTTCCATCTGAAGCCCTGATTGAAACAAGATTGGAAGTACCAGGTGTGCCTGGCACATAGATCACGTCCTTCAGGGCTTGAGCGCTGATTCCATTCAGCTCCCTGCCTTGATAGCGCTTTTTTCTGTAAAGAAAATATCCTGAATCCTTGCTTGTTGAATCGGTCTTGAAATCGTATCGAGTGATGGGGTCATTGTCGATGTCAGATACGCTGAAGAGCGTGCTTGCCTGAATCGCCCTGCCTGCTTGAGTATCCTGAAAGCTTTGGCTGTCGTTTTTAACAACAGGTTTGTTGTTTGCAGCGGTTGACCATGTTTCGGGCTTGGCCCACTCGCTCCATGCTTGGCCGTCGTAAGCTCTGAATGAGATGGTTGTTGGCGCTCCCGCCGGTCCGGGAACAAAGAAGACACGATTTAAGTCTTTGGCTGCTACAGACTTTAGATCTTGATTGCGAAATTCAATGCCATTAAAAATAAAGTAACCGGACTGAGAAGTTCCCTTGGTAATCTTGAATTCATATTGTGTGGGCGTATCGTAATTTGCGTCTTGAACTTTGATCAGGCTGCTGATTTGCTGTGGCCTTCCTTGGTCGCTGGAAGGAAATAGATTGCCGACAACAATGGCTACAGGTGCTTGATTGGGCAAGTTCTCCGGGTCGCCAGGGTTCTGCTCTGCCAGTGTGTTGGCTTTGAGGAAACTTGCGATTGTATTGGTTCTTTGCAGTTGATCTTTGTCGGTTAAGTCTGCGAGCAGCGCTTTTTCGAAGCTGGAATATTCGGTTCCATCTTTCAGCTCAACTGAAGCGGTCGGAGTCCCAAGAAGGCTGTTGAATGCATTGGTGGCATCAATTGCGTAGAGAGAGAGTCGACTGACTTTGCCTGTGATTGAAGCGTTGTCAGCGGTCCTGCTGAGATTACTGCCGTCAACCTTTAAGACGTATCCGATTTCGTTGCTGTTCGGGTCGTCGCTGAAATCGACAGTTGGCAAAAATAACGCGGCTGATTGGCTGGTTACTGAATACCACAGCCCAAAGTCGAATCCGGAGATTTGGCTCTTGTACGGAGTCCAGTTAGGCCTGAGCAGGATTGTAAGAAAATCTGCTACTGAGGAGCTCATGGAGTGGGCTTCGTTTCTTCTAGCTTACCCTGGTCTCAGATTGTTTCCATTCTTTAGGCTTTGGGTGCTGCGTGATCCTCGGGCTGCATCGAGCTCCGCGGTCTGCATCCCGTTGACTGGATTCTGGGATTGATCGCCCAGGCTCATCGGCTTGGTCCCCCACGGCGTGCAGAACTCCACCCGGCACCAGAGCTGGCTCCATCCGTGGGCACCACAACGGTGAGCGGAGTGTTTGGCCTGGATCTGATCGTCGACAGCCAGGCCCAGCGGAGGACACACCTCCCATCGGGGTTCTCAGCCCAGCAATCGCTGCACGCAGCGAAGTCGATCGGACCGTGATCGGCTCCCAGGCGGGTTTTGTGCACAGTCATCGGGCGTGCTGGGGTGCTGCAGCGTTGATGCCTGCCCCACGGCACAATGCGTGCAGGGATGGATTGCATGCTGGCCCATGCCCTGGTGGTTGGACCTGCTGGTGCTGCTGCTGGCCGCTGGGCTGTGGGCTTCTGGCCGTGACCACACCGACGACGTGTGGGGCCTGCTCCAGAAGCTGCTCGCCACGGTGGCCCTGGCGGTGGTGCTCCTGGGCGGCCGTCAGATCCTGCTGGAGCTGATTCTGTTGGCCGTGGCCCTCTGGCTGCCCGGCGCCAACAGTTCCCGTCTGGCCAGCCGCCGATCCCCCGGTGACGGCTGATCGCTGTTCAGCAACGCAGCTTGATTGTGCGCGGCAGCTCCTCGGCGATCGCGCCCTCTGCGTTCAGCTCCGGGTACGGGCGCCCTTCCCGCTGGCACCAGGCCGCCACCTGGGGGTAGGCCCATTCGAACAGCAGGCGCCCGTAGCGCTCCGGCTCCACCCCCTCGCCCGCCTCGGGCACCAGGCCGGCCGCCTGGCGCTGGCGCAGGGCCTCAAACAGCAGCGTCGCCGTGGCCACGCTCA
>JAYKGR010000088.1:0-16313 GCA_035285645.1 Cyanobacteriota bacterium | reverse complement strand
TCGATCAGGCCCTTCTCCAGGAACCATTTGAAGCTCGCCCGCTGTACCTCCACCAGATCGGGCAGGTAAGTGGCGGTCTTGGCGACCTGGATCGCGCTGCTCATGCGGTGAACCTGCAGGAACGGGTAGGAGATGGTTGGCCTGGTCGAAACTGCAGCAGCCCGGGGTGAAGGAAAGGGATGGGATCCACGCGAAGAGCCGCTCCCCTGAGGGGAACGGCTGGCCACTGGGGCATGCCTAACAAACAAGCTTCAGGACTGCAGGCTTCGACAACAAGGAGCGGATGCGCTTCCAGGCCAATGAACCATCATACAGTGTGAAGGGTCAAGTCAAACAGGGTTGCTGCGTTGCGACTGCTGTTAAGGGCCACCTGAGTGAGGGTTTCGCCACGGAGGTCTGCCACCCTGGCAGCAACAGCCGCCACGTAGGCGGGTTCGTTCCGCTTGCCACGCTTCGGCACAGGGGCCAGGAAGGGACAATCCGTTTCCACCAGAAAACGGTCGGCCGGCACGGTTATGGCGCAGGCGTGGGTTGCCTCAGCCTTCGGAAAGGTGACAACGCCACTGAAACTGATGTACAGGCCCAGCTCCAGGAAAGCAGCCATCTCATCAGGCGTACCTCCCCAACAATGCATCACCCCTCGGGGGCAGATGCCCTGGTCGGCTCGGGCGCGCAGCTCAGCCAGCATGGGCTGCGCCGCGTCGCGACAATGGATGATCACCGGCAGATCCAACTGCCAGGCCAAGTCAAGCTGGGGACGCAGGACAGCCAGTTGTTCGTCCAGGTTGGCCTGGCGAAACAGGTCCAGGCCAAGTTCGCCGATGGCGACAACGCGCCGGTCATCCTGAGCGGCCTGACGAAGAACTTGCGCTGTATCTGCTTGCCAGTGCTGGGTATCGAGGGGATGAACACCAACGGAATACCGCATTTCTGGGAAGCGATCCGCCAGGGCTCTGATTGCAGGAATTTCTCCAGGCTCGACGCAGGCATGCACTAAAGCCTTGACGCCAGCCTCGCGCCAGCGGTTGGCAACAGCATCAAGATCCGCGTCAAAGTTGCGGAACACAATGTGGCAATGGGAGTCAACCAGCACCGTCGTATCGCCGGAAGGTCCAGAACCCGTCTGTGGAGCTGGCACATTCAAGGTGTAACCCTGATTCGCGGCTGAGGCTGACACGTGTTTCTGGGCACTGGGCTCAAACGAGGCAGCCACGATTCAGAGGCAGGACTACCCCATGCTGGCAGTTGCCGATCAGGCGCTGGCGACCGGATCAATGGCCTTCTTCACTGCGGCGCTCAGCCGGGACTTCTGATTGGCGCCCGTGTTGCGATGCAGCACGCCGACCTTCACAGCCTTGTCGATCTTGCTGAAGGCGGCGTTCATGCTGGTCTGGACCGCCTGCTTGGAATCGTCCCCGGGCTGCTGGGTATAGGCGGTGCAGGCCACCAGGCAACGCTTCATCAGCGTGCGGAGGGCCGACTTGTAGGTCCGGTTGCGGAGGCGGTTGCGCTCAGCGATCAGAACACGCTTCTTCGACGACTTGTTATTGGCCACAGGCGGACAGACGCTGGATCGGCAAACGACAATCCTAGCGCGATGGCTCTCCCGTTCCTCGGTTCTGCTTCAGCAGCCAGACATCTAGGTTGAAGAGCCAATCAACTCCCCAGAGCCGTGATCGCCTCCGCCGCCAGCGTTGCCTGTCTGCGAGATCACGACGAGGCAGCAGCGCGACTGGCCGCCATTGCCGAACGGACCAGCGGCGCCCGGATGGCCGAAGCCTCAGCCACCGTTGAGTCGATCATTGCGCAGGTCCGGCTCGACGGTGACCGAGCCCTGCTCGACCTGAGCGAGCGCTTCGACGGGGTCAGGCCCGATCCACTCCGGATCCCAGAGGATGCCCTTGCAGCAGCGTGGCGCGATTGTGATCCCTCACTCCGCCAAGCCCTTGAGCTGGCTCACGAGCGCATTCTCGCTTTTCACCGCCACCAGATTCCAGCTGATCTCGATGTGGAAGGCCCCCATGGGGAGCGGCTGGGTCGCCGCTGGCGCCCCGTGGAGCGAGCCGGTCTCTACGTTCCAGGGGGCAGGGCCGCTTATCCCAGCACCGTGCTGATGAATGCGGTGCCTGCGAAGGTGGCAGGCGTCCAGCGCCTGGCGATGGTGACACCACCTGGCCCTGGAGGCGCACCGAACAGCACGGTGTTGGCTGCAGCTCACCTGGCTGGGGTGACGGAGATCTATCGGGTGGGAGGAGCACAGGCCATTGCCGCCCTTGCCTATGGCACCGAGAGCATTCCCCCAGTGGATGTGATCAGCGGCCCAGGCAATCTCTTCGTGACGCTGGCCAAGAAATCGGTGTACGGACGTGTCGCCATCGACTCTCTGGCAGGTCCAAGTGAGGTGCTGGTCATCGCCGACCACACCGCCGTGCCTGAACAGGTCGCCGCTGACCTGCTCGCACAAGCTGAGCACGACCCCCTGGCGGCAGCCATTCTTCTCACCACCAGCGAAGCCCTGGCCGCTGCCTTGCCTTCAGCGCTCGAAGCCCAGCTAGCCAACCATCCCCGGGCTGACATCACACGAAGCGCGTTGCGCGACTGGGGCCTGATCGTGATCTGCGACGACCTGGAGAGCGCTGCCGAGCTGAGCGATTGCTTTGCTCCCGAGCATCTGGAGCTCCTCGTGGAAGCCCCGGAGCAACTGGCTCAACGGATCCAGCATGCGGGGGCGATCTTCATGGGCCCTTTCACCCCAGAAGCAGTGGGTGATTATCTCGCTGGACCCAACCACACCCTGCCTACGAGCGGAACAGCCCGCTTTGCTGGAGCCCTGAGCGTGGAGACATTCCTACGCCACACATCCCTGATCCGCTTCAACCGCTCTGCCCTGGAAGCCACCGGTCCCGCCGTGGTCAGCCTGGCTGAAAGCGAGGGGCTTCACAGCCACGCTGAATCGGTCAGGGTTCGCCTGCAGTCCCTGGCGTCCGAGAGCTCCTGATCGCTGGGGCTGGGGCGGGCTCAACAGTCAGCTTGTCGCTGGATTGAGCCTTGCCTCTGGAGGCACCAGGCGGAAAGCTCCTCGGCCGGCATGGGCGGAGCAATCGCGAATCCCTGGGCCAGCCCACAGCCCAGGGAACGGAGACGCTCCAGATGCAACGACGACTCAACGCCCTCAGCCACACAAGTGCGGCCAAAGGCACGCGCCAGGTCGATCACAGCCTTGACGATTGCTTCATCCTCGGGCTCAGCCAACATCTGCGCAACGAAGGACCGATCAATCTTGATCGTAGAAATTGGAAGCCGACGCAGATAAGTTAGTGATGAATAACCAGTTCCAAAGTCATCAAGTGCAAAGCCGACACCCATTTCCCTGCAAATCTGCATGCTGGCCCCAACATGATCAAGGTCCTCCAATGCTGCCGTTTCCAGCACTTCCAACTTAAGTGCCGAGGCCGGAAACTGAGGATGACGAGCAAGCACTGATTGAATGCGCTCCGGAAAACGATGATCCCTCAGTTCCATCGCTGAAATATTCACACTGATCCCTGAGCACAAGCCATCGCGCAGCCACTGGCAGCAGAAGGCAAGTGCTCGCTCCAGAACCCAGTCACCCAAACCAAAGATCTCAGGCTGATCTTCAATCCACGGCAACCATTGATCCGGGGAGAGCAAGCCGTGGCGCGGATGCTGCCAACGAACAAGCGCCTCAACGAAACAAACATGGCCAGTCGTCAAATCAATCACGGGTTGAACAAACAACCGCAATTGATCATGACGAAAGGCCAGTCGAATAGCCTGGAGATAGGAGCGCTGCTCCGAATCTCTACGGTCTGACTCAACATCAAAGAAATGAATCCGACCGGGTCCATTGCGCTTGGCGACATACATTGCCTGATCCGCCTGGCGAAGCAGAGTGTCGGGATCAGCCGGATCAGGGGGCACCAGGCGAAAGCCGATGCTTGTAGTGACCGCCACTGGCACGCCGTTGGCAATCAACATCGGTTCGGCCACAGCGGCAAGCAGTCGATGCCCCAGCTCTTCAAGCTCAGCCAGATCACGGAGGCCAGGCAAGATCACGACAAATTCATCACCACCTAACCTGCCAACCGTGTCTCCAGGTCGCAGACACCCACAAAGCCGCTCGGCGATAGACAGAAGCAAGCGATCACCCTCGGCGTGACCATGCCTATCATTAATCGGCTTAAAGTCATCGAGATCCAGATAACCAACAGCCAAGATCAAGCCATCAGTTCTGGCGCTTTCAAGGGCCAGGGCGAGGCGCTGGCTCAATAGGGTTCGGTTAGGAAGACAGGTCAGAGGATCCTGATAGGCCAGCTGCCTGAGCCGCTCATCAACGAGGCGACGCTCAAAGGCCTGGGCAAAACTGCTCACCACAATGGAGAGAACAGCAACTTCCTGTTCATTCCAATGACGACGTCCTCGAATGTGATCAAAACCAGCAAAGCCCTCAAGATGGCCTCGCCGAACCAAGGGAAGAACCAACAATGACTGAATACCCTGAGAGCTCAAAATCTCCCGCTCAGCCGTGGCATCAGGCGGCAAGTCTGCCAGTGATTCCAGATTGATCGCCCGACCGGCCCGCATTTCTTGCATCCACCAGGCCACCTGGTTCTGAGGCAGGAATTGGAGCTGATCAATCTGGGGCTGAACTCCAGAAGCACACCATTCATGGGTGTTGCTTGCCAGGCCAGGAAAACGTGTCAAGGAAAACACATAGGCGCGATCAACATCGAACATTGCGCCGATGGACGCCAGAGTTTGATCGATCGTGGCGTCAAGCTCACTGGTGGGCTTGGTGATGAAGGCCTCAGCCGTATCCGCCAACAGAGCAAGAAGATCAATGTGCAGGTCGCCACTGGCCACCTTTCCAGATCCTCAACAGAACCTGTTCATTCTGGGTGATCAACACTCCCAAGAACAGCGGGGCTTGCTCTGAAGACCTTCAACAGGGCGTGGATCAGCGTTTCTGCAGATCACGCACTCCGGCAACGCCATCAATGATCTCCCCCACTAGCACTTGATCAGCGAGATTCACAAAGAGCCCATTTTCAAGCACCCCGGGCAGGTTGTTGATGTCCTTCTCAAGACTTAAAGGATCGCTGATGCCGCCAGCGAAGGAGACATCCAGCACCAGGTTGCCCTGGTCTGTGACCACAGGACCCGCTTTTTTCACCGCCATGCGCAATTGGGCTGACCCACCCATCTCCCCCAACTGAGCCTGGATCTGGCGCCAGGCGCCTGGGAGCACCTCCACCGGCAACAGGAAACCGAGATTGAGAGTGTCCACCAGCTTGGTGGAATCCACCACAACCACAAAGCGCTGGGCACGGACAGCCACAAGCTTCTCCTGCACATGGCAGGCACCACCGCCCTTGATCAGCTGGAAGGCCGGATCCACCTCATCAGCCCCATCGATCGCCAGATCAATGCGATCCACCGCATTGAGACTCTGCAGAGGGATCCCCAGCTCAGCGGCAAGCACTTCGCCCTGAAACGAGGTGGTGACTCCGGTGATGTCGCTGAGTTCGCCGCTCTGAAGCTTGGCGCCAAGGGCTCTGATCATCAGGGCCGCGGTGGAACCGGAACCCAGGCCCACGACCATGCCGCTCTGAATCTGGTCGGTGGCGGCCGCTGCCACAGCCTGCTTCATCTGGTCCTGCAGATCAGCCATAGACCGTGCCATCGAAGTGGGCGACCGTAGCAAGCCTCACCCCGCCTGAGGCAATTGCGCAGGGCGGATTGACACCTTCAACTCACGCTGACCGCGAATCAGGGTCAGGGGAAGGAGCTCGCCCACCTCAGCGCGTTCCACCCGCTGCAGCAGTCCAGCCGGGTCCCGCACCGCCTGATCGGCCACTGCGACCACGAGATCGCCGCGGCGCAGGCCCGCAGCCTGGGCGGGACTGTCCTCCAACACCCGCTGCACCAGAGCACCATCACGCTCTGGCAGCTGCAGGAGGGCATCGGGATCGCGATTGTTCTCACGGGCACGACGGGCTGTCAGGGGTACCAGCTGCAGGCCCAGGTAGGGATGGACCACCTGGCGGCCTTGGGCCAACTGGTTGGCGACGCGGCGAGCCAGGTTGATCGGGATGGCGAAACCCAGTCCGGCACCCGGACCGGAACGCACCAAGGTGTTGATGCCGATCACCCGACCGGCCGCATCAATCAGGGGGCCGCCCGAATTCCCCGGATTGATCGCCGCATCGGTCTGGATCAGGTCGAGGCGCTTGTCGGAAAAGCCCAGGCTGTTGATATCCCGGTGCAGGCTGCTCACGATGCCGAGGGTAACCGTGCGCTCCAGGCCATACGGACTGCCAAGCGCGATCGCCCAGTCCCCCACCTCCAGGTCCTCCGAGTCGCCCAAGGGGGCGGCCTGGAGTCCGCCCACATCCCCAAGCCGCACGACGGCCAGGTCCGTGACCCCATCAATCCCCACAACCTCTCCGTCCAGCTGACGGCCATCGGCCAGGGTGACCTCGACACTGTCGACCTGATCCACGACATGGGCATTGGTGAGCACCAGTCCACGGCCGGCGTCGATCACCACGCCGGAACCTTGCCCACGCTCCCGCCTACTGCCGGCTGGATCCCCGAACAGATCCCGCAGCAAGGGATCCAGCAGAGCCGGATCAAAGGGCTGGCGGGCCACACTGCGTTCAATGTCGATGCGCACCACCGCAGGAGCCACGGCGCGGGCCGCCTCGGCCACGAAGCTGTGGGGGGGCGGGCCAGGAGGCTGGGCACCCATCTGGGCATTTTCTCCAGCCCAAAGCATCCCAGGCTGGCCCAGCAGCAAAGCGATCGCCAGCGCCATCCCGCAGAGCCTGCGCAGCAACTGCGGAAGGGAGGCCGGCAAAAGGGGCGCGGCGAGGGGCACCGACTGTCTGAGCAGAGAAGCCTGAGGTTAGGCAGGATCGGTGGACTCCACTGACCAGCGCAGCAACCGGTGCTCCGCCCCGCAATCCGGATGCAGAGCCAACCAGAGGCCGCCTGGATCATCGGCACGACCGAGGGGACAGGGCTGCACCGGACCGAAGCCGCACAGGGTGGAAGGACAGCCCAGAAGCCTCACGCCAGGGCGCCCCGGGAGCTGGCCCCGCCAGTACTGATGGACATGGCCGAACGTCAATGCCTGCAGACCAGGGGCCTGCTCCAGGAGGGAGAGGAGGGACGCACCGTCCTCAAGCCCAATGGCATCCATGCCGGCATCCCCGATCGGCAGCGGAGGATGGTGGACAGCGATCAGCATGGGCTGCTCTGATCCGCGCCACGATTGAAGCGCTCTGGCCAGCCAGGCCAACTGGCTGCTGCCCAGCCGCCCCCCACAGCGACCGGCACAGTGACTGTTCAGCAAGACCAGCCGGGAGCCGTTCAACTCCAGCACGGCGGGGGCAATCAGTGCTCGCCTGGCCAGAGCAGCTCGCAGCAACTGGGGATGGTCGTGGTTGCCAGGCAGCAGCGCGATCGGAGTGGGCCAGGCTGCCAGCACATTCCGCAGGTGCACGTAGCCAGCCAGGCTCTCGTCCTGGCAGAGATCACCGCTGATCAGCAGCACATCCAAAGGGTTGATCGAGCGAGCCTGCTGAAGAACTGCTTCCAGGCGTCTCCAGGGACTGCGACCTCGGTACTGACCATCGGCAGCTGCCAAGAGGTGGGGGTCGCTGATCTGCAGCAGTCGCATCCGCCTTAAGTTGCCTCTCAGATCTGCATCGCACCATGGCAGCAATTCCCCCGGGCAGCCGTCAGCGCTGCAGCCTTTGTCAGGTGGAAATCCAGGGCATGGTGGGCGGCGGCGACCTGGTGCATTTCAGCCAGGGGGGGCCCGGCACCCGGGCCAAGCTCTGGGCCAGGGTTTGCCAATACCTGAAGAACGACCAGCAACGGGCCCTGTGTCTCAATCAAGACGTCAGCCTGCGCGGGGAGGTTGCTCGCAGCGACTATTACGCCGAAGCCCCGGTGATCGACCTGGCGGGCGCTGGCGACCTGTCTGGTGGGTCCCTGCCGGATGCGCCCCAGTGAGCGGAGGCCAGGGGTTGTCACTGGACCGCGGTGCTGGGGCAGGACGGGGCTGGGAAGCACCACCCCTCCCCCCAGTTCAGCGGGGCCCTCTTCTCTACGTCGCTGGGCGGATTCGTAGGTTGAACGATGCCTAGGCCGAGGCCCCGTTGGCCCATCCGTTGATTCCCGACCTGGAACACCTCGTCAGCAGGACGCTGGCAAACACCGGTTATCAGCTACGGGGTGTGCACCTGCACACGCATCGCATCCCCATGACCCTGCAGGTACTTCTGCAGCGATCCGATGGGCAAGACATCCGCCTGGACGAATGCGCCGACCTCAGCGGCCCCCTGGCAGACGCCATCGAAACCGCAGGCGTGTTGGGGGAGGCGGCCTATGTTCTGGAGGTAAGCAGCCCTGGAGTGAGCGAGGAGCTGCATGACGATCGGGATTTCCGCAGCTTTCGCGGATTCCCGGTGGCCGTGCTCTTCCGCGATCCCCAGGGAGGCGAGGGACGCTGTGAGGGGTTGTTGCTCGAACGCGACCTCACAGACGTGCGACTCAACATCCGCGGTCGCACCAAACGGATCCCCCGCGCCGCCGTGATCCAGGTTCGCCTGATCACGGCGGCGCCCGACAACTGAATCATCTCAAAATCAACAACCCATGGCTCTGGTTCTGCTCCCCGGTCTGAGTAACCTGATCGAGGACATCAGCGAAGAGAAGAAGCTTCCACCTGCGGTCGTGGAAGCTGCCCTGCGCGAGGCCCTGCTCAAGGGCTATGAGCGCTATCGCCGCACCCTTTATCTGGGCATCAGCGAGGACCCATTCGAAGAGGATTATTTTTCCAACTTCGATGTGCAGCTCGACCTCGACGAAGAGGGCTACAGGGTTCTCGCCTCCAAGATCATCGTGGAGGAGGTGGAGAGCGAGGACCATCAGATCGCCCTGGCTGAGGTGCAACAGGTGGCCGAAGACGCCCAGGTGGGCGACACGGTGGTGCTGGATGTGACCCCGGAAAAAGACGATTTCGGCCGCATGGCTGCCGCCACCACCAAGCAGGTGCTGGCCCAGAAACTGCGCGACCAGCAGCGCCGCATGATCCAGGAGGAGTTCGCCGACCTGGAGGATCCCGTGCTCACCGCCCGGGTGATCCGCTTCGAGCGCCAGAGCGTGATCATGGCCGTGAGCAGCGGCCTGGGCCGGCCTGAAGTGGAGGCTGAGCTGCCGCGTCGCGACCAGCTTCCCAACGACAACTACCGCGCCAATGCCACCTTCAAGGTGTTCCTCAAGGAGGTGAGCGAGGTACCCCGCCGTGGGCCCCAGCTGTTCGTGAGTCGGGCCAATGCCGGACTGGTGGTGTATCTCTTCGAGAACGAAGTGCCCGAAATTCAGGAAGGCTCCGTACGCATCGTCGCCGTGGCCCGAGAAGCCAATCCACCCAGCCGTTCGGTGGGACCCCGCACCAAGGTGGCGGTGGATTCCGTGGAGCGCGAAGTGGATCCGGTGGGCGCCTGCATCGGCGCACGGGGTTCCCGCATCCAGCAGGTGGTGAATGAACTGCGCGGCGAGAAGATCGACGTGATCCGCTGGTCGCAGGACCCCGGCCAGTACATCGCCAACTCGCTCAGTCCCGCCCGGGTCGAGGCGGTGCGCCTGGTGGATCCCGACGGCCAGCATGCCCACGTGCTGGTGCCCCCGGACCAGCTCAGCCTGGCGATCGGCCGCGAAGGCCAGAACGTGCGGCTGGCCGCCCGTCTTACCGGCTGGAAAATCGATATCAAGAATGCCAGCGAATACGACCAGGGATCTGAGGACGCGGTCGTGGCCGAGTTGATTGCCCGACGCCAGGAGGAGGAACAGCTCCAGGCCGAGGCCGAGGCCCGACTGGCCGCCGAGCAGGCAGCGAGGGCCGAAGAGGATGCCCGTCTGCGGGAGTTGTATCCGCTGCCTGAGGACGAGGAAGACGCGCTCGACGAGGGCCTCGACGGATCTGACTCACCCCAGGCAAGCGAGGGCGAAGGCGCCGCTGCCGACCAACAGGGCGAGGAGGACTGAGCGCGATGGGCGGCAGGCCTGTGCTGCGGCGCTGTGTGGCCTGCCGCGTGCTGGTTGACCGAGCCGAGCTCTGGCGCATCGTCCGTCTGGCCGCTGGCGGCATTGCCCTCGATGCAGGCATGGGCCGCTCGGCCTACCTCTGCCGGCAACAGAGCTGCCTCGATGAGGCTCGCCGTCGTCGCCGGCTGCAACGGGCACTGCGGTGCCCTGTTGACGATGGTGTGCTGGTGACGTTGGAGCAGCGGTTGGCGAACGACGGACCGCGGCCATCACCCCCCTGAGGCAAGATGGCCCATGGCCGTAGTGCGCATACGGCCTGGTGTGCTCCGCAACCGCTTTTGCGGCCGAGGGCCCCGACCATTGGAGACCTGAATGACCAGCAGCGGCAAAGTCAGAATTTATGAGCTGTCCCGGGACCTGGGCCTGGAGAACAAGGACGTGCTCGATGCCGCTGAGAAGCTGGGGGTGGCAGTGAAGAGCCACAGCAGCTCAATCAGCGACGACGAAGCAGTCCGAATCCGGCAGCTGCTCGAACGAGGCACCGCTCCCGAACGAGGCACCGCTGGCGCGCCGACGCCAGGGCCCTCGGCGCCCGCCAAGTCGATCCTCACGGTCAGGAAGGCGGTTCCAGCACCAGCACCAGCCCCGGCCAAACCCATGCCCGCCAAACCCGTATCGGCCCCCAAACCGGTGGCGGTGTCCAAACCAGTCCCAGCGGCCAGACCGGTCGCGATCGAAAAGCCGGCCATCCCCTCGCCCAGCAGGCCGGTTCCTCCAGCCCCTGCTGGGTCAGTCCCTCCATCTGCCGGCCGGCCCACACCCCCAGCCAAGCTGAGCCCACCAGCTCCGGAGCCCCAGAAGCCCTCGGCTCCGGCTGCTCCGGCCAAGCTTGCGCCCGCCACAGCCAGCCGACCTGTCACCCCCACGAAGCCATCTCCCCAGCCGGTTTCGGCCCGACCGGCACCCAGCCGTCCGGCAACGCCTGCACCGGTTCGCCCGACTGCAGCCGCGCCGCGCTCGCCAAGCCCGAGCAAGCCCCTGGCGGTGCCAGCCAAACCGCCTGTGGTGATCACCTCCAAACCCACCCGACCGGCCGCAGCGGCTCCAAGCCGAAAGCCGGAGGTCCCCGCACGTCCCGGAGGATCGTCCCCCGGCAGGCCCCAGCTTGTCGGCAAACCGGTCAGTGGTGCGGGTGGTGGCACCCGACCTGCTCCTCCGGCCGGGCGTCCACCCATGGGCCAGAGGCCAGGCCCCCAGCGACAGGGCACTGCCCCGCCGCCCCGACCGGCCGGCCAGGGCGGCCGGCCAAGCCCCACTCCTCTGGAACTGGTGGGCAAGCCGATCCGCCGGGACAGCACCTCGGGCAGTGGAACAGGAACGGCTGCAGGATCAGGTACGGGCCGGCCCTCAGCGCCGAATCGTCCCGGCATGCCATCCGGGATGCGCAAACCAGTGGCACCCGGCCAGCTGATGCAGTTGCAGAAGCCCTCTGGCCGCACCCCGGCACCACCGCCGCGCCGGCCGGCCGAACGCAGCGAAGCCACTCCGACAACAACCCCGACTCCGGACCTGGTCAGACCCACGGCGCAGCCGCCGACGGCACCCCGCCGCCCTGGGGCACGACCCACTGCTGTCGGACCGGCAGGCCGACCCCGCCGTCCTGACTGGGATGACAGCGCCAAACTTGAGGCGCTGCGCAGCCGTTCGCCCCAACGGCAGCGGCCCAAAGTTCACATCATCGGCGAGAACGATGATGCCCTCACCGCCGAAACCAGCGGCTACGCGGGTGAACAGGAAGCCATTGTGCTGCAGGCGAGCCTGGCCAGACCCGCCAAGCCGCGCAGCGCGCCAACGGCAGCGAACAAGCCCACCGTGGCTGTGCGCAAGCGGAAGAAAGAAACCACCCGTCAGCGGCAGCGACGCCGTGCGATGGAACTGCGTGCAGCCCGGGAGGCGAAGCAGCAGCGTCCCGAAATGCTGATCGTGCCGGAGGGCAACCTCACCGTGCAGGAACTGGCAGAAAAACTCGGTGTGGAAAGCTCCGAGATCATCAAGAGCCTGTTCTTCAAGGGGATCATCGCCACGGTCACCCAGAGCCTCGACCTGGCAACGATCGAAACCGTTTCCGAAGAGTTTGGGGTTCCGGTTCTCGAGGACGACGTTGAGGAGGCTGCCGCCAAGACGGTGGAAATGATCGAGGAAAGCGATCTGGCTCACCTGATCCGCCGCCCACCAGTCGTCACCGTGATGGGTCACGTGGACCACGGCAAGACCAGCCTGCTCGATGCCATCCGCAAGACCCGGGTGGCTGCCGGCGAGGCCGGTGGCATCACCCAGCACATCGGTGCCTACCAGGTGGAGATCGAACAGGCCGGCCAAGCCCGCAAGCTCACCTTCCTGGACACCCCGGGGCACGAGGCGTTCACGGCCATGCGTGCCCGCGGCACCAAGGTCACAGACATCGCCGTTCTGGTGGTTGCCGCCGATGACGGCGTCCGTCCCCAGACCCTTGAGGCGATCAGCCATGCCCGCGCCGCCAAGGTTCCCATCGTGGTGGCCATCAACAAGATCGACAAGGAAGGCGCCTCCCCGGATCGCGTCAAGCAGGAGCTGTCAGGCCAGGAGCTGGTCGCTGAGGACTGGGGTGGAAACACCGTGATGGTCCCGGTGAGTGCCATCAAGGGGGAAAACATCGACAAGCTGCTCGAGATGATCCTGCTGGTCTCCGAGGTGGAGGATCTGCAGGCGAATCCCGACCGAATGGCTCGAGGCACCGTGATTGAGGCTCACCTGGACAAGGCCAAGGGCCCGGTGGCCACCCTGTTGATTCAGAACGGCACGCTGCGTACCGGTGATGTCCTGGCGGCTGGGCCCGTGCTCGGCAAAGTGCGGGCCATGGTCGACGACACCGGCAAACGGGTCAAGGCGGCAGGTCCCTCCTATGCGGTGGAGGCCCTTGGCTTCAGCGAAGTCCCCACCGCAGGCGACGAGTTCGAGGTGTATCCCGACGAAAAGATCGCCCGATCCGTTGTGGGCGACCGAGCCAGCGAAGCTCGCGCCACCCGTCTGGCCCAGCAGATGGCCTCCCGCCGTGTCTCCCTGGCCTCCATGTCCGGTCAGGCCAGCGAAGGCGAACTGAAGGAGCTCAACCTGATTCTCAAGGCCGACGTCCAAGGCAGTGTCGAAGCGATCCTCGGGTCGCTGGAACAATTGCCCCAAGGCGAAGTCCAGGTGCGGGTTCTGTTGTCCGCTCCTGGCGAAATCACCGAAACCGACGTTGATCTTGCCGCTGCCTCTGGTGCCGTCATCGTGGGGTTCAACACATCCATGGCCCCCGGAGCCAAGCGCGCCGCCGATGCCACGGGTGTCGACGTCCGCGACTATGACGTCATCTACAAATTGTTGGAGGACATTCAGCTCGCCATGGAAGGCTTGCTGGAGCCGGAGCTTGTCGAAGAGCCCCTCGGCGAAGCCGAGGTGCGGGCTGTGTTCACCATCGGCAAGAGCGCCGTTGCTGGCTGCTACGTCACGTCGGGCAAATTGCAGCGCAACTGCAAGGCACGCGTCTGGCGTGGCAAGGAAAAAGTGTTCGAAGGTGATCTCGACTCCCTGCGCCGCAACAAGGACGACGTCAAGGAGGTGGCCACGGGCTTCGAGTGCGGCGTTGCCTGCGATCGCTTCAGCAACTGGCAGGAAGGCGATCGAATTGAGGCCTTCAAACTGGTGACCCAGCGTCGCACCCTCAGCACCTGATTCTCAAAACCAGGAGGCCCCCGGCCGTGAATCCCCGCAGCGAGCCCCTGCTCTGGCTACAGCTGATCGCACTGGGGGCCCTACCTCTCGAGTTCTTGCTGCTGCTGTTGCTGCTGGCAGGGGCCGATCCGGGCCCCTATCCCTGGCTGGAGCGCGTGCTGCTTGCCGGGCTCGGCGTGGTGGCACCATCGGTGTTGCTCTGGCAGTGTCCAGCCGACTGCTGCTCGCTGCTGCTTGTGCAGGTGCCTGCCCAGGCCAGAAGCCCACTGCAGCGGCGCCTATCCACACTTCAGCACAACCTGCCACTCCGCCTCGGACTGCTGGGGGGCAGCGCTCTCCTGGTCGGCATCCTGTGGCGCTTGGATGCCGTTGCTGCTCTGGCTGCACCGTTTTCTCCTCTCCAGGACGGCAACCGACTGGTAAGCCTTGTGTTGGCGATGCCCGTCCTGGCACTCCTGCTCTGGCATTGGCAGCAACTGATCCAGTCGCTCTGGCTGCTGAGCCGCTCAACTTCGAGCGTACAGGCCACGGAACCGATGACTGAGATCCAACTCAGCACCGAGCGCCTCTGCCTGGGCCTGCCGCTGCTGCTCCTGCCTGCTCTGCAGCCAGCTGAGACGCAGGGTGAGCCACCGAGCGCCAAGCAGCAGAGCGTCAAGCAGCAGAGCGAAGAGAGGACTCTGCACCAATCCACAGCAGCTCCAGAGCCATCAGAGGCTGGGATACAGGGGGAGCGGAGGCAGGACGCATCAGGACTTGAGGACTTCGGTGCTGTCTCGACGACGGTCCAACCAGAGCAGACCGCCGAACAGGAGCAAAGCTCCGACCTGAATGACGAGGTCGAGGGGGGCGACGGCCTCCCCCGAAGCTGACCGCAGCGCCATGGCCGCAAGGCCGATTCCCCCAGAAGCGGCCAGGGCCAGCCAAAGAGCCCGGCGCAAACCGCGCCAGGGTGTGCGCACCTCCTCCAGCAGACGACGGCGCATCTCGGGCTCCAGAGGCCGCTTTGATGGTGGGGTGTTGAAGGCCATGGACAGACTGTGTTGGTGCCCTGAATGCTAAGTTCGCTGAAATGCCGGTGTAGCTCAGCGGTAGAGCAACTGATTCGTAATCAGTAGGTCGCAGGTTCAAATCCAGTCACCGGCTTTCTCACAAACCCCAGTCCAGGCCCTCAGATCCCTTGCAAGAGCAGGGAACTGGGGGCCTCCTCATTTGTCTCAAATGCCTCCAGCTGTCTCAGCGTGACTCAACTAGACGCCTCCTGAGGGGCCATTTTTGTAGAGTGTTTGGTAGATAATTTGTAAGGGCTGCAAAACGGGCCCATTTGCGCCCCCTGCCCCCTTTGCCCCGTGGCCCAGACTCCTGCCCTGCAGATCAAGACCTGGAACAGCCAGCTCAAGGCCAACGGCAACCCCTTCCGCTTCCGCCTGACCAACCAGAGCCCCTTCATCTACCTGCGCGGTCCATTCCGCCAGCCTCCCCTGGTACGCAGCACCGGTCTCCGCCCTTCTGATCCGGAGGCCTGGCCCAATGCTTACCAGCTGGCCCAGACCACCCATCTCAGTGGCGGAAACCCCCCCGTCGGGCTGTTTGGCGGCCGCTCCGGCACCCCGTCAGGCTTCAGCGGCTGGGCGATGCTCGTCCACGCCACCCGGAAGCTGCTGGAAACCCAGGGTCTGCGCAGCACCACGGCCTTCAACTCCCACTTCAATGCCCTCGCCAAGCGGGAGAACAGCCCGACTGCAGAAGCAATCCTGCACTGGATCGAAGAGCAGGACTGCGGCCGCAGGGACTACCTGGCCCGCTGTGACACCGCCATCAAGTTCATTGAGGCAGGACTTCAGGGCCTGCGCAGGGAAGACGTTCTGAACCTGCGCCAACGCTCCCGTTACCGGGCGACCTCAGTTGCGGACCGCTTGCTGGCTCCTGACGACGCCATCGTGCGCTGGATCGACCACATGGAGGATCGGCCCAAATGGCAGTGGGTGTTCGGGATGCTGGCCACCTATGGGCTGCGGCCCCATGAGGTGTTCCACCTGGAGGGTCCCCCCGACGAAGACGCCCTGGTGACCGTGCTGCCAGAGACGAAAACGGGCTTTCACATTTCCCACCCAGCACCCGAAGAGTGGGTCGAGCGCTGGCGGCTGCGGGAGATGCGCCTGCCCTCGATCCGCACCGACCGGCCGAACAACATCATTGGCCAGGCTGTCTCTACCCGTTGCAGTCGCCTGGCGCCACCCGTCAGCGCTGATGGACGCAAGCTGACCCCCTACGACCTGAGGCACTGCTGGGCCAGACGGGTGCACTGCACCCCCGAGCTGATTCCGCTCTGGACCACGGCCGATGCAGCCGAATCCCTCGGCCACTCCGAAACGGTTCATCGGCGCCACTACCAGCGCTGGATCACCAAGGCCGAGCAGAAGCTCCGGGCCAAGGAGCTCCGCAGAAGACGTCTTGAGGAGGCCTCCATGGCGTAGGCG
>JAYKGR010000087.1:0-12615 GCA_035285645.1 Cyanobacteriota bacterium | reverse complement strand
AAAGTTTTGCAATGAGCGACCTGGTGGCCTTTGCCCAACTGGCCTCCACCGAAGGCGTTCTTCAAGCCCAGCTGGTGGCCACCACCACCCCGGAGGAGATCGTGGCCCTGGCCCGCAGCCGGGGCTTCACCTTCACCGTGGCGGAACTACGGGACTATTCGCGCAACCTTGGCGCGCCCCATTGGCCCTGGGCCAACCGCAGTGACCAGGCTCGTCGTCAGTTTTTCGCCCAATCGCCCCCGCCCGAGGAACGTGCTGGTGGTGGCTGGCCGAAGCGCTGGCGGCGCCCCTGACGCCCGCGCCGGAGTAGATCAACGCCCCCAGGTCAACGCCAACGATCGGCCACGAGAAACCAATCCGCCGGCAGAGGGCCGGCCAAAGCAGTCGATCCATCGGTCTGGAGCGGCCCCTGAAGCAGGACGGCACTCTTCACCAGGCTGCCCTCGGGCAGCAGCGGCTGATCGGGATCCACAGACGTGGGATGGGTCACGCTGCTGGAGAAGCCGCGGAAGATGAGCACGTCAAACGGTTCGGCGACGCCATCGTGATCGGGCGGCAATTGGCCCTGTAGGCGCAGCACACGGCGGGGATGATCGCGGCTGATGGTTTCCAGAGCGGCCAGGAGTTCGGCGATCGTCATCAGAACTCCCCCGCCATCCTCCCCTGGCGGGGCAGCCGTACCACGAGCCACTGCAGCAGTCCTACGCCGTAGGCCACCAGGGCCACATAACCCACAAACGCCGCCACGGCGGGGGTCCAGGTGCCGCCGAACACGAAATCAAACAGGCGCTGCAGGCCCAGGTGCAGACCAGCGGGGGCTTCTTGCCACACCCGGCAGGCCGCCCTGGCGCCGCCACCCCCCAAGCAAGGCAGCGCCAGGGCGGACAGGGCAGACCCGGCGAGCATCAGCAGGCTGAGGCTCCAGCGCCAGATCCGCACCGTGAGGGGGAGGGCTCGCCAGGGCGGCAAATCGGCCAGCTCCTCGTTGAGATCCACCCAGAACCACAGCGTGACCACGATCAGCAACTGGGCCAGGGGCAACAGTACAAACGCCACCGGTCGAGCGTCGGTGAGGAGGAGCACGGTGATCAGCAGCAGGCTGGATACCTTCCAATAGAGACCCAGCAATCGCAGGATGGCAGCTTCTCGCCGCACCCCCGACCACACCAGCAACACCAGCGGCAGCGCCACGGCGAACAGCACGCCCAGGCGCACGTCGAGCCAGACGAGGGAGCGGAGCAGCGGATCCGGCACGGTGGCGGTTCGGTAAGGCGCCATTATCCGTGCGCCCGCCAGACGGTAGGGTCCGGCCATGGCAGGTCTTCCGCCCATCCCCTGGCTGGCGCGCCGCGACCGCGCCCCCTGGTGCCGCACCGCCCTGGCTGGCGGCGTGTCGATCGAGGACGCGGTGGCATCGGTGACGCGGGCACTGCTGGGCGCCGGCACCGCCGATCTGGCTCTGGTCTTCGCTTCGGCCAGCTATGCGAGCGATCTACCACGCCTGTTGCCCTTGCTGCAGCGCCGCCTGCGCAGCCGCCATTGGCTCGGCTGCCTCGGCGGTGGGGTGGTGGGCACGGGCAGCGACGGCATTCCCCATGAGCGGGAGCAGGAACCGACCTTGAGCGTGCTGCTGCTGCGCCTGCCCGGCGCCGAGCTGCGACCGTTTGCCATCGACACCGCCGATCTGCCCGATCTCGATGGGCCTGCCGAACCCTGGCGGGCCCTGATTCCACCCGGCGACGGCGAGGCGCGAACAGAGCTCGATCCAACCACGCCGCCCTCGCTCCTGGTGCTTGGCGATCCGGCCAGCCCGGGCCTGGCCGACCTGATCAGCGGACTGGACTACGCCTGGCCCGGCGCCGTGAAACTGGGCGGAGTGGCCGGCCAGCACGCCGCTGGCCATGGCTCACTGCTGCTCGGCGACACCGAGCAAGGATCGGTGCGCAGCGGCGTGGTGGGCTGTTTGATCGCGGGTGCCTGGCGGCTGGAGGCGGTGGTGGCCCAGGGCTGCCGGCCGATCGGCCCGGTGTTCGAAGTGGAGCAGGCTCAGCGCAACGTGGTGCTGCAGCTCAGTCGCGGCGCCCAGCGCAACAGCCCCGTATCCGCCCTGCAGAGCATTCTGGTGGGGCTCAGCCCCGAGGAGCGCGAGCAGGTGCGCCACTCGCTGTTTCTGGGGGTGGGCCAGAGCAGCTTCGATCTGCCGAGCGACGACGATCCTCTCGAAGCCTTCGTGGTGCGCAACCTGATCGGTGTGGATCCCCGCAACGGGGCTGTGGCCGTCGCCGAACGCATCCGCGTGGGTCAGAAGGTGCAGTTTCAACTACGCGATGGGGCCAGCTCCCGTCAGGAGGCACGCCAGCTGCTCAACCGCCAGGCCGGACGCACACCCCAACCGCTGGCCGGCCTCCTGTTTGCCTGTCTCGGCCGGGGCCAGGGCCTGCATCAGCGCGACGACGGCGATGTCAGCCTCTGCCGGGAGGCCTTTGCCGATCTGCCAATAGCGGGTGTGTTCTGCAACGGCGAGATCGCCCCGATCGGTGGCATCACCCATCTGCACGGCTATACGGCCGCCTGGGCGTTCCTGGTGCCCTGCGGCACGCCCTAAGCCGATGGTCCGTCAGCACGTCAATCCCCTGAGCCGCTATCACCAGCAGCCCAGGCCCCTGCCGAGCGCGGCAGAGCTGTTTGCACAGCCAGATCGGCCTTTGCACCTCGACATCGGTGCCGCCCGCGGGCGGTTTCTCCTGGCGATGGCCACCCAACATCCGGAGCGCAACCACCTGGGGCTGGACATCCGCCAACCTCTGGTGGAGGCGGCTGAGGCGCATCGCCAGGCCGCAGGCCTGGCCAATCTGCGCTTTGTGTTCGGTAACGCCAACGTGAGCCTGGTGGAGTGGTTGCTGACGCTGCCGCCGACCCTGCTCACACTGGTGACGCTGCAATTTCCAGATCCCTGGTTCAAGAAGCGGCACCGCAAACGGCGGGTGCTGCAACCCGGGCTGGCAAGGGCCCTCTGCCTCGCCCTGGCCCCCGGTCGGGAGCTGTTTTTGCAGAGCGATGTGGAGGCCGTGATCACCCCGATGCTGGAGCTGGTGGAGGCCAGTGGTTGCTTCGAACGCCCGCCAGGGGATTCCCACCCCTGGGGAACCACCAACCCGCTGCCGGTGGCCACCGAACGGGAGCTGCACGTGCTGGGTCAGGGGCTCCCGGTGTACCGCGTGCTGCTGCGCCGCAACCATCGCCCTGCGGCAGAGCTGGGCAGGCTCGAAGCAGCGATGGGAGCAACGGATAATTCAGCCATTGCCAGCCCCTCTGCCTGATGGCTCCCATCTCCGCCCCCACCCCCTGGCTGCTGCGCTGGCAGGGGATGTTTGGCCGCTGGAGCAGCGGGCCCCTGGCCACCCAGCTCGAGCCTCTGGCGGGGCTGGTGCTCTGCGCCCTCATGGCAGGCCTGCCTCTGGTCACCCGGGCGGGGTTGGCCCTGCTGGTGGCGGCCTGCGGCCTGCTCTGGCTGGTGTGGTCGTTGACGACACCGCCAGGGCGCATCGGGGCCATCAACGGCTGGCTGCTGGTGGTGCTCGCGGTGGTTGTGGTAGCCACCGGCTTCTCGCCCGTACCCCAGGCAGCCTTCAAGGGGCTGCTCAAACTCCTGAGCTACCTGGGGGTTTATGCCCTGGCACGCCAGCTGCTCACCCGTGCCCCCGGCTGGTGGGACAGGATCGTGGCGGCCCTGTTGGCCGGTGAACTGATCACCAGCGTGATCGGCATTCGCCAGCTCTATGGCGACACCAGTGCCCTGGCCCGCTGGTCGGATGCCAATTCGGTGGCAGAAGGCACGATCCGCATCTACAGCACCCTGGAGAACCCCAATCTGCTGGGAGGCTTCCTGCTGGCCACCCTGCCCCTGGCGGTGGTGGCCCTGGTGCGCTGGCAGGGCGCAGCCCGCAGGCTGTTTGCCCTGGCGTGTCTTGTCTTCGGGCTGATCGCCTTGGTGCTCACCTACAGCCGCGGGGCGTGGATGGGGCTGGTGGTGGCGCTGGCGGCCATTGGCCTGCTGCTGACCCTGCGGGCCACCCGCCAGTGGCCGCCATTCTGGCGACGGGTCCTGCCGCTGCTGCTGCTGGGGGGCGGAGCCGTGCTGCTCGTGGTGTTGATCAGTCAGGTGGAGCCCTTGCGGGTGCGGGTGATGAGCCTGGTGGCAGGCCGCGAAGACAGCTCCAACAACTTCCGCATCAACGTGTGGACGGCGGTGCTGCAGATGATTCAGGCCCGCCCCTGGATCGGCATCGGCCCCGGCAATGACGCCTTCAATCTGATCTACCCCCAGTATCAGCAGCCGAAATTCAATGCCCTCAGCGCTTACTCGATCCCCCTGGAACTGCTGGTGGAAGCGGGCATTCCGGGGCTGTTGGCAGGCGCGGGGCTGGTGCTGGCGATGGTGCGCAACAGCCTGGTCGTGGGGCGCGGCGATGGCCCCCTGGCCCTGCCGGCGCTCGGATCCCTGGCGATGGCCCTCGGCCTGATCGTGCAAGGCCTCACCGATACCATCTTCTTCAGGCCTGAGGTGCAGCTGGTGGCCCTGTTCGCTCTGGCCACGGTGGCGGCCGCGGCCGCTGGCCCGGTGGTCACCGCCGATCGCGATGGCTGAACGGAACGGGCCATCGCCCTGGCAGGCGCCGATGGGGGCACCGCTCATCGCCGGGTTCGATGCCGGCCAGACCCACACCCGCTGCCGACTGGCCCGCGCCAGCGATGGCGCAGCCGTGGGCGAAGGCGAGGGGCCTGGGGTCTGCCATCTGGCGGCCCCGGAGGGCGCGGAGCGTTTCGGCGCAGCCCTGATGGACAGCCTCACCAGCGCTTTGGCCGCCAGTGGTGGGGAGTTGGGGGATCTGCGGGCGGCGGCGGTGGGGGCCAGCGGCATCGAAGAGGGGAGCGAGGTGCAGGCCCAAGGCCAGGCCATCGCCGCCGCAGCTCTGGGCCTGCCAACGGAGCGGGTGCAGGTGTGCGGCGATGAGCGCACCGCTCTGCGGGGAGCCTTCGGCACCAGTCCCGGCGTCGTGCTGATCAGCGGCACCGGCTCGATCGCCGTGGGGCGCGATGACCAGGGCCGGGAACATCGGTGCGGCGGCTGGGGGTGGCTGCTCGATGGAGCCGGCTCGGCCATGGACATCGGCCGCGACGGTTTGGCCCTCAGCTTGCGGATGGCCGATGGCCGTCACCCCCCCAGCGCCCTACTGCCCGCCCTGTGGCAGACCCTGGGGGTGACCCCCGGCGAGGCGGGCGCCGCCCAGGCCATCAAGGCGCAGGTGGTGGCCCATGGCTTTGGTGCCGCTAGCTTCGCTCGCCTGGCCCCCGTGGTGGCCGCGGCCGCGGCCGCGGGAGACAGCGACGCGCAGCGGATCGTGGCGGCCTCAGGCCAGGCGCTGGCGGCGATGGCCGCGGCGGTGGCCTGCCGGCTCAACCTGCCCACTCCGGTGCCGGTGTGTGCCATGGGAGGGGCGGTGCACCACCTGCCTGGCCTGGCAGCGGCGCTGCAGCAGGGCCTCGCGGAGATGCTGCCGCACGCCCGGCTGATGGGACCGCAGGCCGATGCATGCAGCGGTGCCCTGCAAATGGCCGGCGACCTGATCCGGATCTGACGGGCCGCCAGGAGCGGGCAGCAAGCCTCAGGTGAGGTGCAGCTCCGCCTGGCGCGACAGCTGTTCACACCAATGATCCACCAAGTCCTGATCCGCCGCTTCCACCATCACCCGGAGGATCGGCTCAGTGCCGCTGGCCCGCACCAGCACCCGCCCCTGATCGGCCATGGCGGCCTCGGCGGCAGCCACCGCCTGGCAGAGGGGCTCGCAGAGCTGCCATTGGCTTCGGCGTTGCCGATCAGACACGGTGACGTTGACCAAACGCTGGGGGTAGGGGCGAAAGCTGCTGTCGAGCCAGTCGGCCAGACTGCCGCCACCCTGGTGGATCAGGGTGGCCACCTGCACAGCGGTGAGCAGGCCATCACCGCTCATGCCATGGCGGGCCGAGAGGATGTGCCCCGACTGCTCACCCCCCAGACCAGCACCGAACTGCTCCATCGCCGCATGCACGTGCTGGTCGCCGACGGGGGTGCGCTCCAGCAAGCCGCCGCGGGCCTGCCAGGCTTTTTCGAAACCGAGATTCGACATCACGGTGGCCACGATGCGCTGCTCAGGCAGCTGACCCTTGTCTTGCAGGGCGGATCCCCAGAGGTAGAGGATCTGATCCCCATCCACCACCCGACCGCGACCATCCACGGCAAGCATGCGGTCGGCATCGCCATCGAAGGCAAACCCCATGGCCGCCCCCTGCTCCAGCACCGCCTGGCGGAGAGCCTGCAAGTGCGTGCTGCCGCAGTTCTGATTGATGCGCTGGCCGTCCGGCTCGCCATGGAGCACGGTGAGGTCGGCGCCGAGTTCGCGAAACACCTCAGCGCCACAGGCCGTGGCTGACCCCCAGCAGAGGTCGAGCACCACCGCCACCCCATCCAGACGGCGGCCGAGGGCGCTGGCCACCAGGGAGCGGCGGTAGTCGGCCAGCAGATCGTGGCGCAGCTGCACAGCACCGTTGCCGAGGCGCTGGGGCGGCGCGGCCTGGCCGCGCAAACCGGCCTCGATCGCCTGCTGCATCTGACGACCCAGCTTGGCACCAAAGCCATCGAACAGCTTGATGCCGTTGTCGTGGGGAGGGTTGTGGCTGGCGGACACCATCAGGCCGCCCGCAGCACCGCAGCGGCGGATGGTGCCGGGCACCGCCGGCGTGGGGCACAGACCCAGCTGCCAGACCTCGCGGCCGGCGGCCGCCAAGCCGGCGCTGAGGGCTGCCACCAGCATGGGAGCGCTCCAGCGCGAGTCGGTGCCGATGAGCACCGGGCCTTGGGCCGGCAGCACCACACCGCTCCAGAAGCCCACCTGCAGGGCCAGCTCCGCCGTGATGGCCTCGCCCACACAACCGCGGATGCCATCGGTGCCGAAGCTGGCCTCCGCCATGGGCGCCTCCTGATTTGGGGGCCAGATTACTCGGCCCGGTTCAGCGCCAACGCCGCGGCCACCACAGACAGCCCATCGCCTCGCCAAGGGCCCACAACAGCAGAAGACCCACGCACCAGCCGGGCATCCACAGAAACGGGGGCCACGGTCGCAGCAGCATGACGAGACCGGCGAGCAACGCCGACAGCCAGGCACGCCGGCGCTGGGCCGCTCCAGGCAAGCCGGGAGGGGGGCTGGCCATTCCGGGAGGTGAGAGCTGCTATTCAGAATGCTGCAGCATGCACCGTCAGGTCGATGGATCGCCTTCCCGTACTCCTGGCGATCTCGTGCCTGGGCGCAGGGCTGGTGATCACCGCTGGTCGCGCCGGCCTGCAGACCTTGCGGCCTCCGCTCACGCCTGCCGCGCGTGAGGCGGAGCTGAAGCGCCTGCACCGCTGGTCGCCCGATCCAGGGCGACGACGCGAAGCGGCCCTGCTGCTCGACAGCCGAGCGGCAGCCAGAGGGGATCAGGCCGCCCGGGCCCAGCTGCTGCAGGCCCAGGGCTGGGGGCTCGACCCCCTGGCCCCGCTGGTGTTGCGTCGAGCAGCCCTCACCGCCGGTGCCTTGGGGCGCGAGGAACGGGCCTTGCAGCTCTGGCGACAGCTGTTGCAGCGATTCGCCGGAGATCCGATCAGCGCGGATGCCCTGTATCACCTGGGCCGACAACAACCGCAGCTGCGGCGCCAACTGCTGCAGCGCTGGCCAGCCCATCCAGCGGCCCTGGCCGCGGCACTGGAGGCGGGCCCCGAGCCCGCCGAACGGCAGCGGGGCGCCTTGCACCTGGCCCGCTGGGGAGCCCGGTGGCCCGGCGCTGAAGACAGGCTGCGGGCCGCCTGCCGCCAAGCCACCCCACTCAGCCCCAGCGCGCGGGGGAGCCTGGCGGCGGGCCTGGCGGAGCTGGGCGATGGCGCAGCTGCCCTGGCCTGCCTGGGAGATCGCGGCCAGATCAGCCCGGCTGGGGAGCTGATCCTGGCCAAGGCACTGCTGCGGGGCCCTAGAGAACAGGCTCCCCAGGGCCAGGCCCGCCTGGTGGCTCTGGTGACCCGGCGCCCGCCAGCCCCAACCGAGGCCGATGAGGCCCTGCGGCTGCTCAGCCAGCAACCCGGGGAAGCGGGGCTGGCCCAGCTGGCCCAGCTGCCGGCCAACGCCCGCCGCAGCGCCCCGGTGCTGGCGCGCCAGGCCCTGGCCATCGCCACCAACGCGACGGAAGACAACCGCGACAGCCGGGCCCTGGCGGTGCTGCGGCAGTTCCCGAACGACCGCGCCACATGGGATCTGCAGTGGGAGGTGGCGCGCTTGCGCCTGCTGGAGGGCCGCTGGGCGGCGGCCCTCACGCTGCTACAGGCGATCCCACCGGAGCGGCTGCCGCGGCCCCTGGCGGCACGCCAGCGCTTCTGGATCGGCGACCTCCAGTGGAGATTGGGCGATCGCCGCAGCGCCACGGCGACATGGCAGGCCCTGCAACGGCACCACCCCTCGGGCTATTACGGCTGGCGCTCGGCGGTGCGCCTGGGCCTCGGCGACCTGCAACGCACGCCCAGGCGCCGCAACGCTTCCCAAGCCCAAGGCTGGGAACCCCTCGCCAGCGGCGATGCCCGGCTCGATCAACTCTGGCGCCTCAATCTGACGGAGGAAACCTGGGAGCTCTGGCGCACCCAGCGCCGCGGGCAGCCACCCAGCAGCAGCGAGGAGCTGCTGCTGGAAGGGCGGCTGCGACAGGGGGTGGGCGATGACTGGACAGGGCTGGGCCAGCTGGAACTGGCCAGCCTGCGCCTCGATCCACGCCAGTGCCAGCGCCACACCCTGCTGGAACGCCAGCTGCACCCGCTTCGCCATGGGGCGATGCTGGCGGCGGTGGAGCAGGCTGAAGGTCTGCCGCCTTTCATGCTGGCGGCGGTGGCTCGGCAGGAGTCGCGCTTCAGCCCCGGCGTGCGATCGGGGGCCGGAGCGGTGGGGTTGCTGCAGTTGATGCCCGACACCGCCGCCGAATTGGCGGGCCGGCAGCTGAGCGACGCGGAGCTGGAAGATCCCGAGCTGAATGCGCGCCTGGGGGGACGCTATCTGCGGCAGCTGCTGGATCAATGGGGGGGCCAGCCGCTGGTGGCCGTGGCCAGCTACAACGCTGGGCCAGGAGCGGTGCAGGGGTGGCTGAACCCCAAGCTGAACGAAGATCCGGAGCTGTGGGTGGAGGCGATTCCCTACCCCGAAACCCGCCTTTATGTGAAAAAAGTGCTCGGCAACCTCTGGACCTACCAAAACCCCCAGCGGCAGCCCCCGTGCGCCTGAGATATCTCAGCTCAGCAGTGACCAGGCACGCATCAGGCCGGGGGCGCTGAGCCAACGGCCGAGGCTGAGGCCGGCCAGCACGAGAGCAGCCAGCAGGAGGGTGGTGACAAGGGGCGAGGGCAGCATGCGCACCCGCACGAGATCAAGGCGGGTGAGCAGCACGGCGCTGCCCACGATCAACACACTCGAGAGCACATCCAGATGGATCAGATACAGGCCGCCGATGATCACCAGCAGCAGGGTGACCACGAGGCTGAGCACCCGGCTGGCCGCCATCATCAGGCTGAGACGCTGCAGGAGCACATCGGGGATCGTGCAGACCACCACCACCAACAAGGCCTGGGCGCACTCCACCAGCCAGACGTGCAGCGATTGGAGCGGGCCGCCAGGGCCATCGGGCAGGCTCCAGTGGTGCCCCAGATAGGTGCACACCCCCACCAGCAGCACCAGCATGGGGGCCTGCAGCGGCAGCAGAAACAGCCGCATCACGGGCTGAGCACCAGGGAGATGGCCTCCAGCGGACAGCTGGGAATGCACTGCTCGCAGACCAGGCAGCGCTGGGCGGCAAACTGCAAACGCTGGCTGGGCTGATCAAAGCGCAGGGCACCGCTGGGGCAGACGCTGGAGCAGATCCCGCAATCGACGCAACGGTCTGGATCGATGGCGATGTCTCCGGTGACCCGATCGAGCCGCAGACCCTGGCGCTGCAGCCAGGCCTCTGCGGCTGCCAGTTCGTCGATATCCCCGGAGAGCTCCACCACCATGGTGCCGCTCTGGTTGGGAGCGATCTGGGCCCGCAAGATCTTGGCCGCCACGTCGAAGTCGACCGCCAGGCGGTAAGTGATCGGCTGATGCACCGCCTCCCGAGGGAAATGAAGGGTGAGGCGCCGCCGCATGGTGGGAAAGCCAGAGGCTTTTTGCAGCCTTCTCGGTCTGACGCTAGCAACGCCGAGCGGGCCTCACCCCTGCCAAAGTGCGGCTGGCTGCAGTTCCCTGACGATGGCCATGGCCCCCAATCCACCGCCCGAAGCCTCCCCCGGACGACGCGAGCGGATGATCCTGGCCGCCGTGGCAGCGCTGCTGGCCGTGATGCTGGTGTGGCTGCGTGGTGACCTGCTCGCGGAAGAGCCGCTGGAGGCCCTCGCACGACGCTCGCCAGATCCGGTGACGGCCCTGGCCAGCGGTCGGCCCACCCTGGTGGAGTTTTACGCCGACTGGTGCGAAGCCTGCCGGGCCATGGCTCCCGCCATGGTGGAGCTGGAGCGACACACGCACGACCAACTGAACGTGGTGCTGCTGAATGTGGACAACCCCCGCTGGCAACCCGAGCTGGAGCGTTATGGGGTGAACGGCATTCCCCATCTGGAGCTGTTTGACAGTCGCGGCGCCTCCGTGGGGCGCGCGATCGGTGCCCGCAGCCGGGCCGAGCTCAACAGCCTGGCGATCGCTCTGATTGATCAGCAGCCCCTGCCGGTGCTGGCTGGGGTAGGCGCCACCAGCAGCCTGGCCGAGCAGCCGCCTGGCGAAGCGAGTTCGGGAACCAGCCCGGCCGGACCGCGCAGCCACGGCTGAAGCAGCCGCTCCCTGGTCTCCAACCCCTTGATTGCCTCCACCGCGATGGATCCCCGCTTCCAGGTTGTCTGCCTCAGCGCCACACCCAATCCCCAGCAGTGCATCTATGCCGCGATGCACCAGGACTACAGCGAAGGGTTCGTGGCGGCCGACCGCGCCGACTGGCCGGATGAGACCCGCGCCGGCGAAATCTGCGTGAAACGGCTGCTGGCCGGCGAGCGGGGCCACTACGGCCCCTTGGAGCACGCCCAGATCGCGCTCAACGTGGGCTGGTTCCCCCATTCGGTGATGCAGCAGGCGCGCACCCACCGGGTTGGCGTGAGCTTCGATGTGCAGTCGATGCGGTATACCGGCGAGCGCATCTGCCGCGCCGCCCGGGGCGAATTGGAGCTCGAAGAGGTGTTCTATCTGCGTCCAGTGGGCGACTATGCCGACCGCAAAGGCAAAAAGTATCACTATTCGATCGAACAACGGGCGATCGATCTCGATCTCTGCCGCACCACCGCCGAGCGCTACCGCGACCTGCTCGATGCCGGCTTCGCCGAGGAGCACGCCCGCGGCATCCTGCCCTTCGACTATCGCCAGCACTTCGTGGTGAGCTTCTCGCTGCGAGCGTTTCTGCACTTCATGGATCTGCGCGCCAAGCTCGATGCCCAGGAGGAGATCCGCGCGCTCTGCGACCTGATGTGGCCGCACATGCAGAGCTGGGCGCCGGAGATCGCCGCCTGGTATGAGAAGAGCCGACTGCACAAGGCCAGGCTGGCTCCGTAGGTGTGTTGTCCAACTTCGGCCTGCCCAACGCGGCTCAGGGGTTGAGCAAAACCAACTGACGTGCCGGCAGAAGGGGGACGAAATCCCGGTCGAAGGTCGCCAGGCATTCGCGGCGGGCCAGCACGGCGGCGGCGATCCAGCCATCGGCGATGGCATTGCCCACCAGTGCGTGCTGCAGGCAGAGCGGCTCCAGCAGGGGCCATTCGCCGCCGAGCGGCAGCAGCTCCACGCCCTCGGCGCTGAGCAGGGCCGCCAGAAATGCCTGGGCAGCAGCCAGTGGCGTGGGCTCGATAAACACCCGTGGATGGGTGACCAACCGCAGGAAGCCAGCACCCACCATCGGCAACAAGCGCAGGCGGTCACCCCGGGCGGCAGCGGCAAGGGCTCCTTCCACCCAATCCATTGCGCAGCGGTGGTGCGGATGGTCGGAACGGGAGGCTGCCAGCAGCACGTTCACATTGGGGGTCACGCCGGCACCAACCCATCGGCGGCATCCAGCAGGGCGCGATTGCTGCGGGGGTCCGCCACCGCAGGAGCCAGCCCCCCCCGACCCTGATGCACCGGCAGCGGCAGCGGGGCAGCGGCTGATGGGCGCTGGTGTTGACGCAGGCGCAGGGCAAGCCCCCCCTCAATCAGACGGGTGAGCGTGACCTTCTCCCGGCCAGCCAAGGCCTTGGCCTCGGCCAATAAATCGGCGTTGAGGCTGTGCGCTGTGCGCACTGGATCGCCGCAACATGCAGATTTATGCATTTTACGTGAGCTGGGCGCTGCACACCGGTCAAAGCCTGGAGTTCATCCAGGCGAGCGGATGGGGGGATCGGGGAGCTCCCCGGCCAAACCGTTGCAGACGATCAGAATCCGAGCATGTCCATGTCGGCGATGGTGGTGGCGGAATCCGACGCGGCCAGCTGCAGCCGAAGATCGAGCGCGCCAGCATCCT
>JAYKGR010000086.1:0-13795 GCA_035285645.1 Cyanobacteriota bacterium | reverse complement strand
AAGCCCCGGCTGCGGGCCAGGGCCACGATCTCCTCCGGGGTGGTGGTGGCCACCAGCTGGGCTTGAAGAACGCCTTCGGTGGAGGCCAGTTGGGCAAAGGCCACCAGGTCGCTCATTGCAAAACTTTGCGCTCACAGCAAAATCATACAGCACGAAAATCCATTTACGAATCGGATGTTCGTTGGCATGCGTGAACGTTTCCTCGCGCGGATTCACGCTTGTCGTGCTGTTTTTATGCCTGCATCGTGCCCTCGTTCTGTAAAACGTTCAGCAGCTCGCTCCCGTAGCGCTCCAGCTTGGCGGCGCCCACGCCAACGACCGCTGCCAGATCCTCCAGGGTTTGCGGCTGCCGGTTGGCCAGCTCGATCAAGGTGCGGTCGTGGAAGACCAGATAGGGCGGCACCCCCTGCTGTCTGGCCTGTTCGCGTCGCCAGTTCCGCAGTCGCTCGAAGCGCTCTTGAGCCTCTCCGTTGTGTGCTGCGCTGCCACTGCTGGTGGCCGCCCCACTCCTGCCTTCGGCTCCCCGGCGCGCCCGGCGGGGCGGGGGCAGCCGCAGGTGCAGTGTCTCTTCGCCCCGCAGCAGGGGCCGCACCAGGGCGTCGGCGCCATACCGCAGGCCACCGCGTCGTTCCGGGTCGCTGATCAGGTACCCCCGCTGCACCAGCTGGCGAAACAGGGCGCGCCACTGCTCCTTATCGAGTTCGCCACCGATGCCGTACACGCTCAGGCGGTCGTGCCCCAGTTCGCGGATACGGGCCGTGGAGGCCCCCATCAGCACGTCCACCAGGTGGGCGGCACCGAAGCGCTGACCGCTGCGGTGCACAGCGGAGAGGGCTTTGCGGGCCGGTTCGGTGGCCTCCATCGTGGCCTGCGGTTCGAGGCACACATCGCAGTTGCCGCAGGGTGCGGCCAGGGTTTCTCCGAAGTGGGCCAGCAGCAGCTGACGCCGGCAATCGCCCGCTTCGGTGAAGTCGATCAAGGCATTGAGTTTGCCGTGTTCCAGCTGTTTCTGCTCCTCCGGGGCCTCGGAGTCATCGATGAAGCGCCGCAGCAGCGGCACATCGCCGGGGCCGTGCACCATCCAGGCCAGCGCCGGCAGGCCATCACGGCCGGCCCGGCCGGTTTCCTGGTAATAGGCCTCCAGGCTGCGGGGTAGATCGATATGGGCGACAAAGCGCACATCGGGTTTATCGATGCCCATGCCGAAGGCGATCGTGGCCACCACCACACCGGCCTCGCGTCGGAAGCGCTGCAGCACGGCACTGCGCCGCTCCGGCTCCATGCCGGCGTGATACGCCATGGCCGCGTGGCCGGCCCGCTCCAGCGCTGCGGCCACCTGCTCGACCCGCTTGCGGGAGCGGGCATACACGATGCCGGCCTCCCCCCGGTGCTCTTCCAGAAAGCCGAGCAGCTGCTTGCCGCTCTCCTCCTTGGGTCGCAGCAGATAGCGGATGTTGGGTCGATCGAAGCTGGCGGTGAACACCCGTCCCCGCTCCAGCCCCAGCTGGCGCACGATGTCGGCCTGGGTGCGGGGGTCGGCGGTGGCGGTGAGGGCGAGCCGCGGCACGGTGCCAAACCGCTCGGCAAGCACCGCCAGTTGCCGGTACTCGGGGCGGAAATCGTGCCCCCACTGGGAGACGCAGTGGGCTTCATCGATGGCAAACAGCGCGATCGGGCGCTGGCTTAGTTGCTCCAGGAGATCACCGGCCAGCAGGCGCTCCGGCGACACATACAAAAGATCCAGCGCGCCGGTAGTCAGGGCCCTCCAGGTGTCGGCGCTGCCATCGTGGCGAGCCGAATGCAGGGCCCCGGCCCGCACACCGCACTGGCGCAGCGCTTCCACCTGATCGTCCATGAGCGCAATCAGCGGTGAGATCACCACCGCCGTGCCCTCGCGGCACAGGGCCGGAATCTGATAGCAGAGCGACTTGCCGCCACCGGTGGGCATCAGCACCAGTGCGGAGCCGCCCGCCAGCACATGGGCCACGATCTCGGCCTGGGGGCCCCGAAAAGCCTTGTATCCGAACACCGTCTGCAGCACTGAGAGCGGCTCGGTGGGCTTGGCGGTGCTGCCGGGGCCGGCAACCGGGGGAATGCTGCTCAACGTCGCTTCAGGCCATGGCCTCGCCCGGCTTCAGTACCTGGCGGCAGCGGCCGCAGATCCGGCCGCTCACCCCCGCCGCGAGCTGGTGTTCGGCCACGTCGGTCTCGTAGTGCCAGCAGCGGTCGCACTTGTCACCGGCAGCTCGGCTCACCCGCACGGTCATTCCGGTGTCGTGGGCTTCGGCCAGCCCGTCTGGCAACGGCGGGCCGCCGATCTGCAACTGCGACACCAGAAGCCAGTCAGCCAGGTTGTCCACCGCAGGGTGGGGGCTGGCGCCCAGCTCCTGCAACGCGGTGAGCAGGGGCCTGGTGTGGTCGTTGTCGTCGAAAGCCAGCTGCACACAGGCCTCCAGCGAGGCCCCCAGGCTCCCCGCCTGCCGGCAGGCGTCGAGCTGACGGTTGACCACCGGCCGCACCACCATCAGCAGATCCCTGATGCCGGCGTGGGTGGCCAGGCTGTAGCCGCTGTCGGTGCCCCAGTCGGCCGGCACGGTGGGCCAACTGCGCCCAAAAACAGACGACTCGGCCACCGGATAGGGCAGGTTTTGCCAGATGTCTTCCGCCATGTGACAGAGCACTGGCGCGATCAGGCCAGCGAGCCTTTCCAGCACCAGGCTGAGCACCGTTTGACAACTGCGGCGACGGAAGTCGTCAGCTCCGCTGACGTAAAGCCGATCCTTGGCGATGTCGAGGTACACGTTCGACAGATCCACCACGCAGAAATTCTGCAGAGCCTGGAAGAAGCGATAAAACTCAAAACGCTCGAAATCGGTGCTCACCGCATCGATCAGGGCGGCGGTGCGGGCCAGCATCCAGCGGTCGAGCAGGGGCAGCTGCTCCACGGCTACAGCGTGGCCTCCCTCACGGGCTGGCCGTGGGTCGAAGTCGTGCAGGTTGCCGAGCAGATAGCGGGCCGTGTTGCGCACCTTGCGGTACACATCCGCCAGCTGTTTCACGATCCCAGGCCCCAGGGGCACATCGGCGGAGTAGTCCACCGAGCTCACCCACAACCGCAGCACATCGGCCCCGTAGGCGGGCTCCTGCTTCTCGTTTTTGCCGCCCTCCACCAGCACGTTGGGATCCACCACGTTGCCGAGCGACTTGCTCATCTTGCGGCCCTTCTCATCGAGGGTGAAGCCGTGGGTGAGCACCCGCCTGTAAGGGGCATGACCATTCACGGCCACGGAGGTGAGCAGGCTGCTCTGGAACCAGCCGCGGTGTTGGTCGCTGCCCTCCAGATAGAGATCAGCGGGGTAGTGCAGGTCTCGCTGCTGCAAAACACCGGCCCAGGAGGAGCCGGAGTCGAACCACACATCCATCGTGTCGGTGCCCTTACGCCATTGGCTGGCTGCAGCTGCGTAGGGCTCAGGCAACAGCCCGGCCTCATCGCGCTCCCACCACACATCGGCGCCGTGCTCGGCAATCAGCTCCTGGATGTGGCAAAGGGTGGCTTCATTGAGCAGCACCTCGCCGGTGTCGCGGTGGTAAAAAACAGGGATGGGCACGCCCCAGGTGCGCTGGCGGCTGATGCACCAGTCGCCCCGTTCGCTCACCATCGCCTCAATGCGGTTGCGGCCGCTGGCCGGCAGCCACTCCACCGCCGCAATCGCTTCCAGGGCAGCGGCGCGGAAGCCCTCCACCGAGGCGAACCACTGCTCGGTGGCGCGGAAGATCGTGGGTTTCTTGGTGCGCCAGTCGTAGGGGTAGCGGTGCGCGTAGCGCTCCTGCTTGAGCAGCAGGCCGGTGTCCTCCAGAGCGCTGATCACCGCCGGGTTGGCGTCTTTGAGCACGTTGGTGCCGGCGAAGGGCCCCGCCTCGGCGGTGAGGGTGCCGGCCTCATCCACCGGGCAGAGCACGGGCAGGCCGTACCTCCTGCCGGTGTTGAAGTCGTCGACGCCATGGCCCGGGGCCGTGTGCACCAGGCCCGTGCCGGCTTCGGTGGTGATGGTGTCGCCGCCGAGCACCACCGGGCTGGTGCGCTCCAGAAGCGGGTGGCGGTAGAGAATCCCCTCCAGGTCGGCGCCCTTCACCTGCAGTACGGGTGTGAGCGTGAGGCCGAGGCTGGTTTCCAGGCTCTCGCGCAGCTCGCTGGCCACCACCAGGTGGCTGGCGGCCGGCGCCGCGGTTTCGGCGTGGGAGGCCACGGCGCAGATGGCGTAGTCGAGCCGTTCGTTCACCGACACCGCCAGGTTGGCGGGCAGGGTCCAGGGGGTGGTGGTCCAGATCGCCACGGCCAGGCCGCCGGCGCTGGTGGCGGCATCGGCGCTCAGGCCGGCTGCCGCCAGCCGGGCCGCCAGCTGGGCCGGCAGCTCCACTGCCGGGAAAGCAGCAAACACGCTCGGCGAGGTATGGCCGTCGGGATATTCCAGCTCGGCTTCGGCCAGGGCCGTGCGGGAGCTGGGGCTCCAGTGCACCGGCTTGAGGCCGCGGTAGATGTGGCCGGCCAGCACCATCGCCCCGAACACGCCGATCTGGGCGGCCTCGTAACTCTTCTGCAGCGTGAGGTAGGGCTGATCCCAGTCGGCCCAGATGCCCCAGCGCCGGAAGCCCTGCTTCTGGCCCTCCACCTGCTCGAGGGCGTAGGCGTGGGCCTTGCGGCGCAGCCCCAGGGGTGACAGCTCGGCTCGCTCGCTGCTGCCCAGGCCTTGCAGCACCTTGAGCTCGATGGGCAGGCCGTGGCAGTCCCAGCCCGGCACGAAGCGCGCTTTTCGGCCCTGCAACAGCGCTGTTTTGTTGATGATGTCTTTGAGGATCTTGTTGAGGGCATGGCCCACATGCAAGGCCCCGTTGGCGTAGGGCGGACCATCGTGGAGCGTGAAGGCTTCGCCTGGGTTCTCCTGGCTCAGGCGCTCGTAGATCCGTTGATCGGCCCAGAAGGCCTGAATTTCAGGCTCGCGCACCTTCGCGTTTGCCCGCATGCTGAAGTCCGTCCTCAGCAGGTTGAGGGTGTCCTTGTAGCTGGCCGGGCTGGCGGTCACGGGCACCCCAGGTGCGTCAGGGGTCGATTATCGGGGGTCGTCGTCGGGTTGATCGATCACCTCCGGCTCGATCACTTCGCTGGGCCCGGCCGCAGCCTCGAGCAGCTTATCGATCTCGCCGAAATCGCGCACCTCCACCGGCTCCTCCACGGCGATCGCAGGCTCCGTCTGCTCGGGTTGTTGCGGTGCAGCAGGGGGCTGCGCTTGGGGCGCTGCCGCGGCTTCGGCGGCCACCTCCGGTCGGATCCAGCGTTTTCCGGTGGAGCGGGGCTGTTGCCGCTGCTGGATCCAGGCCGCCACAGTGGCTCCCGCCGCTACCGCAGCCGTGACGAGGCGGGTGAGGCTGGCTCCCAGCTGCTGGGCGCTGGTCTGCCAGCGCTCCGCTGAACCCAGGCGGCTGCGTTCCTCCTCGCTCAGGGCCCGCCAGCGCCCTTGCCCCACTTCCGTGCCAAGGCGGCCCACCAAAAGACCGCCGCACACCACACCCAGCATTGGCGCCCCGGTCAGTCGATCGGCACAGGTCACCAGCACCAGGCCCAGCAGCAAGATCAGAGCACCCCAGGCCGCGTCGCGGGGCCGGCTCAGCTCGGGGGTCATCAAGGGCAGAGCCAGCACGCCCAGCCCCACCACCAAGGCCAGCAATCCGGCGAGCGTGGCGAGCATCCTGAGGCTGCGAGTGTCCCCATTCTGAAGGCAGGGTCACGATGCCTAAAGTAGCGCTCTCGCCCACCTGGCGGAATTGGTAGACGCGCTGGGTTTAGGTTCCAGTGACTGCGGTCGTGGGGGTTCAAGTCCCCCGGTGGGCATCGAGCGAATTTTGTGTCGGACTGTGGATCGTCACCCTGTTGACCCTGCGTTGTCGGTTGGGCGTTTTTAGCGTCGAGATTATCGGCCCCGTCTCGCGCATCTCTCGGTATGGTCAGCCAGGAGGAGCTTGCCGCCCTTGATCACCTGATGTGGTTGCGAAGTGGCCATCGGGCTGCTGCCGCCAACCACTGCAACCAGAGCACCATTTCCCGTCGCCTGTCGCGCGCCACCCAGATTTTCGGTGTCGAGCTGGTGCGCGAGGGCGCCGAGTGGCAGGCCGTGGGTGCTCAGATGTTGCTCACCCTGGAGCGGGAGGTGCATCAGTTGGCCCGCTTTCTGGGGGAATTGCCCCTCAGGCTGGAGATCGGCCCTGCCCTCGCTCCTCTGATGGCGTCTCCAGCACCGCCGGGCTGGACCTGCGGCACCCTGGATCATCTCGGTGTGAACCGTCCGCTGGAGTTGCTCCGCAGTCGCATCATCGACGCCTGGCTCACGGATGCCGGTCGCGATCTGCAGGTGCTCTGCGACGGCGACGACGATCTGGTGATCCTGCCTCTGCTGCGTTATCCGGTGCACGTGGCGGCCGCTCCCCATCACCCCCTCGCCAGCGCGGGAGCCGTTTCCCAGGATGATCTGCGTCGCTTCCCCCTGCCCGGCTTCTCGAGTCGCTGTTATCCGTGGGTGGGCTCTGTGCTGCCGAGCCTGGGTCTGGGCCAGGGTCAGCGCCGGATGCCGATTTACGACCCCGCTGACTGGGAGGGGCTCACTGCCGATGGCGCCACCCTGACCTTCCGCACCCCCTTCTGCCCTCCCGGCCCCTGGCCGCTTGCTCCCCTCGACCATCCCGCCCTGTTCACCAACGTTGGGGCCCTGGTGTGTCGCGCCGACCTCACGGCAGAGGGGGCCCTGCATGAGCTGCACAATCTGCTCTGCGCACGCTTGCTGAGGTTCATGCCCCAGCTGCCGGGCGTGCGGCGCCTCTGATGGCCGAGGCCGACACCCAGCTTCTGGAGCGGTTGCCCCTGGCCTTTCACGATTGCCGCGCCGTGATCGAGCCCCGGATTGATGGTCTGGCGGAACGCCTCCGTCGCTCGCTGCCGCTGGCTGAGCTGCTGGCCCCAGCGCAACAGGGCCCCTTTCTGCACCGGTCCACCAGTGCCCTGGTGGGTGATCTGGCGATCACGGCCGCTGCCCATTCGCCCCTGATGGGTCGCACGCACGCGCAGTCGCGTGCCGTGTTCACCATGGCGTTGTACGGCAATAAACAGTTCCGGCTCGCCGGAACTACGTTGGTGTGTCGCGCTGGTCACTCCAGCCTTTTCCTGCCGGGTGAGGCGTACCAGGTGGAAACGGGCCTCACCAGCGGTGTGATGTTCAGCGTGGATCGGGCCCAGCTGCAGGCCGTGGCCCGCGCCATGGTGGGTGCCCCGGAGGAGGCCACGGTTCTCGAGGTTTCCCGCCTGGAGGCTCCTCGGATCTTTTGGGAGCAGGATCGCCTGGAGGGCCGCCTGCTGGGGTTGCTGCGCCGCTCGCTGCGCTTGATCGATCGCAGCGGCGCTGCCGGCCACCCCCCCTCGGCCGCAGGCCTGCGGCTCGACGATGTCATTCACCGGGCCCTCGTGCTTCTGCTGCAGCCCGAACTCCATCGCAGCTCCCCAATCCTCACGCCGATGGGTCGGCCGTCCGAGGGGTTTGACCGGTTGGTGACGCTCGTGCGCCAAGACCCTTGCCGGACCTGGGGGCTGAGTGACATGGAGCGCCTCAGCGGACTGGGACGTGAGGCGCTGCGGGCTGCTGTGCGCCAGGTCTTCGGTTGCGCACCGCTGCTCTGGCTGGCCGCCGAACGCCAGGCCTGGGCACGGCGGCAGGAGCGTGACCAGCCCGATCCGAGCTCAGGGTTCTGAGCGGTCCCGCGACGCGTTGCGTAGCCTGTGCGCCCGACTGGATCGCCCGGGGCATCCGGCCCCCTTGAGCAGATGATCACCACGCCGGCACCCACCACCGAGGTTCTGTCTCGGTCAGACCCGTCGCCATCCAGCAGGGTGCCCCGCCGTTTTCTCGATCCCCCGGCTGCCTGGAACCCCACCATGGCCCTGTTTCTAGGTGGCTACGGCCTGGCGGCTCTCACCATCTGGGGGTGGTTTCAAGCCGGCTGGCCCCTCCCCCTGCTGCTCCTTCTCGGTTTTCTGGCCCTGCATCTCGAGGGCACCGTGATCCACGATGCGTGTCATAACGCTGCCCATCCCCACCGCTTCTGGAATGCGGTGATGGGCCATGGAGCGGCTCTTCTGTTGGGCTTCAGTTTTCCTGTGTTTACCCGGGTGCACCTGCAGCACCACGCCCATGTCAATGATCCGGCTCGCGATCCCGACCACATCGTTTCCACATTTGGGCCTTTGTGGTTAATTGCGCCTCGGTTTTTTTATCACGAAGTGTTTTTCTTCAAGCATCGTCTCTGGCGCGGGCACGAGCTGCTGGAGTGGGGCCTGGCTCGGGGTGTGTTTCTCGCCATCGTGCTGGCCGCGATCCGATTTGATTTTCTCCCCTTTATTTTCAACTGCTGGTTTGCGCCAGCGCTGATGGTGGGTGTCACCCTCGGGTTGTTCTTCGACTATCTTCCGCATCGACCTTTTCGCTCTCGCAATCGCTGGCATAACGCCCGCGTCTATCCAGGGAGGCTGATGAATCTGTTGATCATGGGTCAAAATTATCATCTTATCCATCATCTTTGGCCATCGATTCCGTGGTTTGAATACCGGGGCGCTTACGGTGCAATGCGGCATGTCCTTGAGGCCAAAGGTTCTCCCCAAAGGCTCGGTATGTTTGAGAGTCGCGCTGACTTTATGAACTTCATCTACGATATTTTTCTGGGTGTGCGCAGCCATCGCCGGCGCCGCAGCAAGCTGCGCCCGATCGTGCATCTGCTGCCGACCCGCCATGCCCGGCGGCGCGTGCTTGATGTGCTCCATCGCACGGCTGTATCGCCCAATCGATGAATGGAGCCGCGAATGATTCAGTCGCCCAAAATCCTAGGCACCCTGAAATAATCCCCTTCCCGTTGGGGGGCGAGATTGAGCAGATCGTCGCGCACCGGCGTGGGTTTTACCCCATCCTCCCGCGTCACGTTCACCACCTCCACGGCTCGGGTGGTTGGCAGCACACCGGTGGTGTCCACCTGTTCGAGTTGGCTTACGTAATCGAGGATCGTCTCCAACTGGCTGGTCATCACGGCCAGTCGGGCCTCAGGCAGATCGAGCCGTGCCAAAGCGGCCACCTTGCGCACGTCGTCCGTCGAGATCCGGCCCATGGAGCTGTTGCAACACGCACTGCCCAAAACTTAGCCGCCGCGCCGCAGCGATCAGGTTGGCTCGGCCAGAAATGCCTCCAGGTCGGCTAGCAGGGCACCGCTGGCCAGATCGAGGAAGCGGCTGCCGTGTTCCGCCTGAGCCAGAAAAGGATCCGAGCCCATGCGTCCATCGGGATGGCGACGGCGAAAGTCGTCTGGACCATGAATCGGCCCAGCCGGCGGCGGCTCAGGCAGCGGGCGCTGTTTGGCCGCCAGCGTGGGTTCCAGGTGCAGGGTGAGGGCGATTTCGCTCGGGGTGGCGTGGTGGCCCTCCCGTTCTCCGTAGAGCTGTCGAGCCTCCTGCATCACAGCCCCGGCGGTGAACCAGTTGGCCAGACGGCAGCGCAGGCGCTCTGCTCCCGGAATGCCCCGACTGGCGGCGGTGCCGTAGGCCTGGGCGAAGGCGGCCCTGGCGGTGGCGATGTTGCCGCCATGGCCATTGATCACAAAAACCCGCTCAAAGCCATGGCGGGCCAGAGATAGCACCAGATCATGGAGCACGGCCAGCAGGGTGGCGGGCTGGAGGCTGATGGTGCCGGCAAACCCAAGGTGATGCTCGGCCATGCCAAAAGCCTGCACAGGCGTGACCAGCACGCCGCTGCGGCGACCCACTTCCAGGGCCACGGCTTCGGCGGTGAGGGCATCGGTACCGATGGCACCGGTGGGTCCGTGCTGTTCGGTGGACCCCAGGGGCACGATCACACCGCGGCAGCTTTCGAGGTAGGTCTCCACCTCAGGCCAGCTGCGCAGCTGCAGGCGGATCGCCTCGGTGCTGGCCACCGGGCCGGGCAGGGCCGCGCCGGGGGCCGGGTTTGCGCGCATGGCGTGGCGAAGGAGGAGACTGGAATTCTGGCTCAGTGGGCGGTGCCGTTGCCGTCGTAATCGTCGCTGTCGTAGTAGCCGCCGCGGGTGCCGAAAAAGAGGGTGGCCAGGCAAAAGAGGCCGCTGGTGGCCACCAGCACGCTGGCAAGGGTGAGACCGCCGCTGTTCATCTGCCTTGGCTTCGGAATGATCTCAGTCTGGCGCGCCAGCACAAGAATGGTTGCCGCTGCCTTGCAGGGCCGTGATCGACCTGGCCGTTCCAACCCTGTCGCCCCGGTTTTACAGCCGCCCTGCCGAGGTGGTGGCGCCTGAGCTGATCGGCTGCCTGCTGGTGCAACGCCAGGGTGACGGTGGCCTGCTGTGGGGTGTGATTGTGGAAACCGAGGCCTATTCCCAGGCGGAGCCCGCCTGCCACGGGCACAGGCGCCGCAGCGCCAGCAATGAAACCCTGTTTGGTGAGCCCGGGCGTTTTTATGTCTACGTGAGCTATGGCATTCACCACTGCGTGAATGTCGTGACCGATCGTGGAGACTGGGCCAATGGGGTGCTGCTGCGGGCCGTTGCCCTGCCTGACGAACCCGAGGAGAGCGCCGCTGGTCCTGGCCGGCTGGCCCGCCGTTTTGCCATCGATCGGCGTCACGATGGACAGCTGATCGACGTTGCTATGGGCCTGTGGCTGGCCCCCCGTCCACCGCAGCTGGCCGCCCGGTTACCCCCTGAGGGCAGCGACGACCAGCGTTGGATCGTCGCCACCCAGCGGATCGGTATCCGCCAGGCGACCGATCTCCCCTGGCGCTGGTATCTGCGTTGCAGCCGCAGCGTCAGCCGGCGCCGCCCGGGCGATCGCCGGCCCGGGAGCGATGCCCTCTGGACGCTGCTGGCCATTCCGTGACGCCCGGCGACTCTGCCTCTACGGTTGGATCACCCGCGGGAACGGCGCTTGAGCGGCTGGAGTCATCGGCATGTGCTCGATCTGGCGGCCTTCTCCCTGGCGGATTACGCCACCGTTCTTTCCCTCGCGCAGCGTTTTCGTGCGCTACCCCGCACCGGCGCCCGGCGACTGCCGGCTCTCCAGGGGCGGTTGATGACCACCCTTTTTTTTGAACCCAGCACCCGCACCCGCAGCAGCTTTGAGCTCGCCGCTCGACGGTTGTCGGCCGATGTGCAGAGCTTCTCCCCGGCTGCCAGCTCGCTCAGCAAGGGGGAGAGTCTGCTCGACACCGCTCGCACCTACATCGCGATGGGAGCCGACCTGCTGGTGGTGCGCCATCGCTGCGCTGGTGTGCCGGCGCTGTTGGCGACAGCCCTGGAGAGTGCCCGCGAGCCGGTGGCGGTGCTCAATGCCGGCGACGGACAGCACAGCCATCCCAGCCAGGGTCTGCTCGACCTGTTTACCCTGGCTCGCCATTTCGACGCTGCCGCCCCCACGCCCGAGGCCCTGCGGGGCCGCCGCATCGTGATCGTGGGTGATGTGCTGCATTCCCGGGTGGCCCGTTCCAACCTCTGGGCCCTCACCGCCTGTGGCGCCGATGTCACGCTCTGCGGACCGCCCACGTTGTTGCCGGAAGCCTTTGCTGCCTTTGTGGCCGGTCCCCCGGCAGGCCAGGCGGCCGATCCCGTGGCCGGTCGCGGTTGTGTGCAGGTGAGCCGCAGCCTCGACGAGGCCCTGCCGGGGGCCGACGCGGTCATGACCCTGCGCCTGCAGAAGGAACGCATGGCCGACCAGTTGCTCACTAGCCTCGACGCTTATCACCAGCGCTTTGGCCTCAACCACCGTCGCTTGAGCCTCTGCGGCAGGCCCGTGCCCGTGCTCCACCCCGGTCCGGTCAACCGGGGTGTGGAGCTCTCGGGAGACCTGCTGGATGATCCCGATGTGTCTCTGGTGCACGACCAGGTGAGCAACGGGGTGGCCGTGCGAATGGCGCTGCTGTATCTGTTGGCCGCCGGCGCTGCCTGAGGCTCAGAGGATCTTGAAGCCGTCGAGCAGCAGCCCATAGAGGAGGCCGAGGCGGGCCATGTCGAGCAGTTGCAGGCCCAGCCGGCCGCCGGAGCGGCGCCGAAGCGGCCCGCGGATCCGCACGGCTACCTCCAGCGCCGTCACGCACAGCAAGGCACCGATCTGATCGATGGCCGAAAGAGCCCCTGAAACCATCCCGACGCCGCTGCCGGCGACAAAGCTCAGCAGCAGCACGATCAGGAGCAGCGAAAGCCGCCGCCAGGGGTTGGCTGCCCACTGCTCAAGGCGTTCGGCGCTGGCCACAACCCGCGTCTGCAGACGGGTGCTCTGGTACCGGCTGGTAGTCACGGCTGAACGTCAGGAAAAGCAGGGCGGCGTCTCACCGAGAGGAGAAACGCCGGAGAAGGTGATCCCCATCACCCGGCCCAAGGCCCTGCTTGTCTATGTCTACACCATCTCTGGGGTTCTCGCAGTGATTCAGCCCTACCAATGGTGGAATCGTAGAAAAAAAGCCCTCGGCCGGAGCCAGGGCTGGGTGACGGGGACGACACCAGAAAACCTTGGGTCTCCATCAGGGGCAAGGAGCGAGTGACGCCCGAGCGAGCGTCCTGCGGGGGGCTTGACGCTCGCTCCAACCTCAGGCTTCGCCGTCCTTCTTGCGGCTCACCTTGCCCTCCAGCAGCTCCAGCAGGGCTTCCATCTGGGCCATGACCCCGCGCACCTCACCGGCCTCGGGCAATAGGCCATCTTCCATCACCCCTTGGTGCATCTCGCGCAGTTCCTGGCGGATGTAGCGCAGGTGACTCACGACCTGCTCACGCTTGGACTGCGACATCGATGGATCTGGAAGCTGGCTCCCTTTTACCCCATGGCGGGTTGGCCACAACCGCGGTTGCCCGGGCGGATTGCCGCCGCCGCCCGTTGCAGCGACCAGAATGGAGAATAGGGGACTCGAACCCCTGACCTCTGCGGTGCGATCGCAGCGCTCTACCAGCTGAGCTAATTCCCCTGGAGGTTCACCGGGCCCGCGGTGGCCCTGCACAATTATGGAACCTGGTCGCCCGTTGGTGCCCGTCAGCCCCCCTCCAGCCGTGTCATCCCAGGACCCAATCACGCCCGAGCGCCTTGCCCGCTTCGATGAAGCCGCCATCGCCGACCTCGCTCGCCGGCTGGAAGACGATGACTACCCCACCCCGTTTGCCGGCCTGCAGGACTGGCACCTGCTCCGAGCCTTGGCCATCCACCGGCCCGAGCTGGCCAGCCCCTATGTGCATCTGGTGGATCAGGAGCCCTTCGACGAAGACTGACCGTTAAGCCGCGAGGCTGTCTTGCCCGCCCTCCAGGTTGAGCAGATCCATGAAGGTGCGCAACTGCAGCCGGGGGATATATGGCCAGCCGCCGCTGCGTTCCATTTCCTCCAGCAGCCGGAAGAGTCGGTTGCGATCCTCCGGCAGGCTGCGCCGGAAGGCTCCGTCCTGAATGCTGCGGTGCAACTGCTCCAGACGGCGCAGCAGCTCCAGCAGGGCCACAGGGTCGTTCTGCAGGTCGTCGGCCAGGGCCGAGAGCTCGCTCAGCAGCGGATCCAATCGCGCCGCGCTCGACGATGTGGGGATGGGGGCGTCGCTCATGCCGCTGCGGTTGCCATGGGTGTCTGCATCCTGGCTCTCATACAGGTTGTTGAGAGGCGCCGCAACCTATCAGGCCCGGAGGGATCCCACCGGTAGGATCCGCGCCAGCCCAGTTCCCTTTCCGTCCCTGCGGCGTTTCCCATGCGTTTTCGTC
>JAYKGR010000085.1:0-8114 GCA_035285645.1 Cyanobacteriota bacterium | reverse complement strand
CCCAGCGTGCTGATGTGGATGTGCGGCGGCTGTTCACCGATCAGGGCGATTCGCCCCACCGCCAGTGCGAGCTGTTCGGCCTGTCGCTCAGCTGGGAGCTCGATGGCCCAGTGCTGCTGGAGCTACTGAAGCGGCAGCGGATTCCGCTCTGGGCCGTCCAGCGTGGCGACACCGACCCGATCGTGTTCGGCGGTGGGCCGGTTCTCACCGCCAACCCCGAACCGCTGGCGCCGTTCCTCGATGCGGTGCTGCTCGGCGACGGCGAGCTGCTGCTGCCGGCCTTTCTCGATGCCCTGCACAGCTGCCGCGCCGCGCCGCGGGCCGAACGCCTGCGGCACCTTGCGCAGGTGCCCGGGGTGTACGTGCCCCCCCTCTACACCCCCCTGTATGGCACCGAAGGCCAGCTGCTGGCGGTGGAGCCGATCGAGCCCGGCATCCCCACCACGGTGGCCAAACAAACGTGGCGCGGCAACACCCTCAGCCACTCCACCGTGATCACTCCGGAAGCGGCCTGGCCTTCCATTCACATGGTGGAAGTGGTGCGCAGCTGCCCGGAGCTGTGCCGCTTCTGTCTAGCCAGCTACCTCACCCTGCCATTTCGTACGCCTTCGCTCGACGATGGCCTGATCCCGGCGGTGGAGAAGGGTTTGGCCGCCACCCGCCGCCTGGGGCTGCTGGGGGCCTCCGTCACCCAGCACCCCCAGTTCGGCGAACTGCTGCAGTGGCTGGGCGCCGATCGTTTCGACGACACCCGCGTGAGCGTGAGTTCGGTGCGGGCTGCCACTGTGACCCCCGAGCTGGCGGCCACCCTGGCCCGCCGCGGCAGCCAGTCGCTCACGATCGCGATCGAGAGCGGCAGCGAGCGGCTGCGGCGCGTGGTGAACAAAAAACTCAGCCAGGAGGAGATCGTGGCCGCCGCGCGCCAGGCCAAAGCCGGCGGATTATCAGGCCTCAAGCTCTATGGCATGGCCGGCCTGCCCAGCGAAACCGACGACGACATCGAAGCCACCGCCGCCTTGCTGCTCGAGCTCAAGCGCCTGGTGCCGGGGCTGCGCCTCACCCTGGGGGTGAGCACCTTTGTGCCCAAGGCCCACACGCCCTTTCAATGGGAGGGGGTGCGGCCGGAGGCCGACAAGCGGCTCAAGCTGCTGGCCAAGCGGCTCAAGCCCCGGGGCATCGAGCTGCGGTCGGAAAGCTATGGCTGGAGCCTGATCCAGGCCCTGCTCGCCCGCAGTGATCGCCGCCTGGCCCCGGTGATCGCCCTCGCCCTCGGGCGGCACGAGAGCCTGGGGGGGTGGAAGCAGGCCTATCGCGCGGTGCTCGCCGGCGAGGGCCCCAGCCCGCCGGACCCCGCGCTGCCGCCACCGCCCCCCTGGGCTGAGGTGATCCATGCCACCTGGCACCCGCAACGGCTGCTGCCTTGGCATCATTTGCTGGGCCCTCTGCCGGTCGCCACCCTCGCCCGCCATCGCCACGAGGCCCTCTCCCACGCGGTTTGCCCATGACGATCGGCCATCCTTTTCCCGCCGCCGATGGCGCGGCCAGCAGCGGCGAGCTGCTGCCTTGGGGTGTGCAGGCCGTGTGGAACGGCGACGATCCCTCCCGCTACGGCAACCCCGGCGTGAGCCGCTATGCCTTTGTGATCGACGGCGGTGTGGCTGACACCACGGGCGATCTCACGCTCAACACCACCTGGTCGCGCAGCTGGGTGGCGGGCCGCTCGGCCTTCAGCGACCCCAGCGGCCATGGCACCCATGTGGCCGGCACGATCGCCGCGCTCGCCAACGGCCAAGGGGTGGTGGGAGTGGCCGCGGGCGCTGAAGTGATCTCCCTGCGGATCTTCGACGATGGCGGCCGCGTGGCCTCCTATCAGGTGATCGTCGAGGCGGTGAACTACGCCGTGGCGGTGATCACGGCCAATGGCATCCCGGTGGAGCGGGCCGTGGTGAATCTCAGCTTCGGGGGTGTACCGGATGCGGCGCTGGCGGCGGCAATCCGGAGTGCCGCCGACCTCGGGATCCGCTTGGTGATCGCCGCCGGCAACCAGGGCATCGATGCCGACGGGGTGGGCCCGGCCAACAGCGGGGATCACCCCAACGTGTTCACGGTGTCGGCCGTCGACGCCACCAACACCATGCCCGCCTGGTCGAACGTCGACAATCCCGATGCTGATCCGCTGGATGACGTGGACCTGGCTGCTCCCGGGGTGGCGGTGCTGTCGTTGGCACCCGACGGCAGCCTGGTGAGCGCCAACGGCACCTCGATGGCGGCGGCCCATGTGAGTGGCCTGCTGCTTGTGGGGGCAATCGAGGCTGGCCCCCTCGCCACCGCGCCGGCCGGCCGGCAGGCCGATCCCTTCGCTCTGCGCGCCAGCGCCCCGCCCCTGGAGCTCTGGGGCACTGTGGCTGCCGATCGCATCGTGGGTGGAGCCGGGGCCGACCGCCTCAGTGGCGTGACCCGCGCGGGCACCAGTGCGGCCCAGCTGGGTAAGGGCCAGATCGATCGGCTCATCGGCGCTGCTGGCGCCGATGTCTTCGTGCTGGGCGATGCACGGGGCATTTTTTACAACGACCGCCTGGCCGCCAACGTGGGCCGCGGCGATTACGCCCGCATTCTGGATTTCACCCCCGGGGACGATCGCCTGCAATTGCGCCGGGCCGCCTATCTGCCGGTGGTGGCCAACGGCACCACCTCCCTCTACTGGGATCGCAACGCCAACGGCCGCCTCAACACCACCGGTGCCCAGCGCGATGAGCTGATCGCCGTGATCCCAGGAGCGGCGATCACGGCTGCCGACTGGATCCTGGTGTGACCGGAGCCATCTGACGCAGGCCCGCCAGCAGCACCCAGCCGGCCACGTTGAGCCGGCTGTCATAGAAAGGCATGTCGGTGGCGTGGAGCAGCAGCAGCAGCAGTTCGGCTGTCCACCAGGCCCGCTCGAAGGGTGCGGCCGACCCCAGAGCCGGCCGCTGGGAGCGCAGCAGCACCGCCAGTACCACCCCCACCACCAGCACGGCCGCCGGCAGGCCATGGCTCAGGGCCAGGTCGAGGGGCAGGTTGTGGGGGTGGCCATGCCAGAGGCCGGTGCGCTGCGGGTAGATCTGGCTGAAGGCGGCCGCCCCCCAGCCCAGCCAGGGCCGCTCGGCGATCAGGCCCAGGGCCGTGCCCCACTGCGCCAGGCGGGTGGAGGCCAGTTCGCGCTGGCCGGCGTACTGCACGTCGCTGAGGCGGGCCCAGATCGGTGCCGGCACCAGCTGGCGCATGGGCTGCTGCAGGGCCTCCGGTACGCCGGGGGCACTGGCCAGCGCCACCGCCAGCAGGGCGAGGGCCAGCAGGGGCAGCAGCCAGCCTCGGGCCCGGCGACCCAGCACCGGTGGCAGGGCCAGCACCAGGGCACCCCAGGCATTGCGGGAGCCGGTGAGCCCCACCGCCACCGCCAGCCCCACCGCCAGCGACAGGCCTGCCAGCCGCAGCCGCAGCCGCCCGGCTGGCTCGATCAGCAGGGCCAGAGCCAGGGGCCACGCCAGGGCCAGCCAGGCCCCGGCGATGTTGGCGTAATCAAACAGGCCGGCCAGGCGCCCTTCCGGTTGGCCCCCCGGCGCCAGATGCCAGATCACCAGCCCCCCCAGCGCCTGCCAGGGGCCGCGCCAGCCCCACCACAGCTGCCCCAGGCCGCTCACGATCACCGGCACCGTGCCCGCCAGCAGCCAGAGGGCCACCCGGCGCCGGGCGGCCGGGCTGGCCAGGTAAGGCTGGCAGGCCCAGAAGGCCCAGAACAAGGGCAGCCAGTTGGCCAGGCCTACCCAGGCCAGGCTGCCGCTGAAGGCCAGAGGGGCTCCCAGCAGCATCAGCAGGGCTGCCAGTGCCAGGGCCTGGTTGGCTGGATCGGCCAGGGGCGGCGGCGCCCGGCGGCTGCCCTGGATCAGCGCCACAAACAGCAGCAGGCCGCCCAGGAAGGCGCTGGCGGGTAGAAGGAACACTCCCAGCTGAAAGCAGCGCCAGCCGAGCCGGTTGGCCATCAATCAAACACCGCCGTGCGGCCCCGGTACACCATCACCTGGCGGCGCAAATGCAGGCGCACGGCGCGGGCCAGGGCCAGCCGCTCGCAGTCGCGGCCCTTGCGGATCAGATCCTCCACCTCGTCGCGGTGGCCAACGGCCACGGTGCTCTGGGCAATGATCGGGCCTGCATCGAGATCTTCGGTGACGTAGTGGGCGGTGGCCCCGATCAGCTTCACCCCCCGCTCCCAGGCGCGGTGGTAGGGCTGGGCCCCCTGAAAGGCGGGTAGAAACGAATGATGAATATTGATCACCGTGCTGAAGCTGGCCAGAAAGGCTGGGCTCAGCACCTGCATGTACTTGGCCAGCACCAGGAGTTCAATGCCGTGCTCCGCCAGCAGCTCCAGCTGGCGACCCTCCACCGCGCCGCGGCTCTCGGCACGGATGGGCAGGTGCACGAAGGGCACGCCGAAGCCCTCCACCAGCGGCCCCAGATCGGGGTGGTTGGCGATCACCAGCGGCACCTGCATCGGTAGCTCGCCGGAGCGGATGCGCCACAGCAGATCGAGCAGGGCGTGCTCCTGTCGGCTGGCGAAGATCGCCACCTTCGGCAGGGCATCGGAGAGATGGAGCTGGCCCTCGCCGCCGAGGCGCTCCGCCAGGGCCTGGGTCGCCGGGGCGATGGCCTCGCGGGGCAGGCCAAAACCTTCCAGCTCCCATTCGATGCGACTGAGAAACAGGCCGGCACCGGCGTCGGTGTGGTGATCGGCATGGCGGATATTGCCGCCGTTGGCGGCCACCCAGCCCGAGAGCTCGCTCACCAGGCCGGGGCGGTCGGGGCAGATCAGTTGGAGGATGGCGGTGGCCATGGCGGCGGGCCGGCCCGGTGGTACGTGCTCCATGCTGCGCCAGCGCCGCCAGGTTGCAACCGGCGACAGAAGCGGTTCCGGGCGCCGCTGGGCTGGGTAAAGTCCGATCCCAGCAACCAGCATGCGCGTGAGCTTCCTGTCGTTCACCGGCCCCGCTGCCAGCCCGGCCCCCCGCCTTGAGGCCGTTCAGCCGTTCCGGCGTCTGCTGCGCAGCCTGGCGGCCCTGGCCTTCGCCCTGCTGATGAGCGTGTCGCTGGCCGCCTGCTCCGGCGCCCAGGCCAAGCCCCCCACCCTCAGTGCCGATGACATCGCTCTGATCACCCGGCAAGCCGAGGGCTTCCTCGCCGCCCGCGACCGGCTGCCGGAGCTGGCGGGTCTGGTGAAGGATCGAAACTGGGTGTTCACCCGCAACCTCATTCATGGCCCGATGCAGGAAGTGGGCCGTGAGATGAGCTACATCAATCAGCGCCTCCTGCCGGCTGAGCGTCCCGAGGCCGACAAGCGTGCCCAGCGTCTCAAGACCGCCCTCGCCGAGCTCGATGAGGCGGCCCGCCTGCAGGATGGCGAAGCCCTGCGCAAGGCCTATATCAAGGTGGCCAGCGGTTTCGGCCTCTATGCCCAGGTGCTCCCCCAGCCGGTGCAGGAAGCGCTCAAGCAGCTCTGATGGCCGCGCCCCGATCCGTGTTGGTGGTCGGGGCCGGCATCCTTGGTCTTTCGGTGGCCTGGCAGCTGGCTGAGCAGGGCCACCAGGTGACGGTGGTGGATCCCGCTGGTGCCGGAGGAGGTGAGGGCAGCGGTAGCCGTGCAGCCCTTGGCCTGCTGATGGCGCAGGTGTTTCATCGCAGCAGCGGCCGGGCCTGGCGCCTGCGCCAGCAGAGCCACCAGCTTTGGCGCCACTGGTTGGCCACGCTCGCGGAGCGGGCCCATGCCGTGGCTTACCGCCCCGGCCTTCTGTTGTTGGCTGCCGAGCCCCGCGATCTGCACCTCCAGGCGCGGATCCTGGCCGATCGACAGCCGATGGGAATGCCGATGCGGCAGCTTGCGGCCAGCGAGCTGCAAGCCCTGGTGCCGCAGCTGCCGGGCGCACCGCTGGGTGGGTTGTTCTCGCCCCAGGATGGCCAGGTCGACCCGGTCCAGCTCATGGCGGCGCTCCTCCAGGAGGCCCGCGCCGCGGGAGCGGTCTGCCTGGCCGATCGGGCCGTGGAGATTCGTCGCGGCCAGCGCTGGCGGCTGGAGCTGGCGGGGGGCGACAGGCTGGCGGCTCACTGGCTGGTGCTCTGCCTGGGCCTGGCCACGGCTCCGCTGCTGGCGGGCCTGGGGCATGGGCTGGAGCTGGAGCCGGTGCTCGGTCAGGCCCTGGAGCTGGACCTGGGCGGCGATCCTGGCTGGGGCTGGCCCGGCGCCGTGGTGTGGCGTGGCATGAATCTGGTGCCCCGGCCCGACCTGGGCGGCTCGGGCGGGCGCCTGTGGCTCGGGGCCACCCTCGAACCGGGGCTGGTGGCCCATGAGGAGGCCCTCAACCGGCTGCGCTCCCTGGAGGGGGCTGCCCCGGCTTGGCTGCGGCAGGCCGCGGTGGTGCGGCAGTGGCAGGGCTGGCGCTGCAAGCCCGCCAACCAGCCGGCGCCGGTGCTGGCTGAACCCGAACCGGGCCTGCTGGTGCTTACCGGCCACTACCGCAACGGTGTGCTGCTGGCTCCGGCCAGCGCAGCCTGGGCATGCGAGCGGGTGGGTGAAACCAGCCCCGCCCCCAAACGGTCTCCGGCCGTGCTGCCGTCAGAGAGAATGGAGGCCGAGCCTGGCTCCGATGCCCCTCAGCGCCCACCCCACAGAATCGTTTGAGCTGATCGTGGTCGGCGGGGGCCACGCCGGCTGCGAGGCGGCGCTCACCGCCGCCCGGCTGGGGATTCAAACCGCCCTCTTCAGCCTCAATCTTGATCGCATCGCCTGGCAGCCCTGCAACCCGGCAGTGGGTGGGCCGGCCAAGAGCCAGCTGGTGCATGAGGTGGATGCGATGGGCGGTTTGATCGGCCGCCTGGCTGATGCCACCGCCCTGCAGAAGCGCATCCTCAATGCCAGCCGTGGGCCGGCGGTCTGGGCCCTGCGCGCCCAGACCGACAAACGCCAGTACGCCCGGCAGATGCTGCAGCTGCTGCAGCACACCCCCAACCTGGCCCTACGGGAGGCGATGGTGACCGGGCTGGAGGTGGAGGACGGGCGCGTCCAGGGGGTGCTCACCTACTTCGGCAGCCGCTACGGCGCCGGCGCCGTGATCCTCACAGCCGGCACCTTCCTCGGGGGCCAGATCTGGGTGGGCAACCAATCGATGGCCGCCGGCCGCGCCGGCGAGCAGGCGGCGGAGGGCCTCACCGAAGCGCTCCAGGCCCTCGGCTTCGAGATGGGCCGCCTCAAGACCGGCACACCCGCCCGGGTCGACCGGCGCAGCATCGCCCTGGATCGGCTCGAGGAGCAGCCCAGCGACGCCCACGACCGCTACTTCTCGTTCGATCCCACGGCCTGGGTGAGCGGCGAGCCGATGAGCTGCCACATCACCCGCACCACCGCGGCCACCCATCAGCTGATCCGCGACAACCTCCACCTCACGCCGATCTACGGCGGCTTCATCGACAGCAAGGGGCCGCGCTACTGCCCCTCGATCGAGGACAAGATCGTGCGCTTCGCCGACAAGGAGAGCCACCAGATCTTCCTGGAGCCGGAGGGGCGCGACACGCCGGAGATCTACGTGCAGGGCTTCTCCACCGGCCTGCCCGAGCGGCTGCAGCTGGAGCTGCTGCGCACCCTGCCCGGCCTGGAGCAGTGCGTGATGCTCCGGCCCGCCTACGCCGTCGACTACGACTACCTGCCCGCCACCCAGCTGAAGGCCTCGCTGGAGACCAAGCGGGTCGGCGGCCTGTTCAGCGCCGGCCAGCTCAACGGCACCACCGGGTATGAGGAGGCGGCGGCCCAGGGGCTGGTGGCCGGCCTGAACGCGGCCCGACGGCTGCGGGGCCAGCCGCCGGTGCACTTCCCGCGCGAGGGCAGCTACATCGGCACGATGATCGACGATCTGATCACCCGCGACCTGCGCGAGCCCTACCGGGTGCTCACCAGCCGCAGCGAATACCGGCTGGTGCTGCGGGGCGACAACGCCGACCGCCGGCTGACGCCGCTGGGCCGCGAGCTGGGGCTGATCGACGATCGCCGCTGGGCCCTGCATCAGCGCAAGCAGGCGGCGATCGCGGCCGAGAAG
>JAYKGR010000084.1:0-6631 GCA_035285645.1 Cyanobacteriota bacterium | reverse complement strand
TACGCGAAAGCCTCCTTGGCCCGTCGGTTGGTGGGCAATACCTTGAGGATCAGGTCAGCCATCACCGTGAAGCTCTTGTCGATGAAGTTGTCGTTGCGCTGCGAGCGGGGCACGGCGGTGGGTCTGGGAATGGGCACCATCCTGCCGTCTCCACTGCGCTGGCGGCCGATCCTCCGGCCGTTGCCCTTACCCTGAGCAAAGCACCGGTCGGCCGGCGTGTTGCCCACCACCAGCTCCGAGTCGCCGGCCGTCGGGCCGGTGTTGCTGCTCGAGGTCGACGGCATGAAGTGCGGCGGCTGCGTTCGGGCTGTGGAGCAGCGCCTCCAGGGTTTGCGTGGGGTGCGGCAGGTGAGCGTCAACCTGTTGAGCCGCACCGCCTGGGTGGAGCTGGAGCCTGCCGCCACGGCCGACGATCCCCTGGCCGTGGCCCTGCCGCCCCTGCTGGACAGCCTGGCGACGCTCGGTTTTGCGGCTCGCCCCCGCCAGGAGGGCGATGATCCCCTGGTGCTGCGACGCCAGCAGCTGGGCTGGTGGCAGCGCTGGCGCGCGCTGATCGCAGCCCTCACCCTGCTGCTGGCCTCGGGCCTCAGCCATCTCGTGCCGGGGATGCCCATGGCCTTCCATGCCCTGCTGGCGCTGGGGGCGGTGCTCGGCCCTGGCCGGCCGATCCTGGTTGCCGGTGGCCGGGCCCTGCTGGCGGGGATGCCCAGCATGGACACCCTGGTGGGTCTCGGCGTGGTGAGCGCCACCACCACCAGCCTGGTGGGTTGGTTGTGGCCCGCCAGCGGTTGGCCTTGTTTTTTTGATGAGCCGGTAATGCTGCTGGGCTTTGTGCTCACCGGTCGCTTTCTCGAAGATCGGGCCCGCTGGCGCACCGGCGATGCCATCACGCAGCTCGCTGGCCTCCAACCCGATCGCGCCCGCCTGCTGCTGGGCGACGGCCCGCCCAGGCCGGTGCGACCGGGCGGCCTGCGGCCCGGCGACCGGCTGCAACTCCTGGCCGGCGATCGTGTGCCGGTGGATGCCCGTGTGCTGGAGGGCCATGCCCTGGTGGATGCCTCGGCCCTCACCGGCGAGCCCCAGCCCCTGGAGGTGGAACCCGGCCATGAGCTGGCCGCCGGCAGCCTCAACCTCGATGGCACCTTGACGCTGCAGGTGTTGCGGCGCGGCTCTGAGAGCGCTGTGGCGCGCATCATCCAGATGGTGGAGCAGGCCCAATCGCGCAAGGCTCCCATCCAGCGGCTCACCGACCGCATCGCTGGGGCCTTCACCGGGTTGGTGCTGCTGCTGGCTCTCTTCACCTTTTTCTTCTGGTGGTTGTGGGGCGCACGCCTCTGGCCCCAGCTGCTGGTCGCCCCTGCCCGTGGCACCCCCCTGGCCCTGGCGATCCACCCGGCGATTGCTGTGCTGGTGGTGGCCTGCCCCTGCGCCCTTGGCCTGGCCACCCCCACCGCCCTGGCGGTGGCCAGCGGTCGCGCTGCCCGCTCCGGCCTGTTGTTCCGGGGTGGCGATGCGATCGAAACCGCCGCAGGCCTGCGCACCCTTCTCTTTGACAAGACCGGCACCCTCACCCTCGGGCGGCCGTTGGTGCGCCAGGTGCTCACCCCCGCGGGCGACGACACAGCCACCACCGATCGATTGATCGCCGTGGCGGTGGCCCTGGAGCAGCAGAGCCGTCACCCCCTGGCCTACGCGGTGCGCCAGGAGGCCGATCGCCGCCGGCTTGCGCCGCCCCCAGCCACCATGGTGCGCAGCCAGGCCGGCTGTGGCGTGGAGGGCCAGGTGGAGGGAGAACCCGGCATCGCCCGGGTGGGCCGTTTGCCCTGGCTGCTGGCGGCCGGTGTGCGGCCCGAGCCCGCCCTGGAGGCCCATCTCAGCCAGCGCGACGACGCGGGTGCCACCGTGCTGGCGGTGGCGGTGGGCAATCGCCTGCTGGGCCTGGTGCTGGTGCAGGATCAACTCCGACCGGATGCCCGCGCCAGCCTCGCGAAGCTGCGGGATTTGGGGTTGCGGCTCGGCTTGCTCAGCGGCGATCGGCGCCCTGCGGTGGAGCAGCTGGCCGCCCAGCTCGATCTGGGCGGGGCGCGCGCCTGCAGCGAGGGGCTGCTGGCCTGGGAGCTCAGCCCCGCCGACAAGCTCGCCTGCCTCGATCGCCAGCGACCCTGGGGGCCGGTGGCCATGGTGGGCGACGGCATCAATGATGCCCCAGCCCTCGCCGCCGCCGACCTCGGCATCGCCGTGGGCACGGGTACCGATGTGGCTCGCGACACGGCCGATCTGGTGGTGCTGGGTGACCAGCTCGACGGCGTGGTGCGGGCGTTGGCCATCGCCCGGGCGGCCATGGCCAAGGTGCGCCAGAACCTGGTGTTCGCGTTTGGCTACAACCTGATCGCCTTGCCTCTCGCTGCCGGTGTGCTGCTGCCCCGCTTCGGTGTGCTGCTGGAACCTCCTCTGGCGGCTCTGTTGATGGCCCTCAGTTCGATCACGGTGGTGCTCAATGCCCTGCTGCTGCAGGATGGCCCCGCCGCGCCGCCGCCTCCTCGCCCGTGACCGTTGCCCCTGGTCGTTTTCTGGTGCTGGAGGGCATCGACGGCTGCGGCAAGACCACCCAGCTGGATCGCCTGCGCCTTTGGCTGCCCGCCAGTGGCCTCCTGCCCCCCGGCGCTGAGCTGGTCGACACCCGGGAGCCTGGTGGCACACCCCTGGGCCAGGCGCTGCGTCAGCTGTTGCTTCACCCTCCTGCGGCGGCTGCACCGGCGCCACGGGCTGAGCTACTCCTTTACGCTGCCGACAGAGCCCAGCATGTCGACACCGTGATCCGCCCAGCCCTGGAGGCCGGCCACTGGGTGCTCAGCGATCGCTTCAGCGGTTCCACCGCCGCTTATCAGGGCTACGGTCGGGGGCTGCCGCTCGTTCTGATCGAACAGCTACGGGCCATCGCCACCGCCGGCCTGGAACCGCACCTCACCCTCTGGCTCGAGCTGCCGCCGGAGGCGGCGGCAAGCCGGCGCGATCAGCGTCGTGCCGATCGCATCGAAGCCGCCGGCAGCGCCTTTCTGGAGCGGGTGCACCGCGGCTTTGAAGCCCTGGCTGCAGCTGGCTGCTGGTGTCGCATCGACGCGGCTGCACAACCCGATGCGGTCACGGCCGCCTGCCGCAGGGCGATCACGGAGCGCTTTGCCGTGGATGGCTGAGCTCTTTGCCGACCTGGTGGGCCAGCCCCGGGCGGTGGCCCTGCTCACCGCCGCCCTGGAGCGCAGCCGCATCGCCCCCGCCTACCTGTTCACGGGTCCGGAGGGTGTGGGCCGGCGCTTGGCGGCCCTGCGCTTTCTGGAAGGTGTGCTGGCGGGTGGTCCTGTCGCGGCGCCATCGATCCGTCGGCGGCTGAGCCAGGGCAACCATCCGGATCTGCTGCGGGTTGAGCCCACCTACAGCCATCAGGGCCAGCTGGTACCCCTGTCGCAGGCGTTGGAGCAGGGTATTTCGCGCCGCTCCCCGCCCCAGCTGCGGCTGGAGCAGATCCGCGAGATCGGCCGCTTTCTGGCTCGCCGGCCGCTGGAGGCCAGTCGCTCTCTGGTGCTGCTGGAAGGGGCCGAGCTGATGGCCGAAGCCGCCGCCAATGCTCTGCTCAAAACCCTGGAGGAGCCCAAATCTGGCCTGCTGGTACTGCTCAGCGCCGCCCCCGAACAGCTGTTGAGCACCATTCGCTCCCGCTGCCAGCCGATTCGTTTCGTCTGCCTGGGGGCTGCCGATCTGGAGCGGGTGCTGGCCGTGCAGAGCGCCGACGACCCCGCCCCCGACCCACCGGAACTGCTGGATCTAGCCGCTGGATCACCGGGTGCTCTGCTGGCCCACCGCCGTCAGTGCCGCAACCTGCCGCCAGGCCTGCTGGAGCGCTTGCGGCAGCTGGGGCCCCAGCCCTTGGAGGCCCTGTCTCTCGCCCGTGATCTCTGTGAAGCACTCGATGGTGAACAGCAGCTCTGGCTGGTCGACTGGTGGCAGGTGGCCCTGTGGCGGCATGCGCCGGTGCTGCGGCCGGAGCGGCTGCGCCGTCTGGAGCGCTTGCGCTCGCAGCTGCGTGCCTTTGTGCAGCCGCGGCTGGCCTGGGAGGTGGCGCTCCTGGATCTGGCCCGCAGCGCCTGAGACTGCGATCAGGCCGCCTGGCTGCGCTTGCTCTCCTTCGATGCTGCGGCGGGAACGCTTTCGCTGCGGGCGGCTCTGGCTTCCTCGATGAGCGGCAGCACCCTGGCGATGTCGTCGTCGCTGGGCAGTTCCAGGCAGTAGCCGGCGCCGTAGACCGTTTTGATGAAGCGGGGTTTACGGGGGTCAGGTTCCAGCTTGGTGCGCAGATGGCGCACGTGCACGCGGATCGTTTCGATGTCGTCGTCGGGTTCGTAGCCCCATACCTCCTTGAGGATCAGGGAGGGCGCCACGGTTTGGCCATGGCGCTGCAACAGGCAATGGAGCAGCTCAAATTCCAGATGGGTGAGCCGCACCGGCTGGTCGAACCAGATCGCTTCAAAGCGTTCAGGCACCAGGGTGAGCGATCCGTAGCTGAGAATTTCGCTGTGTTTGGTGGAGAGGGGGGCGCGGTCGCTGCGGCGCAGCAGCGCCTTGATGCGCACCATCAGCTCTTCGAGATCAAAGGGTTTCGTGAGGTAATCGTCGGCACCGGAATTGAAGCCGCTCACTTTGTCTTTGGTGCCGCCCAGGGCGGTGATCATCAGAATCGGGATCTTGGCGGTGCGCTCATCGCGCCGCAGCCGTTGGCAGAGCGTGAGGCCGTCCACCTTCGGCAGCATCAGGTCCAACAGGATCACATCGGGGCTGAACTGCAGGGCCAGGGCCTGGCCTTTGATGCCGTCATCGGCGCGATGCACATCGAAGCCCCCATGTTCCAGGTGGCCCGCCACCAGGTCGCGCATGTCGCTGTCGTCTTCGATCAGCAGGATGCAGGGCTTCATGGTGGCAGGCGATAACGACGGAATCGGGGACGTCGCGGGGACGCTGGGTGTCACCCTCCCCAGGGTGTGATCTCCGGCATTGTCCTCGCTTTTGCGGGCAACTGCACGGGTCCTGCAGGGTTTTGCAGCATCCGTGGGCACCCTTCAGGGCAGAGCAACGGCAGCCCATCGGTTGGCTTCGTCGAGAACGACCGTGGTGCCTGGGTTTATGGCGAGCAGGCCAGTGGAGGTGGCCAAAAGCTTAGCAATGTCTGCAGATTTGGCTTCTGGGTATGACTCCGAACAGAAGGCGTGGGCCGTATGAAACTCCCCGGGCGGGATTCGAACCTGCGACCAATCGGTTAACAGCCGACCGCTCTACCGCTGAGCTACCGAGGAACACCGCGGGCTTGCCGCGACCGCATGACCTTACCCTTCGCCCCTGCTGCCCCGCAAGGGGGTGAGCCGTTGCCGCAGCGCGGCTCCGCTCTGCCAGGACCCCACCCGACCGGCCTCCATCAGCGCAGCGCCGCGGCAATGGTCCAGTTCCTCCAGGCGGTGGGTGATCCAGAGCGCCGTGAGCGGTCGCTCACGCCGATGACACAGCTGGCCCACCAGCTCGAGGATGCCCACCTGGCTTTCCGGGTCCAGCAGGGCTGTGGGTTCATCGAGCAGCACCAGTGCTGCTTCACTGGCCAGGGCACCGGCAATCGCCAGCCTCTGTTTCTGACCGCCGCTCAGCTGGTGAATCGGCCGCTCCTCGAGGCCGGCCAGGCCTACGGCCGCGAGGGCTTCTGCCACCGCACGCCGCCGCTGGTCGGTGCTGAGATGGTCGCCCAATCCCAGTTGCACGTCGCTGCCGCAGCTGGGTAGCAGCAGTTGGTGGTCGGGGTTTTGAAACACCAAGGCAGTCTTGCCGGCCCGCTCGATCCGGCCGGCATCTGGCTGCAGCAGGCCGGTGATCAGCCGCAGCAGGGTGCTTTTGCCACTGCCGTTGCCGCCCACCAGCATCCAAAGGCCTGGCTCCTCCAGGGTGAGGCTGCAGTGATCGAGCGCCCGGCGACCGCCGGGCCAGGTGAACACCAGATCGGTAACGGCCAGGGGCGGAGCTTCAGCCGTCAACACTGAAGCCCGGCCGTTTGCCGCCACCGCCGGCGGCGGATTTTTCATAGAGCTGCACGGCCAGCACCTCGCTGGTGAGCAGGCTGATCAGCTTGTTTTCATCCTTTTCACACGTGAGGTCGAGCAGGCGGGGGGAGCCGCTCTCGATGGCGGCGCGCACCTGGCCGTGCAGGGCGCGGGCGGCCTCCAGCTCCTTGCGTTGCACCGAAACCGGCATGGGGCTGAGCCGGAGGGAAAGCTCGATGACGTACATGATGGCGGGCCTGGCCACCCCACTCTGGCGAATCGCGGCCCCCGGCGGTCTGTCCCTGAGCATTTCTGCTCATTGCCCGATGACCTGGGGGCGGTCAGCCGCACAACCAGGGTTTACGCCCTACCATCGCCTTGTAACGCTTCATGAAGCACTCTCATGACGATCGCTGCAGGGCGCTTGCCACAGCGGGGATGGTTCGACGTCCTCGATGACTGGCTCAAGCGCGACCGTTTCGTTTTCGTGGGCTGGTCAGGTCTGCTGCTGTTTCCCACCGCCTACCTGGCGCTGGGCGGCTGGCTGACCGGCACCACCT
>JAYKGR010000083.1:0-3271 GCA_035285645.1 Cyanobacteriota bacterium | reverse complement strand
CAGTCGTTTCACCACAGCGGAGATGCCCTGGTTTGGCGACGTAACCCTAGCTACAACTTTTGCGTCTGCCGTTGGATTTCAGCTTGGAAAACCCGTTGGCCTTGTTGCTGGACCGTCATTCGCTTATGCACAAAATGACAATCATTTTTCTATTGTAGCGTACAACGGTCAGGTCGTTACAACTACGTTTAATGTATTAGACACCTTTGAATACGCAACCGCCACTCCTCAGGCCGCAGCTCCCGTTCCCGCCCCGCTGCCGATCTTCGGCGCTGCCGCTGCCTTTGGCGCCACCAAGCGGCTGCGTGCCATGAGCCGCCGGTTGCAGCGCAGCACCACGGAGATCTCCTGTACAGCCCCTATCCCCAAGGGGCCCAAGCAGCGTGCCGGTGAGAGCCCGCTCCAGCAGGCGGTTCGCTCGGCCGCCTTTTCAATGGGCGGTGCCATAAGAGAAAAGCAGCCGCTGTGCTGAGGCGTGAAGCCTGATCGATCTGGTTGCTGCACCTGCACGCAGCATCTGCCCTCAGCCGGGCAACACGCCCACGCCAGCAGCCCAGGCTGCTTCCGCCAGGTCGGCATCGCGGGTGGCGATCGGCAGCTGGAGGCGCAGGGCCAGTTCCAAATAGGCAGCGTCGTAGCTGGTGAGCTGGAATCGCAGGGCCAGGCTCAGCAGTGCTGCTGGAGCGGGTGGTGTGGGATCAATCCGGATTGGCAGCAGGCCCACCTGATCCACGATCTCGCGGGCCCTGGCCGCCGGCAGGCTGCCCCGGCGACAGGCGGTGCGCAACACATTGGTGAACTCCAGCTGCAGGAGCAATGGCGCATGGGCATCGGCCAGGGGGAGCAGCCGGGCCACCGCTTCGCTGTAGGGCGTGGCCTGGGCGGCCAGGATCCAGCCGCACAGCACGGAGTTGTCGAGCACAAAGGGCGTGGGTGCCGGCACCGTTGTCAATCCAGCCCCTGCCTGGCGATGGCCCGCAGGTCGCCCTCCAGAATCACCTTAGCCCCCAGCACTCGCAGACGACTGAGGGCCGTATCCACCTGCTCCCCACGATCCTTCAGCACCTGGTCGCTGGCGAGCTCGGGCACCAGCCGGGCCACAGGCACCCCCCGGCGGGTGATCGCGATCTCCTCACCCTGCTCTGCCCGAGCCACGAGGGCAGACAGATGGTTCTTCGCCTCCGCCAGCGGGACTGCCAAGGGGGTGGCTTGGCGGCGGGAGGAGGAGTCCTCAGGCATGACAGCCAGCTAGAGACTTGATCAATCTAGCTAGCCGGCGCCAGATTCCTGGCCGGCCATCCACTTGGCAGGAGCCCAACCCCAAGACGATGTGACAGCCGTCGTTGAGCTCCTGGCAGAGAAGGGGCCCCAGGCACAGCCACATGCGCGAGCTACGCATTCAGGCCCATGGCGACCCCCTCTACACACCCAACCCAAGCCATGACCCTGGCGGAACTGCGCAAGGCTTTTGCCTCACCCAGGACACGCTGGCCAGGAACCTCAACGTCAAGCAGGCCGAGATCTCCAAGATCGAGAACCGGGCCGAATGGTGACCTCGAAGTCAGGGCTGTGTTCCCCGATCGCGCTATTGAAAACAGCACCTTTTCGTCCCTGTCCGGCAAGCCCGCCAGCTCGCGCACTGGCAAGAAGAAACAGTCATTGCTCGAGGCGTAGAGCCTTTATCTGGTCAGACTGGGGACGGATCTCTGATGCTTTACCCGCCCGATTGCGGAGGTGGCAGTGCACTCAGAGAGAGGAACAACCGCTCCGGTCGTCCTGGCAGGGGCCGGTACCCATCGACGCGTAGAAGCTGTGCAGGCGTACGCGTTCCGCGTCACCAGCAGCGCTCGCCACATCGAGCAACATCAGCCGCACCCCCAGGATCTGCCCCGCCCGTTGGCACTGCTGCATCGCATCCACCAGCAGGATGCGGCCCAGTCCTTTTCCCTGCTGTCTCCCGTCGACAGCGAGGTGACTCAGAAAAACACCTGGGATCAGGTTCGATCGCGGAGGGCGCGGGGCCGCATCGGCAGGCACATCGGCCACGCCAATGGCATGGGCATTGATGGCGTAGAAGCCCAGGCAGGCCCAAGGTTCATTGACCTGCGCGGCGTCGGTGGCGACGGTGAGCCGGGTGTAGCCATCACGCTGCTGGCGCTTGGCGGTGCGGCGCAGAACGTTGTCCTGGCTGTCGCTGCCGCAGCGGAAGTGCTTGGTGTCGTGCAGGCCAGGGTCAAAGGCTTCGATCCGGTAAGCCACCGGGTCAGGAGCGCACGACCTGGTCCTGGTGCAGCCGCCAGGCCTCCAGCAAGGCGGGCGTTGGCGTGGTCGGTTCGTCGAGGGCGGCGAGCAGGGCCTGGTGATCGCCCTGGCTGAGCAGGGTCTGCTGCCTGCCACTGAGCAGCTCCTGGGCGCGTGCATACGCCGACATCACCACGAAGGCGGAGGCCTCGATGCCCATCAGGTCTGCTGCCGCTTCAATGCTGGCCTTCACCGAGGGCTTGGTGCGCTGGTCCATCCGAGCGGAGCGGGGCTCGTCGATCGCTTCGATCGCTGCATGGAGCGCGGTCTCGACCGGTGACATGGCACACCAGGGATGACCTCCTCATTGTACGGGCGGTGGCCGTACGTGGCAGCTATGTGCATGACGGCGCTGAACCCTGAGGGATTCATCCACCACATCGTCGCCGCACCAGCGGCTGTAGGCCGCCAGGTGGGTCTGGATGCTGTGGCCCATGACAGAACCAGCTTTTCGCCCTGGGCGTCGTACTGGCGCCGCAGGTGCTGCCAGTGCTCGCGCCGCAGCAGATAGCGGCTGAAGAATCAGAGCCAAAGCCAGCCCGCATCGGTGGTAGCAGGGCCGGATCAAAGATCTCGACCAGGTTCGATGCCGCCGCCCATGCATCGCACGGCAGTAGCCGAAGGGGCCTGGGTTTGGTTTTGCCGCGCGAGGCCACCTTTTCGTAGGTGCACCAGAGCCGCACCTGGCGAAGCTGCAGATGCTGCAGCTCCTCAGGGCGCAGGCCAAAGGCATTGATCAGCTGAAAGGCGAGACGCCATCGGGGATCGGTGTGGTGATGGTCTTGCTCTCCCTTGAGCGACCGATGGTGCTCGCCAGATCAGGTGGCGGCGCCCACTGCGCTGGCAGGAGGCCTTCGCTCACACCCCAGCGCAGCAGCGCTGCTGTGTACTGAATCTGAAGCCGTCGGGTGCGGCAGCCAGGGCGTTGCCGCCAGAGATCAGCCTGGGCTTCCAGCAAGTGCTTGGCGTC
>JAYKGR010000082.1:0-45758 GCA_035285645.1 Cyanobacteriota bacterium | reverse complement strand
GCGGCAATCCCACACTAGTCTATGTGGCCACACCCAACGGCCAAACCGCGGACTGGCTCGGCTCACACGTGAGCACCAGCCTCACCGGAGCGGCCGAGCTAGCCGCCAACCTGCGGACGGCCGCAGGGGCCCCGGCCGATCCGCGGGACTTGCTGCCCAGCTCCATCGCCAGCAGCCAGGCCTTCGGCTACGGCCTCAACGTGGTGGCCTACCGCAGTGCCCCAGCCAGCAGCGTGGCCAGATTCGCGATCGAGCGCAGCGACACCCGCACTCGCCAGGTGGTCGTCTACAACTCCTCCTCCGCCAACAGCTCCGCCGAACCCGGCCGCCACTACATCCCCGTGGTCGGTGTGCTTGTGCTGGAACCAGGCCAGAGCCGCCAGGAGGTCACGGTGCCGATCAATGCGGAGGCGATGGCGGCCCTGCGCGGCGGCTCCCTGTCGCTTGAGGTGGAGGAGCTGACGGATCGCGGCCAAAAGCCCCTGCACCTGCTGCTGGAACCGCAGACCCCCGCCAGCGGCGGTTCCGCCCCCCCGGCCCTCTCGGGCTTCTCGCTCACACCGGGCAGCAACGGCGAGGACGCCACCCTGCGCTTCCGCGCCGACAGCAACGCCGACACCAGCGCGCTCAAGAGCCTGCGGCTCAGCATCAGCCGCCGCCCCAGCGCCGACAGCAGCACCGTCGAGACGAGCCAGATCCTGGACATCCTCGATGCCCGCCCCGGTAACGGCCAGACCCCTGCGGCCCACAACGCCGTGCCCGGCGCCCTGGCCCTCGACAACGATCAGCGCGCCAACAGCCAGATCGGCACCCAGCTGGAGCTCCTCTTCACCGCCGCCGCCGGCGAGCCCTCGGTGCGCCTAGCCGCCCCCGCCCTCGCCTGGCAATCGCCCCTGCAGCTGGACAGCGAGCGCACGCTCCAGTTCTCCCAGGACACCCCCTTCACCCTCTGGCGGGCCGACAACGGCACCTCACCGGTGACCTTCGGCATCCAGGGCGGCAGCCAGAGCCTCACCCTGCTGCGCGACGCCACCGGTGGCAGCAGCGGCAGCATCAACCCCCAGAACGCCCTCAGCGGCGATCCGCTCACCGGCTGGCTGGCCAGCGAGGGCCTCGCCGTCGGCAGCCGCACCGTCGTCGACGGGCTGCCCCTCGCCGGCACCAGCTGGACCCCCACCGCCACCAGCAACGGCCAGCCCCTGGCCTTGCTGGACCTCAGCCAGGACGGAAACCAGATCACCGCCCGCTTCAGCGGTGGCATCACCGCCGTGTTCGGCCTCCAGGGCACCGGGCAGGCCCCCTCACCCACCCCAATCCGGCCAGCTGTCCAGGTGCAGCGGCTCGCGGGTTACGGCAACAGCCTGGGGTTCTATGCCCTCGATGATCCGATCACCGGCATGGTCGATGGTCTGCGGCCTGGTGAGGCCGGCTATCTGAAGAAGGCCCTGGCGCGCTCCGAGGCCAGCGGCCTGCTGCTCTCGGCCGACGCGCTGCCTGCCTACAGAGCCACGCAGCGCTACACCGATCTGCCCCTGGATCCCAACCGCAGCTACGGCGCCCTGCTGCTCGTCGATGGCGATCGCTCACGCCTTTATTCCTCCTTCGCGGCGGCCAACCCGGGAGGCGTGGCCCAGGTGATCAACCTCGGCACCAGCCGCACGGGTCTTGTTCTCGGCTTCGAGGATCTGCCGGCCACAAGTGGCGACGCGGATTACAACGATCTCGTCGTCAACATCACCAACATCTCCGTGCCGTTGTTCTGAAGATCGCGCCCTTGGCGGTCTTACTCCGGGGCCTTCTTTTTTGATGGTTAATCTCCAGACGGCATCAGTCCGGATCCGAAGCCAGCATCGATCTGCCGTGATGCGGCCTGGTGTAACAACAAGGGCACGATCGGGGCTCATCTCAGACCCGTGAGCGATGCTGAGCTTCGGACCGGGTGGAGTCCCAGCGGTCGCTGCTGGATCTCCAGTAGAGGAAACAGATCGTCGCTGGGAACCACCGGGACGCCGTGGCATACGAGCAGCGGCAGCCGATTCGATCTCCTGCCGTTGCCACTCCAAGCCAGCCGACCCTATGATGCTGTACAGGCAGTTGGACAACGCCATGCAGATCGTCAGTTTCTCCGAGGCCCGCGAGAGCTTCAAGGCAGTGCTCGATCGCGTCGAGGCCGATTCCGATGTGACCCTGATCACCCGGCGCCACGCCCAGGGCGCTGTGGTGATGTCGCTCGACACCTACAACAGCCTGATGGAAACGGTGCATCTGCTCCGCTCTCCCGCTAACGCCGCCCACCTGCAGCGCTCCCTGGAGCAGGCCGAACGCGGGGAGCTGCTGGCGCACCCCCTCATCGATGCCGATCCGCTCGATGCCGGCAGCTGAGCGGCTGGCGTGGACTGCCGCCGCCTGGGAGGACTATCTCTACTGGCAGGGGCAGGACCGCAGACAGCTGAAGCGGATCAACCAGCTGATCCAGGCCTGTCTGCGCGACACATTTGGGGGGATTGGCAAACCGGAACCACTGCGGGAGAACCTCTCGGGATGCTGGTCGCGCCGGATCGACAACGAACATCGGCTCATCTACCGGCTTGAGGGCACCACACTTGTGATCCTGGCCTGCCGTTACCACTACCGCTGAACGGAGCACTGAGAGACCCAAGACGGAACCTTCTCACAGACCTTCTTACATCCAATCTCGAGGGCATATGAGACTCACCGCTGTGCAATGGGTTCTGCTAATGAATAGAGAAGCTTCCCAAGCTGAACGTCGCCGGTTCGAGTCCGGTCACCCGCTTATCAATCCAGGGCTGATATTTGTTGATCCTCCAGTGATCATCTTGCTTGGGGAAGCTCTGGAAAACCGGTCAGCGGCCCAGACGCCCACTTGTGATCACTGCGATCTCTGCGCCGATCTCTGCGCCCCAATCGGCCGAGCCCACAGGGTTTCTCACCGCGGGGTTGTTTCATGGCCTGATTGACCATCCTTGATCGGCCCGGATCGCCGCCGTGGGTCGACCGAATCCGAGACCTGTCTCGCAACCTATGGTGTGGTCCTGAGCTGGCCTGATCCCCCTGATGGCGCACCGCGTGCTGAGCGATACCGCCGTCAGCATCTCGGAACACAAGAAGAATCCGATGGCCACCGTGGCGGCCCGGGGCCTACAAAGAGTTGAAAGGCCTGGACCTGGACCGGGAGAGCGCCCGGCTGGTTGACCTGCTGGATGATCAAGACATCGCCCGGAATGGAAGCGATCCGTGCGGCCGTTGGGGAACGGCTGCCATGTTTGCCTGGCAGGAACACCTGTCAGCTCTAAAGGGGCCAAGCCCGAGATCCGAGCAGTCCCTGCAGCACTCAGGAACGCGGCTTGATGAGTTGCAAAACCTGGGGTCCGACTCCGGCTAGTTTTCGCTCACAATCCAGAGCAGCTAAAACAGCCTTTCCTGCCGCGTCTAAATCACCGCTGGCTGCAGCAGAGCGAGCACGCTGTTCAAGCAGAGCGACCTCCGCTTTGAGACGGCGCTTGTTATCGACCTGATCCGCCGACGGGGAGCGACTTGGGACAGAGTTTACAAACAACGGCTTATGGGCAGTGGCAATCATGACTTCCGGCTTGGCAAATCGACCTGTATTAACAGATGGATGTGGTTGAACGGGTGTATCAGGCACAAGAGCTGGGTGGCAGAACATGCCACCTACAGCACATGGGCTCCAGGTAATTTACCAGCAAGAAGGCACTACCTGTAGTTGGGCCTCTTGCATTGGAGCCAATGCGTATCAATTCAGATTGGCGACATGGAATCAGCCAAGCCTGAATCGGCTGATTCACGTGCCAGGTTCCTCACAATTGCCGCCAAGCGCATCGATCTGATCGCGCAGGGCCTGAACCCTGGCTGTGTCACCACGACTGATCGCAACTGCGAGCGCGAATTCCAGCTTTTCGAGAAGATGGTCACCTTCACTGGTTCGACCACGCGGGTAAACGGAGCTTGTCGTCGGACTGGAAGCAGCCGCAGAGCAGCGAAAGCTGGCGTGATTGGCGTTGTGGGAGGAAACGCCTTGGGAGGGTGCAGGGAAAGCCATGGCTGACTTTCTTTTTATTGTGGCACCGCTGAACAGCTGTGGTTGATCAGAGCCTGGTTCAGGCAGCCTGCGCTACAGAGCCCTGGAGTGCCGCGTTGTCCAGTGCCGCGTTGTCCACTGACAGGGTGTCGGTGGTGGGGAGCGCTTCAGCGTCAAAGTCCAGACCCAGGAGACAGCGGCAATCACTCAACAGCCTCTCAACGGTTTCGAGACTTTGGACCTGTTCCGGCTCCCGGCTGATGCCAGCCTCTCGCAACTGGACCAGCTCCAACTCCAGGGTCTCAAGGCGCTGCTCGAGTTTCACCAGGCGCTGGGAAAGAGCATGGGTGGTCTGAGCAAGATCCTCGGTGGTGCGGGTGATTCGGAAGGACAGCGATTCAGAGGCCATCGGTTGAACGCGATGATGCTGATCACAGCACACAAACCTTGACCGGCCAAGCGCCCATTCGATCAAACCGTCCATCATGACTCTCGTTTCAGGGCCCTGGAGCCTGATCCTTCTGGCTCTGGCAGGAACCGGCGGCGGGCTTCTGGCACTCCGCACCGGCATTCCAGCAGCTCCCCTGGCTGGGGCAATTCTTGGAGCGGGCCTGCTGAGCCTGACCGGACGGCTTGAACCTGCCAGCTGGCCGTTGGGAACCCGTACCGCTCTGGAAATCGCCATCGGCACGGTGATCGGCACGGGCATCACTGCCGCCGCCATGCACGACTTGCGTCAACTCTGGCGGCCGGCCGTGCTGATCACCCTGACTCTCGTGATCACCGGCCTGGTCATTGCCCTGCTGTGTAGCCGACTGCTGGGACTCGACCCGGTGGTTGCCCTGCTGGGGGCAGCGCCGGGTGGCATCAGTGGCATGAGCCTGGTGGGTGCCGAGTTTGGCGTTGGAGCCGCCGTGGCTGCCCTGCACGCCATCCGGCTGATCACCGTGCTGATCGTGCTGCCCCTCGTTGTAAGGCTGATCGTGCCAACAGAGCCGCCTGGATGAACAGGTTCAACCCCTCTGCAACCTCGACGGGGGTGAGCATGATCGATAGGTTGGGCCCTGCTTCCAGCACCTGAAGCCATGGCCATGCGGCTGTCTTCCTTGCTCCGTCACCCTGCCTGCCGCTTCGACTGCAACTGGAGAAAGATGCTCGGATCACTGCCTCTGGCAGTGCTCGCCACGCTGTTGAGCGTGGCACCGGCCCAGGCAGAAGAACGGGCCACGGGCAGCAAGGGAGCACAGATTTACTGCTACATGCGCAACAGCGGCAATAGCCATCAAGTGAGCTGGGATGCGGCCTATGCCGTGGTCAAACGCCAAAACGACCGACTGTTCAGGACCTCCCCCCAGCATGCAGCTGTCCTGATCACAGAAGCAGTGGTTCAGAACCCCTCGGAGTATCCAGACTGCGGCCGCTACCTCGGTGACCTCTTCCGCCAACCCGAGGCTGGAACCACCCCAGTGCCCAACTCGGGCGCCACCCGAAGTGAGCGCTACGGCTCCTGAAACCACCGTGACCCTCCAACCAAGCTGGCAGCGGCCTCTGGGCCTGCTCCTCATTGGCCTAGCTCTGAATGTTTCAGGCTGTGCGGAAGAGCCCCTGCCTGAACAGGGCATCCGCCGTGATGACTGTCTCCGGGATCTGACCCTGGCATCGCTCGACGAGCGACTCAAGCAGTGCAACGCTGTGGTCGCAGCCTTTCCCAACGACCCGGCGCCCCTCAACGACCGCTACCTGCTGCACAGCCTGATGGGGAACGACAGATCCGCGTGTGTGGACCTACGCCAGGCAGTCAAGCTGGCCAGCGCTACACCCCGGTCAAAGCTCGATCCTCAACTGCGCTCTGATCTGGACATTCGCCAACGACTCTGCAATCCGCCGGTTGGCGGTACGGACGTTTCGTTCAGAGGCAGCTCCAAGCAGGACTCACCAACGACGCAGTAATTCCCGCACCATCGCCGGCAAAGAACGGCGACGCAACACCTCTTCACCTCGATGCAACGCCAGGGCGATCCGTTCAGCCTTACTGGCGATCAGGGCATCCACCAGCTGATCCGCCACCCCCAGCTGAAGCCAATGACTGGTCAGCTCATCGGCCATGCCGATGCGATGGCAACGGTCCTCCGCCTGTTCTGCATCCCCTGGCGTCCAGGGTCGCTCCAGGAGCACCACATGCCGAGCCCGATGCAGGGTGAAGCCAAGACCACCAGTGCCGTAGGTGCAGACCAGCAGGGGACAGCCACCGGCCTGAAACGCATCCACGAGCTGCTGACGCCTGGGCACAGGCACAGAGCCGATCAGCAGTTCACCCTCTCCCAGACGTTCCACCAGAAGCCTGGCGCTGGACAGAAAGGTGGTGAAGACCACCACTTGCTGCTGCCGGGCCAACAAGGCTCGCAGCAGGGCTGCCGCAGCATGCAGCTTGAATTCCGAACTGATCTGGCGCAGGGCGGTGAACACCGCAAGCACCTCGCCATCGCGGCGCACTTCGCCCAGGGCAACCCGACGGCGATAGGCCTCCACCTTCTGCTGCAGACAATGATGAAATCCCTTGTCTTGACTGGCATTCAGCAGCACCGGATGCATCAGACGCCGTTTGGGCGGCAGATCAAGGCAGTCCTGCTTGCGACGGTGGAGGACCAGGGGGCGGATCAGGCGTTGCAGCTCCGCCAGATTGCTGGCTCCAGAGGCCTGCCAGATGCGACGGCCGCTCCGCTCACTCCAATGGCCCTGGCAGAACAGCTCCTCATAGCGGTGGCGGTCCCGAGCCAGGGGGTGATCGATGGCCGCCAGAAGGGGAAACAACTGCACTGGACGGCCATTCTTCATCGGCGTGCCGGTGAGCAACCAAGCAGCCCTCAGACGGGGATGGCGGGCCAGACGCAGCAGGCCCTGACTGCGGGCGGTCTGTACGTTCTGGGCGAAATGGGCCTCATCGGCGATCAACACCGTGCCGGCGGGGGGGAGATCGGTAGGCAGGCGGGCCCAACTGTGCACCTCCAACTGCAATCCAAGGGCCAGAGCCTCACGATGCCAATGGTCATGCAGGCTCACCGGTGCGAGCACCAGGATGCGACAGCCTGCCCGGCGCACCATGGCCCTGGCCGCAGCCAGGGCGGAGAGGGTCTTCCCCAGACCCATGGCATCAGCCAGCACGGCTCCGCGGCGGGCCAGCAACCAGCGAGCTGCAGCCCGCTGGTGGGCAAACAACCGCCGCCCATCGGCCAGAGGCTGATCCAAACCTGAGGCCTGCACCAGCTCCCGATGCGGAGGCAATGGGGGCAGGGGTTGCAGCATCCACGCCAACCATTGCTGCAGTTCGGGATCCAGAGAAAATCGACCCGCCAGGGTCTGCTGCAAAGCAACAGCAGCCTCCAGGGGGAAATCCCAGCACCGGCGCTGACCATTCCACCGACCCCGTGGCCGGATCGCCCGAAGCTGGGCCTGGGTCACCGCGTCATAGGGACTGATCACCTCGATGCATCCGGTTGCTCCGAGACGGATCAGGCAGCGCATTGACGAAACGGCAGCCCCAGACACATTGTCATCTGTGGTGGTGGAGCGAAAATCCCGGCAGCTGAGCTGGGCGCATGCAGGCCAGGGACAGACGCCCCAACGATGGGATCTTCCTTGAAGACCTTTGCCCCAAGTTCCGATTGCGTCGCTGGCGTCAGTCCTTGCATGAACTGACGGCTCATCGCTGTATCTACTGTGGTGAGCGATCCGAATCGATCGACCACGTGCAGCCGAAAAGCCACGGGGGTCCCAGCACCACGGAGAATTGTGTGCCGGCCTGCCTGGCCTGCAACGGCCAGAAAGGCGATACAGAAGCTTTTCACTGGTATCGGAGTCAGCAATTCTATGACCCGAGCCGTGCAATGGCGATCCGGGCGTGGACCGAGGGCGATCTGCGCCTTGCCCTGAAACTGCTGCAGCTGGCCCCAGCCCCGCTAGAGGTCAGTTGCCGAGACCCTGCTCACCAGACACGACAGGCCGCTTCACCATTGTGGCGCTGGCAGATGGCAGCCTGATTCTCTGGAGCCTCTGGAGCGGTGCAGACAGCCAGCGTCAGCAGGGCCAGCACAAGCCCCACCGACAGGACGGACTGACGAAAGTCGGCCAGGGCACCGTTCCAGCGACCCGGACCTGGGCCCTGCTGCAGGCTCCCTTGCAGCCTGACGGGGCAAAACGACTTGGCTGCAGGCCGGTGACGCCCCCGGGCCGCAATAGAACGGAACAGACTTGACGCACCGAAGCCGGAACCCGGCAACATCGAGACGGCCATGAGCGAGAACGCTGGCAATACAGGTGTACTCATGGTCGCTGATGCTGTCAAGCCCGCGGGGCGACTGCTGGTGCTGGGTGGCGGCTACACCGGCCAGCGCTTCGGTCTGGCGGCGGCCAAGCAGGGATTTGAGGTGCTGCTGACCAGCAGGCAAGGCCGAGTGGATGAGGACGCAAAGCTGTGCTGGCTGCAGTTCGACAGCCGGGCCGCCCACGCCGGGCCAGCCAGCCTGTTGCAGAACGTCACCCATGTGTTGGTCACCGCCGCTCCAGACCCCCAGCAGGGAGATCCGTTCCTGGCCCGTCTGGAGGCGATGCTGCGAGCTCAGCCCCTGCAATGGCTCGGGTACCTCTCAACCACAGGGGTGTATGGCTGCAGCGGTGGCGCCTGGGTGGATGAGAGCACTCCGCCACAGCCCCTGTCCAGCCGCAGCGAACGCCGGCTGCAGGCGGAGCGGGCCTGGCTCAAAACGGGTCTACCGGTGCAGATTTTCCGCCTGCCTGCCATCTACGGACCGTACCGCTGCCCGTTCGAGAGCCTGCGCCAGGGCAGCTGCAGACTGATCCACAAGCCCGACCAGGTGTTCTCCCGGGTACACGTGGATGACATCGTGGGTGCACTGCAGCACTGCCTGGCCCTGCCGCCCCTGCAGCGACCAAGTGTGGTCAACGTGTGCGATGACTGCCCGTGTCCATCAAGCGAATCCCTCGGGTATGCCGCCCACTTGCTGGGACTCAAACTGCCAGATGTGGAGCGCTACAGGGACATTGAAGCGGACCTGAGTGCGATGGCGCGCAGCTTCTGGGTTGAAAACAGGCGTACCAGCAATCGCCTGCTCTGCGAAAAGCTGGGCTACAGACTGCGTTACCCCAGTTACCGCGAAGGATTTGCTGCCTCACTGGCCGAAGAGGAACGAGCTGGTTCTCAATCCTGACCAGGAGGGCAATCCGACAAGCCAGGATCCGTCACAAACGGGACACCGAGATCTTGCAGCAGGTTTCCCCAGCGCACCTCCACCCACCCTCGGCGCACCCCTGTCACCAAGCCGAGGACCAATCCCACCAGCAGCAACCAGCGCAGCATGGGCAACACCAGCATGAGCGAGGCTCCATCCAACTCGACCAACCCACGCCTGGCCATCAGCCTCGGCGACCCTGCCGGCATCGGAGCCGAAGTGGTGCTCAAAGCGCTGGCCAAACCCTGGCCCGAAGCGATGCGACCAGTGTTGGTGGGCTGCCGCCGCTGGCTGGAGCAGAGCTACACAAGCCTGCGCCAGCACAGTGCAACACCGTTATGCGATCCGGCGGAGCTAGAGGTTCTGGATTGTCCCCTCGAGCATCGCGTGCAGCCAGGCTTCAGCAGCCCCGCTGACGGCGCGGCAGGGTTCCACTGGCTCAGCGCCGCAACAGCGCTGGTCCAGAGCGGCGACTGCCGAGCTCTGGTGACGGCTCCGATCGCCAAGGCGAGCTGGCATGCGGCCGGCCATCCCTATCCGGGTCAGACCGAACGCCTGGCCGAACTGGCCGGCGTGGCGGAAGCGGCGATGCTGTTCACGGCCAAGTCTCCAGCGGGGCACTGGCGTCTCAACACACTGCTGGCTACCACTCACATTCCCCTGGCGGACGTACCGAGCAACCTGAACGGCACCCTGGTGCACGCCAAACTCGACTTGCTGCTGGGGTTTTGCCGCCGCTTCAAGGCCAATCCTCGCCTGATCGTGGCAGGGCTCAACCCCCATGCCGGCGAAGCGGGAAACCTTGGCCGTGAGGAATTGGATTGGCTCAAACCATGCCTGACCAGCTGGCAGCAAGACCATCCCGACGTGAGCCTTGAGGGACCTCGATCACCCGACACGTGTTGGATGGACGCGGGTGTGGCCTGGAGAGGACTGGCAGATGGACCAGATGGTTACCTTGCCCTGTATCACGATCAAGGCCTAATCCCCATCAAGCTGTTGGCCTTTGATGCTGCTGTCAACACCACGCTGGGCCTCCCCTTTCTGCGCACGTCACCCGACCATGGCACTGGGTTTGACATTGCCGGCCGGGGCATCGCCAGGCCAGACAGCATGGCCGCAGCCGTGGAAACGGCCTGGCAACTGGGTTGAGTGACGCCCGTCTTGTGCGAGGTCTGCTGGAAGAGCAACCAGGACCCTCGGCGTTGTTGCACGCCAAGGGGGCTGGTTGCTGGTGGATCAGGATGGGCGGACGCGCATCAACACCTGACCGAATTCCACGGGAGTACCATTCTCCACCAAAATTTCAACCACTTCACCGCTGACCTCGGCCTCAAGCTCATTCATCAGCTTCATGGCTTCGAGGATGCAGACAGTCTGGCCGAGGGTGATGCGGCTTCCAGGCTCCACAAACGGTGACTCCCCAGGCGCTGGCGACCGGTAGAAGGTGGCCACCATCGGTGCGGTGATATCCACCAGGTCACTGCGGCTGGCGGCAGCCGCAGGAGGCAAGGCGGAAGGGGCCTCCACCAGGGGGGAAGGGGCGGCCGGGGCTGCAACGCCAGGGGTAGCAGGCGCTGTGGCCATGGGCACCACGCCGGATTGAACAAGGGCCACAGGGGTTGCACCGGGGAGATTGCGGCGAACCTCCAAGCGGAAATCGTCACCCTCGAGCTTGAACTCCTGAATGTCGCTGTCTCCGAGCAGAGCCAACAATTTGTGAAGCTGATCGTGGTCGAGCTGCATGGCGATCAGTTCTCCCGACCCAGGTAGCTGTCGGTGCGGGTGTCGATCTTGATCTTCTCGCCGATCGAGAGGAACAGCGGCACCATCACCTGGGCGCCGGTCTCCACGATCGCCGGCTTGGTGCCGCCGGTGGCGGTGTCACCCTTCACGCCCGGATCGGTCTGGGTGATCTCCAAGACCACCGAGTTAGGCAGTTCAACCTCCAGGGGCTTGCCGTTCCAGGCCACCACATTCACCTCCATACCTTCCTTCAGGTACTTGCGGCTGTCGCCGATCTGCTTGGCGGTGAGGCGGGTCTCCTCATACGTGGCCATGTCCATGAACACATAGTCGTCGCCCTCCATGTAGGTGTGCTGCAGGGTGCTCTTTTCCAGCACGGCCTGGGGCACCATCTCGCCGGCACGAAAGGTCTTTTCCACCACGTTGCCGCTCTGCACCGCCTTGAGCTTGGTGCGCACGAAGGCCGATCCCTTGCCGGGCTTCACGTGCAAGAACTCCACGACGCGCCAGACCTGGCCATCCAGCTCGATCGAAGTACCGGTACGAAAGTCATTGCTGGAGATCATTCCGGCATGTCGGATCCGGCGGATTGTAAGGCTGGCTACAGGACCCCCAGCCCAAAGCTGGGACTTCGGAGCGACCAGGGGCGGCAGGGACGGTATGGCTGTGCCAAAGTCCGGCCAGAGCGGTGAGGTGCTGTGGCCATGGCAAGAGGCCGTCTGTTGGGCTCAACCCAGGATCAACTGCTGCAACCCATACAGACAGTGCAGCACCGACTCGCCCTTTTTTGGCCCGAATCGCGGCCGACATCTCCATTCGCAACCGGCATGGGACTGCTGGCCGCCCTGCTTGCCCTGCTGTTCCTGACCCCGGTCGCCCTGGCCGCCTTGCCCCAAGGCAACGCCGTGAAGGATCCGGCGGCGATCCTCCGCAACGCCTTGCCCGTGGAAGCGCCCCAGCTGCAGGATCTCCAACACCGCCTCGAGTCCACCAGCGATGACCTACGGGCCAAACGCTGGAGTGCACTGGTGGGCAGCGTGCGGCGCAGTCAATCGCAACTGAGTGGACAGCGCAGCACGATCCTGAACCAGTTCGACGCCGACACAGTCTCCAGGGCCACTGGGTTGCTTGATCAACTCGAAACCCAGCTGCAAGACCTGGCAGCCTCCGCTGAGTCGCGGGAACGGGATGCCTTCCTGGCCGCCCGGCGCGAGGCCTTGATGAGCATCGGTGAAGCTGAAGGCCTTCTGGTGAGCGACTTTCCCTTCCCCATTCCGTCCGAATACGACGACCTGCCACGCCTTTTGGGCAGGGCCACCGTGACCATCAGCACCACCAAAGGCGACCTGACGGCTGTCGTCGATGGCTACAACGCGCCGCTGACGGCAGGGGCCTTTGTGGATTTGGTCGAGAAGGGTTTTTATGATGGCTTGCCCTTTACCCGTGCTGAAGACTTCTACGTCCTTCAGACAGGAGATCCAAAGGGAACTGCAGAGGGATACATCGAACCCAACAGCGGCCAGGAGCGGCACGTCCCCCTGGAGATCCGCATTAGTGGAGATGCCTCACCGGTCTACAACCAAACCTTCGAGGACCTTGGGCGTTACAAAGCAGAATCCGTTCTGCCCTTTGCCACCTACGGCACCCTCGGTTGGGCCCACTCCGACGACCGTCTTGATGACGGATCGTCACAGTTCTTCTTTTTCCTCTACGAGCCTGAGCTGACTCCAGCCGGCCTGAACCTCGTGGATGGCCGCTATGCCGCCTTTGGCTATGTGGTCGATGGATTTGATGTGTTGGAAGAGCTTGGCGTCGATGACGCCATCGTGAAGGCCACGGTGACGGCTGGCGGCGAACATCTCCGTTCCCATGCCTGAACCAGATCCACTCTGTGGGCCCTGTCTGGGGGATCTAGGAGAGTGGGATCTGATCGACCGGCTGGGTGCCTTCGCTCCGCCCCAACAGTTCAGTGATGATGCCGCCCTGCTCCCGTGCGAGGGCACCGTGGTGGTGAACACGGACGTCCTGGTGGAGGGTGTTCACTTCAGTGATGTCACCACAGGCGCTTTCGATGTGGGCTGGCGCGCCGCAGCTGCCAATCTCTCCGATCTGGCTGCCATGGGCTGCACCCAGGCCCAAGGACTCACTGTGGGACTTGTCGCGCCGGCATGGACGACATGGAGCTGGGTGGAAGGGGTCTACGCCGGATTGAAAGCCTGTCTCGATCAGCATGGGGGTGTTGTGCTGGGAGGTGATTGCAGCAACGGCCAGCAACGCTTACTGGCCATCACGGCGCTGGGACAGCTACCGAGGATTTGCAGCGATGGCCGTTCGAATGCGATTCGCCGCTGCGATGGTCTGCCGGGTGACCTCCTGGTCTGCACGGGCAGCCATGGCCTGAGCCGACTGGGGCTCGCCTTGCTGCAGGGGAGCCTCAGTCGGAATGCAGCCGCTGATCTGACTGTGGAGCTCAGCAACCGGGCGATCCGACACCACCGGCAACCCTCGCCCCGCTTTGACGCAGTGAGGGCCCTGCAGGCCAGCCGGCCCCAAACCTGCCCCTGGAGAGTGGCTGGCACAGACAGCAGCGATGGCCTGGCAGCAGCAACAGCCGCTATCGCCCGTGCCAGTGGCTGTCGAGCGCTGCTCAATCGCCACAGCCTGCCCCTCGATCCAGGCATGGCGACGCTGAATGAAGCGGAGGATTGGTGCCTGAACGGCGGCGAAGACTTCGAACTTGTGCTGGCACTGGAGCCCAGTTGGGCGAGAGCCTTCGTTGCCCAGCTGCCGGGCAGCCGTTGGATCGGCCGGCTTGCAGCTCCGACCTGTCGTGAAGGCCCGCTGGGCTGGGACGATGGATCAGAACTTCTGGGTACGCACGGCTACCAACATTTTGGGCGGGAGAGAACAAACACTGAAGCACCACGATTCGGAAATTCCAATGCAGCCCCACGAAACCCGATGCAATGAGAATCGAGCTTTCGGAAGAGGCTGCAGCTAAGAATCAACAACCAATTTCAAAAAGCCATTGATCAGCACCAGACGAGTAAATTAATAAATGTTCACAGGACTTATCTTTTACAGGCTTGACTGGGTCAGGTGGATACAAAATTGGTTGATGACTGAGATCTCAAGAACGAAAGAGCCAGAGCCATCAACCAGGCACAGTGATCAACTTGCGTTGATCACTTTTTAATTACTTCCAATTTTTGGCGACAATCTCAGCCAGATCAACTACGCGCTGGCTGTAGCCCCACTCATTGTCATACCAGCAGATCACTTTCACCATGTTGCCGCCCATCACCAAGGTGAGGTCTGAATCCACAATTGTGCTTTCATCAGTACCAGCATGGTCAGAGGAGACAAGGGGCAGATCGCAATATTTGATGATGCCCTTCATGCCATTTTCTGAGGCAGCTTTGAGCACAGCATTCACCTCCTCCTTGGTGGTGTCCCGGCTCATTTCAAGCACCATGTCAACGACAGACACATTTGGGGTCGGTACCCGCAGAGCGATGCCGTTGAGCTTGCCCTTCATCGGGGGATAAACCAGAGCCACGGCCTTGGCGGCGCCGGTGCTGGTCGGAACAATGTTCACGGCAGCGGCGCGGGCACGTCGCAGGTCGCGGTGGGCAGCATCGAGGATGCGCTGATCTCCGGTGTAACTGTGGGTGGTAGTCATCGTGCCCTTGACGATCCCGAAGGCTTGGTCGAGGGTCTTGACGATGGGTGCCATGCAGTTGGTCGTGCAACTGGCATTGCTGAGGATGTCCCAGTCTTCGTGGCGGTATTGGTCTGCATTCACACCCACAACAAAGGTGCCGACTTTCTCGCCCTTGCCAGGAGCAGTCAGAATCACCTTCTTGGCACCTGCCTCGAAATGCTTGCTGGCGCCTACATCGTCGTTAAACACACCAGTGGACTCAATCACCAGATCAACGCCCCACTCTTTCCAGGGCAGATTGGCTGGATTGCGGTCGTAGAAAACTTTGATTTCCTTACCGTTGACGCTGATGCTGTTATTGGTGTAAGTGACGTCAACACCACGCAGGGGACCCAGCATGGAGTCGTATTTCAGCAGGTGAGCGTTGGTGGAGGTATCGCCGGATCCATTCAGGCCGACAATCTCGATGCCTGTGTTGGAGCCACGGCTGAGCCAGCAACGCATGAAGTTGCGGCCGATGCGACCAAACCCGTTGATGGCAACCTTCAGCGTCATGGCAACAGGACGGGAGGGAGCCCGCCGACAAAGAGATTTGGGCGCCGATCATACAGAAATCAACCGCCGCTCCCCCTTGCCGACCGGGCCACGCCAGACGAGCATGCGTTCAGCCGATTCCGCTTCTGCGCAGTCAGCAGGGCCTCTGGGGTGCATCCCGGCCATCAGGCCCTAGTTTTCATGGTCTTAGCCCAGCGAAGCCTGCGCTGGCTGGACCATCCCCTCCCGGACTGGAGTCACCCTTGATCCCTACGCTCGATCGGCACCAACCGCTTCACTTCATCGGCGTTGGCGGGATCGGCATGTCTGCACTCGCCGGGATCCTGGCTGAGCAGGGACACAGGGTGAGCGGTTCAGACCCCCGCGAAGGGGCAGCACTCGATCGACTGCGGCAGCTCGGGGTGAGGGTTTTTGGCGAACAGAACGCCGCGACGGTGGCCGCCATCCGCAGCAGCGACTCCCTTCAGCCCCTGGTGGTGATCAGTTCCGCGGTCCCAGAAACCAATCCAGAGCTGGCTGAGGCCCGGAGGCTCGGCCTGCAGATCTGCCACCGCTCAGATGTGCTGGCAGCACTGATCAACAGCCAGGCCTCCATCGCTGTGGCGGGCAGTCACGGCAAGACCACGACCAGCACCCTGATTGCCACACTGCTGGCCGACTGCAACCTGGACCCCACTGCTGTGATCGGCGGGGTGGTACCAGCGTTCGGCAGCAACGGCCGCTGCGGCAAGGGCAGGCTGCTGGTGGCTGAAGCGGATGAATCGGATGGGTCGCTCGTGAAGTTCCGCCCCCAGCTGGGAGTGCTCACAAACGTTGAACTCGACCACACCGACCACTACGCCGACCTTGAGGCGCTGATCACCACCCTGAAACGCTTCGCGACTGGATCGAGCCAACTTTTGGCCAACAGAGATTGTCCCATCCTCAGGAAGCATTTCACTGCCAGCCAGTGGTGGTCAACGGAGTCTCCCAAAGACGTCCAGTTCGCCGCCATCCCACTGGAGGAGCGCGGTGACGGCACCCGGGTGGGCTTTTACGAAAATGGCGTGATGATGGGAGAACTGGAGCTGCCGCTGCCGGGTCGCCACAACCTGAGCAATGCAACTGCCGCCCTGGCCGCCTGCCGGCTGTCAGGCGTCACCTTCGCAGCCCTGGCTGAGGCAGTGGCCAAACTGCAGACTCCAGGACGCCGGTTCGATTTCCGTGGCACCTGGAATGGCCGGATGGTCGTGGATGATTACGCCCACCATCCCAGTGAGGTCGAGGCCACCCTCCAGATGGCCCGGCTGATGCTGGCCAGTGGGCGCAGCCACCTCCCGGCCGTTCCCCAGCGCATCGTGGCGGTCTTCCAACCCCATCGCTACAGCCGCACCGCCCAGTTTCTGGATGCATTCGCCGAAGCCCTGACCCGGGCCGATGCGGTGTTGCTGGCGCCCCTGTACGCAGCTGGAGAAGACCCCATCCAGGGAGTCAGCAGCCATACCCTCGGCCAAGCCATTCAGGATCTGGCACCTGGGCTGCCTGTGGTCGTCTGCGACGGTCTTGAGGACCTGGCTCGGCACATTGCCGTTAGCACTCTGGAGGGTGATCTTGTGCTGGCAATGGGGGCTGGAGACGTGAACTCGCTCTGGGAGCGACTGGGTCGACTCCCCCAGAACAGGATTGAGCTTGTGGCCTGAACGGTCGATGGGTACCCCCAGTGATGCAATCCAAGGGCTGCGCCAAGCCGTGGCCCTGCGCGACTTCACCACCTGGAAGGTGGGAGGTCCTGCCGCATGGTTCGCCGAACCCGGCAACAACGAGGAACTCCTGGAGCTGCTGCACTGGGCGGGCGGGCAGGGCTTGGACCTGCACTGCATCGGTGCGGGTTCCAACCTGTTGATTGCCGACTCGGGACTGGACGGCCTCACCCTGTGCCTGCGCCGGTTGCAGGGCAGCCGCATCGATGCGGTTGAGGGCTGGGTGGAAGCGGTGGCAGGTGAACCCATACCCACCCTGGCCCGCAAGGCCGCCAGAGCCGGTCTCAGCGGGCTGGAGTGGGCTGTGGGCATCCCCGGCACCGTTGGTGGTGCCGCCGTAATGAACGCCGGGGCCCAGGGGAGCTGCACTGCGGAGTGGCTGCACTCAGTAGAGGTGGTGGATCGGGCCCGTCCCGACCAGCCATTCCACCTGGCTGCAAGCCAGTTGGCTTTCGCCTATCGCCATAGCCGCCTGCAGGTCGAGCCCCTGATCGTCCTGTCAGCACGTTTCAGACTGGAGCCCAACCATGACCCTGGCGTGGTTTTGGCCCGCACGACTGCCAATCTGCAAAGCCGCACCAGCACCCAGCCTTACCAGCAGCCCAGCTGTGGAAGTGTGTTTCGCAATCCCGAACCCGATAAGGCCGGAAGGCTGATTGAAGGGTTGGGGCTCAAAGGGCTGAGGCTTGGCGGAGCTGAGGTCTCGGCAATCCACGCCAACTTCATCGTGAACACCGGCACCGCCACAGCAACAGACATCGATGCCCTGATCAGAGCCGTGCAGCAGCGCGTTTCCAGCAGTCATGGCATTGATCTTCACCCCGAAGTGAAGCGGCTGGGCTTCAGGTCATCCCTGGCCAGCACGTAGCCTGCGGCTAACCTCAGAATCTTGCATGGCCGGCTTCGGACTCCCCAACTTCGGTCAACTCACGGAAGCCTTCAAAAAAGCTCAGGAACTGCAGCAGAACGCCCAGAAACTGCAGGAGGAGCTCGATGCCATGGAACTGGAGGGCAGCAGCTCGGATGGCCGGGCCAGTGTGTGGCTCTCCGGGAACCAGCAACCGCTACGCGTGCGCCTTGATCCGGAGCTGCTCGCCGAAGGGACTGAAGTGTGCGAAGCAGCGGTGCTGGAAGCCCTGCAGGCTGCTTATGACAACTCAACCAGCACGATGAAAGGCCGCATGGAAGACCTGACGGGCGGCCTCAATCTCAACTTGCCGGGTCTGGGGGGCTGACTTCATCGTCGTTGCCGCTGATCTGCTCCTCCCAGCCATCGCGGCAGACCTGCTGACGCTGAAGACGGCGTGACAAGCGGCGCCATTGGGGATCGAGTCGAGGCTCGAGCCGGTTGCCCCGCTGTTTCAAGCCGGCATGGTCGGCCGGATGCCCCGGGCGGTCGAGCCGTTCAGCGAGCTCTCGGATACTGGCCACACACTCGGCATACCAGCCGTGCCGTTCCCAATCACTGCCGACGGCGCAGCCCGGCTCACCAAGATGGGCACAGTTGCTGAAGCGACAATCCTGTTGACGCAGGCGATGACGCACCTCGGGAAACAGTCGACCGAGCTGGGCAGGATCCGAGGGCAAATCGGGGCGATTGAAGCCAGGCGTATCGGCCACGAGAGCTCCAGGTGCCAGTCGAAAGAGTTCCACGTGGCGGGTGGTGTGGCGACCGCGCTGCAGGCGACCCGAAACTGCCGAGACCCGCAGATCAAGATCGGGGCGCAGTCCATTCAGCAGACTGCTTTTGCCAACCCCTGAAGGCCCGCAGATCACAGCCAGCCCCGGTTGGCTCAGCCGGTGGCGCACGGCTTCCAGACCCATACCCCGATGGCAAGACACCGCCAGAGCCGGATAGCCCCAGGCACCCACGCGCCGAATCCAGGCTTCCACCTGGGTCTGGGGCAACAAATCAGCCTTGGTCAACACCAGCAAGACGGCTTGGCCGGTGGCCTCCGCAGTCATCAGGAAGCGGGTGAGCTGGATGGGATCGAGGGCCGGTTCAGCCAGGGCCGCGACCACCACCACCAGCGACACATTGGCCACCGGTGGCCGTGCCAGCTGCACGGTGCGGGCATCCACAGCAGCCACTGAGCCCCGAGCGGCAGTCCAATCAATGGCAGTGACCCACACCCGGTCGCCGACGCAGATGCTCTGACCACTCTTGGCCAAGCGGGTACGCCGGGTGCAGAGCAGGCGCACCTGGCCTGCAGGGCCAGGCTCATCCAGCTCAACCCAGCAGTAGTTGGCCTGGAGCGCCATCACCAGACCGGATTGGCTTGTCCGCTCAGCTGGCGTCATCACACCGGACCACAAGACGGACAGCCTCGGGATCCTCAGGATGGGGCTGGACAAGGACAGAGTGCCCAGAAGTGCGCAGACCAGCAGTGACGCTGTGCTCAGCCTCACCACGGTCGAGATCCAGATACAGGGCGCTGTTGGGAGGCAGCGTCTCGAGAGTCAAGCGCGCACGGATCAGGTTGAGCGGACAGGGTGTACCGCGGAGGTCAAGCGGGCCCAGATCATGGCCACGGGAGGGTGTCGGGACCAAGGGGACTCAATCGCGATGGCCGAAGAGGCCGCCGAACAGCCCGCTCTTGTGATGATGCTTGTGGCCCTTACTGGTGTGGTGGCCAGCCAACTGCTCAAGCAGCTCCCGTTCCTGGTCGTTGAGACGGGTGGGCAGTTGCACATTCACAGTGAACAAATGGTTGCCCCGGGCCACTGGATTGCCCAGCTTCGGCACTCCCTTGCCCTGCATGGTGAGCACGGCCCCGGGCTGGGTTCCACTGGGAATCTCGAGCTGTTCGTGGCCGTCGACAGTCTCCACTTCGATGGTGTCGCCCAGAATGGCCTGGAGGTAATTGAGTGTCACTTCCGAGTGGAGATGGATGCCGTCACGGCGCATCTGGCCATGGGGCTGCACGCTCAGGAACACATAAAGGTCACCGGCGGGACCACCCCGCTGACCAGCATTGCCCTCATTGGCAACCCGCAAGCGGGTTCCAGAATCGACCCCGGCGGGAATGTTGATGCGCAACTTCTTGCGCACCTGCTGCAGACCCTGGCCGCCACAGGCACTGCAGGGGTCGGAGATCACCTGACCGGTGCCCTCGCAGCTGGGACATGGAGCGACCTGCGTGAAGCTGCCAAAGGGCGTGCGGGTAGCGCGACGCACCTGGCCAACCCCACCACAGGTCCCACAGGTCACAGGACCGCTGCCACTCTTGGCGCCAGACCCCTGACAGGATGAGCAGGTCTCGAGATGGCGGATCTGCACTTCCTTCTCAACCCCGAAGACAGCTTCTTGGAAGCTGATTGTCAGATCGAGCCGCAGGTCATCACCCTGCCGAGGTCCACGACGCCGGGGCCCAGAAGAGCCGGGGGCAGCTCCACCAAAGCCACTGAAAAACGTCTCAAAGAGATCGGCAAAGCCACCCATATCACCCATATCGGGCATTCCGGCAGCCCCGCCCAAACCGGCCTCGCCGAATTGGTCGTACCGGGCCCTGGTCTGGGGGTCGCTCAAAACCTCATAGGCGCGGCCAATCTCCTTGAATTTGTCTTCGGCACCGGGATCCTTGTTGATGTCCGGGTGAAACTGCCGGGCAAGACGCCGGTAGGCGCGCTTCAGGGTGTCGGCGTCAACATCTCGACTGACACCCAGCACATCGTAAAAGTCGGCCATGGTTCAGGCCTCAGCTGATGTGGCCGAGGAGGGGTCCGGTGCCATGGACTCATCGCTCGCCTGATCAGGACCGGGACCCATCGACACCTTGACAAGGGCGTGGCGGAGCACCCGACCATTGAGGTGGTAACCCCGCTGGAGTTCAGCAACGATTACATCTTCAGGGTGGTCATGACTCTCCTCCCGCATCACAGCTTCGTGCAGATTGGGGTCAAAGGGTTCACCTTCAACCCGCATCGGAGAAACACCGAGCTGCTTGAACACATCAACGAGCTGCTTGTAAAGTCCCTGATAGCTTCTATGCAGAGATTGGGCCTCTTCATGCTCAGGATTCAGTTGCTGACGTGCCCGCTCAAAATTATCAACCACTGGCAGGATCTCACCTAGAGTGCTGCAAACAATCTGCAGTTTCAGGTCGTCGTTGTCTCGACTCTGGCGCTTCCGGAAGTTGTCAAAATCAGCGGCCAGGCGCATGTACTGACCATTGAGATTCTCATGTTCAGCCTTCAAGGATTCCAACTGTGCCTGCAGCTGGGCCACCCGGTCCTCAGCGTCAGCGGGCTGGGCATCGCCCACTGGATCGGGCTGGGGTGGTTCGGCTGCGGCGGATGGCTGGGTGTGGGGATCCGTCATCTCCCCGGCCTGGTCAGGGAGCGGGGGCTGCAGCTCAGCCCCGTTGCCGGATTCGGACCCTACGGCAGGTGCTCCAGTCATGGCTGACAAGACGTCGCTTTGGCTTTAGACATGTTGAAGCTCCGGGCCCTACCTCCACAAGCGGGGGAAGCCCGCACCTCCGGCGCATGACCATCTCCCGCTCCCGACCGGTTCCGCAGCCCAGCAGCCTGGGGCAGCAGAGGCTGGAGCTGGAGCTTCTGATGGGTGAACCGGTTCTGAATGAGCACCAGCTGCGTCCCGACCTGGTGGGCAACCTGGTCCTTCCGCTGGATCGCTGGCAAGAGCTCGGTGCCTGTCCGACAGCCCCTCCGCAGGGCGGCAGCCTGACCGTCGCCATTCCCAGCAGCTGGAACGCAGCAGCCCGGGATCAACTCGGTCGAGAACTGGCCGACCATGGCCTCAAGCCGATCCTGCAGCTGGCCCTGGATCACGACATCATCGCCGCCCTCAAGCAGGTGCGGAACCGCGAGGACGCTGCGCCATCTCCAGAATCCACCAGCCCAGGCTCCACTGACCAGACCGCCCCCAAAGCGAAACCCGGGCAGCAAGCGCCCCGGCGAACCACTGCTCCAGCCAGTCAACAACGGTCCCTCACCAAGGATCTAGGGCTGCCGGTTTCGGTGGGACAACTTCAGGAAGTCAGCGACCTGGAGGATCTGGAAATCAGTGCCGCCGAGGCGAGCACCAGCGCAAACGCTTCACCAATTGTAAGTCTGGTCGATCGGATTTTGATCGAGGCGCTCACCAGCGGCGCCAGCGATATCCATATCGAACCCCAGGACAACACCCTTGAGATCCGCTTCCGCCTGGATGGGGTACTGCAGAAACACTTCGAGGATTTGCCCAAAGGGCTAACACCGGCGGTGACATCAAGGCTGAAAATCATGGCGGACCTGGACATCGCCGAGCGGCGGATGCCCCAGGACGGGCGCATCCGTCGCATGTTCCGCGGCAGAAAGATGGACTTTCGAGTGAGCACCCTGCCCACCCGGAACGGCGAAAAAGTCGTGCTCCGGCTGCTGGACAGTGGCGCCACCCAGTTGGGGCTGGACACCTTGATCACCGACGCTGAGGCACGTCAGACCCTGAGGGATCTGGGCAGTAAACCCTACGGGATGCTGTTGGTGACCGGCCCCACCGGATCGGGTAAATCGACAACCCTCTATGCCCTGCTCGCGGAGCGCAACGATCCGTCGATCAACATCTCCACGGTGGAGGACCCGATCGAGTACACCTTGCATGGCATCACTCAGACCCAGGTCAACCGCGAAAAAGGACTGGATTTCGCCACAACCCTGCGGGCCTTTATGCGACAGGATCCGGATGTGCTGCTTGTGGGTGAGACCAGAGATCTGGAGACGGCCAAAACCGCCATCGAAGCAGCGCTCACCGGCCACCTGGTGATGACCACCCTGCACTGCAATGACGCTGCCAGTGCAATTGCCAGGCTCGATGAGATGGGGGTTGAACCGTTCATGGTCAGCGCTTCTCTGCTGGGGATCATTTCCCAGCGTCTGGTGCGACGTGTCTGCACCACCTGTCGGATCAGCTATCGACCCAGCCCAGAAGAGCTCAGTCGCTTCGGCCTGGTCGCGGGCCTCGAAACAGGCGTGAGCTTCTACCGGGCAAACACCACAGGCAGTGGCGTGGAGGGCTGCTGTCCGGCCTGCAGCGGCACCGGATACAAAGGCCGGGTTGGGGTGTACGAGATCCTCCGCATGACCGATACCATCGCAGCAGCGGTCGCGAAACGACAAACCACTGACGTTTTGCGCAGACTGGCCCTGGAAAATGGCATGCGCACGCTGCTGGGTTATGGGCTGCAGCTGGTTCGTGATGGCCATACAACCCTGGCCGAAGTGGAGCGGATGCTGCTCACGGACTCCAGCCTAGAAAGCGAACGACGCTCGAAATCCTTGAGCACGCTCACCTGCCAGGGCTGTGGCGCAGGGCTTAAGGAAGAATGGCTGGAATGCCCATACTGCCTCACCAGTCGCTGATCAGGATCCAACCCTACCCTCATCAACCTCATTCCCTCCCCAGCCACACAGGAGCACTGCGCATCGCCACTGTCTGCTTACATCCCCCCATCCAACCAACCTTGACCCTCGAGGCTCCCAATGACAGTGATGATCGAAGATCTGATGAGCCAACTCGTCACCGATGGCGGCAGCGATTTACACATCAGCGCTGGCCTGCCACCGTATGGTCGCTTCAATGGACAGTTAAGGCCCATTACCGATGAGCGGTTGGATGAGGAATCATGCAACAAGTTGATCTTCTCAATCCTCAATAACTCCCAGCGCAAACAGCTCGAACAGACCTGGGAACTCGATTGCTCCTATGGCCTCAAGGGAGTGGCCAGATTTCGAGTTAACGTCTATCGGCAGCGGGGGACCTATGCGGCCTGCCTGCGAGCACTGGGAAACTCAATTCCCGATCTCGAGACGCTGGGCTTGCCGCCGATCGTCGAGGAAGTCAGTAAAACGCCAAAAGGGCTCGTCCTGGTGACAGGTCCCACCGGATCAGGGAAAACAACAACTCTTGCCGCCATCTTAGATTACATCAACAAGACGCGAGCCGAACACATTCTGACCATTGAAGACCCGATCGAATTTACATATAAGTCAATCAAAAGTGTAATTCATCAACGTCAGCTCAATGATGACACGCGCAGCTTCGCCAATGCCCTGAAAGCGGCCCTAAGAGAAGATCCAGATGTGATTCTCGTGGGTGAATTACGGGATCTTGAAACAATCCAGCTAGCCATCACTGCAGCTGAAACCGGCCACCTTGTTTTCGGAACCCTGCACACCAGCTCCGCATCCCAGACCGTGGACCGGATGGTGGATGTGTTTCCCGCCGGTCAACAGACCCAGATCAGGGTTCAGCTGAGCAGCAGCCTGGTAGCGGTGTTGGCCCAGACTCTTTGCAAACGTCATAATCCAGTACCCGGTCAATTCGGTCGGGTCATGGCTCAGGAAATCATGATCAATACACCAGCTATTGCCAATCTGATTCGCGAAGGAAAGACTGCTCAGCTCTACTCACAAATTCAGACTGGCGGCCAGATGCAAATGCAAACTCTCGAAAAAGCATTGTCCGATCTGGTGATGACAAAACAGATAACCCTTGAAGAAGCTGTTTCCAAGACAGGAAAACCAGATGAACTGAAACGGCTTGTCAGCCAACTCAGCTAGACCGAGATCTTATCAATGCCTAAATTTATTGCCAGCTACACCAACAGTCGAGGCAAGACAGCTGTCATCAATATTGAAGCTCCAGATGCAGTTCAAGCCAGACGCAAGCTGCGTCAACGTGGCATTGGTGTGATCGAGATCAAATCTCAAAATCAATCTTCAACATCAGACAAAGCCGGAGAAGAGCTATCAAAAAAATTAAAGCTATCCAAACTAAGTAGTTTATTCGAAGCGAAGCCGGGAATTAAACAAAAAGCTGTATTTGCAAGTAAAATGTCAGCCCTTGTCAGTGCAGGCGTTCCAATTGTTCGTAGCATTGATTTGATGGCAGCTCAGCAAAAGCTTCCGCTCTTTAAACGAGCGCTTCAGTCCATCAGTTTAGATGTGAATCAGGGTGTCGGTTTGGGCATGGCCCTGCGGCGTTGGCCCCAGGTTTTTGACCGACTCACTATTGCAATGGTGGAAGCGGGGGAGGCTGGAGGGGTGCTGGATGAATCCCTGCGTCGCCTTGCCAAACTCCTGGAAGACAACGCGAAATTGCAAAATCAGATTAAGGGTGCCATGGGCTATCCAGTGGCAGTCTTCGTCATTGCAATTGCAGTTTTTTTAGGGATGACTATCTTTATTATCCCAACTTTTGCTGGAATATTCGATGATCTTGGTGCCGAACTTCCCTGGTTCACCCAGATGATGGTTGACCTTAGTGGGCTACTGAGATCACCTTTTTCTCTCATCCTCATCGCCGGATTATCCCTCTTCATCTACCTTTTCGTTCGCTATTATAAAACCCCAGTCGGACGACGACAGGTTGATGGAATTATCTTAAAAATTCCTGTTTTTGGCGACTTAATTCAGAAAACAACAACTGCTCAATTCTGTCGCACCTTCAGCTCCCTAACAAGAGCTGGAGTACCCATACTACTTTCCCTTGAAATTGTTAAAGAAATTACAAGCAATGCGATCATGTCGGATGCAATCAGCAAAAGTCGTGAAGATGTCACCCAAGGCGTTCCACTGAGTATTGCCTTGGGCAGATTAAATGTTTTCCCTGAACTAGCTATTAGCATGTTATCAATCGGCGAGGAGACCGGAGAAATGGATGCCATGCTTTCAAAAGTCGCCGATTTCTATGAGGACGAAGTCGAATCTGCAGTCAAAGCGCTTACTTCAATGCTCGAACCAGCAATGATTGTCCTTGTTGGGGGAATTGTTGCTTCAATTCTAGTGGCAATGTACTTACCTATGTTCTCCGTATTTGAGAACATCAGATAAATATTTTATCGTAGCACTATTTGCAATTTATTGCCCTGTATCCGGAGTATTGGCTGCACGACAGAGGTCCGCCGCAAGCGCCTGGCCAGCCAGCCAGCCTGAAGTCCAGCAGTGCTGGAAATTGAAACCTCCAGTCACCCCATCCACATCCAACAACTCACCAACAAGATGGAGCCCTGACTGAATACGACTTTCCATCCGGGACAAATTCACCTCATCAAGAGAAATTCCTCCTGCTGTAACAAACTCTTCACCAAAAGGACCGCGACCGGTCACTTCATGGCGGGACCCTGTGAGCTCCTCGATCAGGCGCTGCTGTTGAACTCTGGCCAGATCGGCCCAGCGCTGATTTGAATTCAGGCCAGCCCTGCTGAGTAGGTGGTGCCAAAGACGACGGCTGAGCTCTGGCCAGGGACGCCAATTCAGCAGCTGACGGCGGGCCTGGCTGATCCGGGCCTGTTCAAACAGCTCCTCCAGTTCCCGCCGAGTGCGGCCAGCACTCCAGTCAATGCACAACCTGGCGCGATAACGACAGGACTGCAGCTCTCGGGCTGCAAAGGCGGTCAAGCGCAGAATTCCAGGGCCACTCACACCCCCGTGGGTGATGAGCAACGGGCCGTGTTGGCCCTGCTTGCTGCCCCCAGGGATCTCAAGGGTCAACTGGACCGAGTCCATACTCACCCCCGCTAAGGCCAGCAGAGGATCACCGGCCAGAGCCAGACTGAACAGGGACGGCACAGGCGGCACGATGGTGTGGCCGAGACTGGCGGCAATGCGGCGGCCACTGGGGTGGCTGCCAGTCGCGAGCACCAACCGCCTGGCCAGGAGTGTCCTGGCTGAACGCAACTCCAGCTGGAAGTCCTGCCCGTCGTGGCAGGCAGCCTGCAGGGCCTCCCCGCTGTGCAGGGTCACGCCGGCAGCAGCGGCAGCCCGACGCAGACTCGACACCACAGACGAGGAGCGATTGGAGCGGGGAAAGAGCCTCCCGTCGGGCTCCTCAACCAGCTCCAGACCATGGGCATCGAACCAGGCCACCGCATCTCCAGCGGCGAAGCGGGAGAATGACCCTCGCAGGGCCTTGCTGCCCCGCGGGTAGTGGCAGACCAGCTCACGCGGATCCCAGCAGGCATGGGTGACATTGCAGCGTCCCCCACCGCTGATGCGCACCTTATGGAGAAACTCGCTGGTGGACTCCAACAGATGAATCCCCCTCACCCCAGCTTCAGCAGCACAAATGGCAGCCATGAAACCGGCAGGGCCACCGCCGGCCACCAGCACAGACACCCGATCAACAGCCATGGATGGGCAGCATGGGGAGATGGAGCACCATGCTGACCAATCCAGGCTGGCCGGCAGCCATCGCTTCAGTGTGGCGCCGATGCTGGACTGCACGGATCGGCACTTTCGGATGCTGATGCGTCAGATCACCCGTTACAGCCTGCTCTATACGGAAATGGTGGTAGCCCAGGCACTTCACCATGCCCGCCGTGATCCCGGAGCAGAGCAACCGGGAGGCCGACTGGAGCGGTTGATCGGCTTCGATCCGAGCGAACGACCCCTGGCGCTGCAGGTGGGCGGGGATGACCCTGCCCTGCTCGCCGACGCCGCCCGGCTTGCAGCCGACTGGGGATACAGCGAGATCAACCTCAACGTCGGTTGTCCGAGTGAAAAAGTGCAGAAGGGACGGTTCGGTGCCTGCCTGATGGCTGCTCCCGACCATGTGGCTCGCTGTGTGGAGGCGATGGCAGCAGCGAGTCCCCTGCCCGTGACGGTGAAACACCGAATCGGGATCGATGAGCGTGACTCGTATCCGGAACTGCTGGCCTTCGTGGACACCCTGGCCGCTGCGGGTTGCAGCCGTTTCAGCGTGCATGCCCGTAAAGCCTGGCTTAAGGGCCTGGATCCGAAGCAGAACCGCACCATTCCGCCGCTCCGTCACGACTGGGTACATCGGCTCAAGGCTGAACGTCCCTCCCTGCTGATCGAGCTGAATGGGGGCCTGCAAACGCTCCATGACTGCGTCCAGCACCTCAGGTCTGTCGATGGTGTGATGGTGGGGCGTGCGGCGTACGACCACCCGCTGCGCTGGCTGGCCGTGGACCAGATCATTCATGGGCAAGGCACCGCTCAGACAGCTCAGCCGCGATCAAGCGACGACGAGCTGGCCAGTGCGGCCCGTGTCGTGCGCGGCCTGGTGCCCTATGCGGAACGCTGGTGCAGTCAGGGAAACCGGCTTTGGGCGATTGCCCGTCACCTGGTGAAGGTGGTGGAGGGTGTGCCGGGAGCCCGCCAATGGCGCCAGCAGCTCACCCTCGCAGCCTGCCCCAGACAAGCCGGGGCCGAGGTGCTAGCCGAGGCAGCCTGCAGGCTCGAGGGAGGAGATAGACCTCAGTCTTGCGAGCCGGTGCTGAATCCAGCGTCTGGACCCGAACCGTAGCCAGAACCGCCGCCACTGCCACTGCGGCGGCGGCGCGTTCGTCCCGCATCAAAATCAGTTTCGCCGTCGCCACGTTCGGCGCCGTAGCTTCGATCTTCCCAGCCACGGGCGCCGGAACCACGCTCCGCTGAACCGGCGAAACCAGGGCCACCCGCAGCAGACCCACGGCCAGGACCAGCGGTCCGCCGTGGAGCACTGCTGCGGGGCTCTGCCCGGTTGATGCGCAAGGGACGGCCCATCAGCTCAACGCCTTGCAGAGCTTCAATCGCCCGGATCTCCATCTCAGGATCCGCCATCTCAACAAAGGCAAAGCCTCGCTTTCTGCCGGTATCCCGTTCCAGAGGCAACGCGCAGGTGACCACGTCCCCAAAGGGGGCAAAGAGTTCAGCCACGTCCGCCTGCTCGGCGCGGAAGGGCAGATTGCCAACAAAGATGCTCACAAGCCGGACCAGGCCCTTGGGGCCAATAGCTTGTCCAGCCTAGAGCTGCTTTCAAGCACTGCCGAGCCTGGCACGCTGGGCCTGGAGCTGGGCCTCCACCATCGCAAAGCCAGTGCCACCCTCACTCCGGCGAGCAGCCACCACCTGGCGGGGCTCGATGGCAGCGTAGACATCAGCTTGAAAGGCCGGATGAAGCTGCTGCCAACGCTCCAAAGGGAGCTGTCTCAGCAACACCCCTTCAGCCAGACATCGCTTGACCAGTCCTCCGACCAACTGGTAGGCCTCTCGAAAAGGCACGCCTCGAGCTACCAGATAGTCGGCCACATCGGTGGCATTGGAAAAGTCGGAAGCCACTGCGGCTTCCAGCCGCTGGGGCCGAAAGTCGAGGCCCTCCTCAAACAGGATCGCCATGGCTTCAAGAGAAGCTCGCAGGGTGTCAACGCCGTCGAACAGTGCTTCCTTGTCTTCCTGAAAATCCTTGTTGTAGGCCAAGGGCAGACCCTTAATCATCGTGAGCAGACCCATCAGATGACCAAAGACCCTGCCACTTTTGCCCCGCACGAGTTCGGGTACATCGGGATTTTTCTTCTGCGGCATCAGACTGCTACCGGTCGCACAGCGGTCGGTGAGGGTCACAAAACCAAATTCCTCGCTGGCCCAGAGGATCACCTCTTCGCTGAGGCGGCTGAGATGGGCCATCACCAGACTGGCCGCAGCCATGAACTCCACCGCGAAATCGCGGTCACTCACCGCGTCGAGACTGTTGGCATAAATGGCCTCAAAACCCAGTTCGCTCGCAGTCTGGCGCCGGTCAATCGGCACAGATGTGCCCGCCAGAGCCGCCGCCCCCAGCGGACAGATGTTGACGCGGCGACGCGCATCGGCCAAGCGCTGGCGATCCCGCTCCGCCATCTCCACATAGGCGAGCAGATGGTGGGCCAGGCTGAGGGGTTGGGCCCGCTGGAGATGGGTATACCCCGGGATCAGGGTATCCACATGACGTTCGGCCTGACTGAGCAGTGCACGCTGCAGGCGCAGAAGGTCCGCATCAATGGCATCGATCTGTCGTCGTAACCACAGGCGCAGATCGGTACCGACCTGATCGTTGCGGGATCGACCGGTGTGGAGCTTCTTGCCCACTGGACCCAGCAGTTCTATGAGACGGCGCTCGACTGCAAAATGCACGTCCTCCGCTTCGAGACCGGGCTTGAATTCACCCGCAGCAGCTTCGGCACGGACCAGCTCCAGGCCCTGTACGAGTTGATCGGCTTCAGCCGGGGCGATCACACCGCAGCGACCCAGCATGCGGGCATGGGCCACTGAACCGTCGAGATCCTCCTGGAGCAGACCGATGTCAAAGCCGATGGAGGCATTGAAACGCTCAATCGCCGGATGCAGACCCTGCTCAAACCGCTGACTCCAGGTGGACGCTGAAGAATCGACAGCCATGGACCGAGGCGGGACAGAGGGGGGTCTGGTGTTCAGCTTGGCACCCGGCTTCCACCTGAAAGTGGCGGAAGCACCAGGTCATCCCGCAACCGCAAAACCACCATGGAGGCGTCATCCTCAAGCTGGCGATGGGGGCCGACAAATTGATCCAACCGAGCAAACAGGCTGTCGAGGATGCCCTGGGCGTCAAGACCAGCTCGGCAGACCTCCTGCAGGCTGCTCACCAACCTCTCCTCGTCATAGCGCTCACCGCTCAAGCCACTGGCCTCGGTGACACCATCGGTGTAATAGAGCACCACGTCGCCTGGATCCAGGACAATCGATTCCGTGTGGTATTGAACTTCACTTTGAAGGCCAATCAGCAGGCCAGGCGCATCAAGTCTCTCCACACGGTTGCGCAGAGCACGCCAGATCAAGGGGGGATTGTGAGCCGCATTGGCATAGCGAAGCAACCTGGTTAGGGGGTCGTAATCGGAGTAGAACAGCGTGACAAACCGGTGTGAATGGGCCAGGTCCTCCTGGGCCAACTGGTTGAGATCATGAAGAATGCGATCGGGGGGATGACCACTGAGCGCCTCCGCCCGCAGCATGCCGCGCAGCAGGGTCATCAGCAAACCAGCCGGGACCCCCTTACCCATCACGTCCCCCACCACCAGAGCCCAGCGACCACGCTCCCTGCGTCGACCCAGCAGACGGGGACGGGTGGGAATGAAGTCGTAGTAATCACCGCCCACCTGGAAGGCTGGACGACAGCGGGCAGCCAGATCCACCCCTTCAATCACGGGGCAGTGATCGGGCACCAGCTGGGCTTGGATCTCGGCACCAATACTGAGCTGCCGATCGACCCGTTCGTGGCGGCGTCTGTCCTCTTGCAGGCTGTCGGTCTCCAGCGCAACAGCAGTGAGATCGGCCACCAGCTGCACATGGCGTCGATGCACCTCGCTCCAGCTGAAATCAGAGCGTTGACTGATCACATAGAGACGCCCACGGACCTGACCACGGGCGACGACCGAGGTGGCAAACAGATCGGCCGCATCAAGCCACTGCCGCACCCGCTGGTCGAGGCGAATGGCACGCTCAAGCTCGGCCTCACTGCCGCCAGCACCGTTGGGGAGCAGCTCGCTGTCCGGAACTGCAGCCAACTGGCGAAGCAGCTCGGCACAGCACTCGGCAGGAGCCGCATGCAACTGCTCCCGCCAGAGATGTCCATCCTGCCGAAACACCACCAGGAGAGCGGCATCAGCCCCCACAAGCCGAGCTGCCACGAGCGGTACCAACTCCAGCAGGCGAGTGAGGTTGGTGAAGCTGCGCAGCACATAACCAAGTGAAGCCAGCAACTCCTGACTACGCCGTTGCTCCCGGTTGAGACTCTCCAGCAACTGCCGCATGGCAGCGGTAGCTGAGAGGCCAGCAGGCGGCTTCTGGCTCACTGAGCGGCCGCAGGGAGCCCGCAAGATAGCGGGGTGACAGAGAACTGCCGGGCGGACAACCGCGCTCAGGAAGCAAGCAGAGCCTCGACAAACTCAAAGCTGTTGAAAGGCCGCAGATCGCGAATGCCCTCTCCAGCCCCAATGAACCGGATGGGTAGGCCTGCTTCAGAAGCCACCGCAAGGGCGACGCCACCGCGGGCCGTACCATCGAGCTTGGTGATTACCACGCCAGTCAGTCCGGCGGCACCAGCGAAAGCCATGGCCTGCTTGAGGCCATTTTGCCCCTGGCTTGCATCCAGCACCAGCAGCGACTCCACGGCAGCCTCAGGGGCCAGTTTGTCGACGATGCGACGCACCTTGGCGAGTTCCTCCATCAGGTTGTGCTTGGTCTGCAAACGACCCGCCGTATCGACAAGCACCAACTCGGTTCCCTGGGCCCGGGCCGCACCGATGGCGTCATAGACAACAGCCGCCGGATCAGCATTGGCCGTGGGATTGGCAATCACTGGTACACGGCTACGCTCACCCCACACCTGCACCTGCTGCACCGCGGCCGCTCGGAACGTGTCTGCGGCAGCGATCAGGCAGCTGTAGCCGCTGCGCACCGCCAGGTTGGCGAGCTTCCCCAGCGTTGTGGTCTTGCCCACACCGTTCACACCGACCATCAGCCAAACATTCAGTCGATCCCGCTGGGGAGCGAGCAGGGGAACACCAGTGCGCTCAATTGGTGTCTCCAGAATGCCCCGCAGGAGCTCCTTGAGGAAGCGAATGCCCTCAGGCGCATCCACCACCTCTTGATTGAGTCGGCGGCGTAGCGCTTCCAGAACCGCATCGGTGGCGGTCACACCCACATCAGAGCGCAAAAGGGTGGACTCGAGATCATCGAGAACCTCAGGAGAGAGAGGATCGTCACCGAGATTCTCCAGGAGCTGGGTGACAAAACCGCGGCGGGTCTTCTCCAGGCCCTGGCGAAGGCGACCCAGCCAATCGATCTCCTCGAGGGAGATCTGATCCACCTGCCGGCCCTGGGCAGCCAACACTTCAGCTGACCACGTGAAGCTGTCATCGAAAGCCCCGAGTGTCGGCTCCGCTTCATCAACAGCGGTGGATTCAGTCTGGAGTGACTGGGCAGGGGCTTGGGCAACCAATGACTGCTGACGTTCAGCGCGCTGGGCCGCTGCCTGCTCTAGGAGCGACAGGCCGGCTGCAGGCTGAATCTCAGGTTGGTGGTCGGGCTCAGCAGCCGTCGACGACGGAGGCGCTGTCGCCCCTGACTCCCCAATCGACAGGGATGGCGGAGACGGATCGGTAGAAACGGCGAGCGACGCGTTGGCCTGTTGCTGGGCCTTGAGTCGGGCATAGGCCTGGCGAGCCCATTCGAGCGCTTCATCTGCCGGCGCCGCAGGTGGGGCGGGGTCAGGTGCCGGGGGCTCGGCATCGGACGCACCCGTTTCCGTATCACCACTTGTCTCCGCCGCGGTGTCGACTGCAGGCGCAGAATCCGAGACGGTCGGCGTCTCACCCTGCTGATCCGTCAGCGGCCCAGTCGCCACTGACGGAGCAGCAGGCTTGAGATTGCGCTTGAACCAGTCGAAGACCATCAGGCCCGAGACCCCGTAGCTGTGGTGAGACGGCGCAGAACGCCATTGATCATGCGGCGACCCTGCTCGTCGCTGTAGCGATTGGCAAGCTCGACAGCTTCATTGCAGGCCACAGCGGCAGGCGTGGCAAAGACTGTGAGATCCACAGCAGCCAGGCGCAGGATATCCCGATCGATACGGGGCAGACGGCCGAGACGCCAACCCTCCATCACAGCATCAAGGCGGCGATCGATTGCCTCCCGATCCTGGAGGACAGCCTGGGCCCGTTCGATGGCGCCACGGCGTACCGAGTCCTGATCGGCCAACAGGAGCAACCTCGGCAATTCAAGGCTGGCCGACAACCGATTGAGGGCCTGCTCAGCAGCCTGAAGCCCATCCTGGAGGTGACGGCGCACCCGTGGGAGCTGGTCACTGCCCTGTTCCTGCAGCTCGCTGTCCAGCAATTCCTTCTGGGCGGTCTGCAGATCAGCCGCCGAGCGGTCGAGGGCATCCCTCACATGTTGGCTGAGGCTGGCCAGTGCCTGCTGCAACAAGGACTCCATCGAGAGTTCCAGAACAGGGGCCCCCTTGTTGGTGGCGCCACTGCGGTCGCTGGTCTGGCCCAGCATCAGCAGTGCCAGTTCACGGGAAAGAGTGCGGCTCTGCATTCAGGACATCTGGGGGGCACGCAGCTGGGCCAGCAGGCTGGAGAAGCTGCGGTTGGAAGGGGCGGCACGCTCATCAGAATTGACAATGCCTGCCGAAATGATGGTGCGGAAAGCATCCTCAACCGAGAGATCAAGGTCTTTCACAGCGCCTTCTGGCACAACGGTGTACCAGCCGGTTGTGGGGTTGGGTGCGGTGGGGATGAACACACTGAGCATCGGTTCTTTGAAACCTGCCTGAATGGAGGCACCCAGAACACCGGTGACAAATCCAAGGGCATAAAGGCCTTCCCGGGGATATTCCACGAGAACGACCCGACGGAAACGACTGGAATTGCCTTGCAGGAATGTCTCGAGCAGTTGCTTGAGGGTCTTGTAAACGGAGCCTGCCAGCGGAATGCGCAGCAGGGTTCCCTCCCCAAACTCCAACAGCCAGCGGCCCACGATGTTACGGGCCATCAGGCCAATCAGCAGAATTCCAAGCAGGGGTACCAGCAGTCCAACCCCAAGATTGATCAATTCTTGCAACACCGGGTTGAGGGTGTTGAAAGGGTTGAACTGCTTCGGAATCGAGGTGAGAAAGGCAAGGACAAACCGACTCACCGTGGTGGCGAGCCAGATGGTCGTGGCCAAGGGAATGACCACGAGCAGGCCAGCGATCAGATCGTTCTTGAGATCCTGCTGGAGGCGATCGCCAAGCGGTTGATCAGGTCTGGGACTGGATTGAACCAAGGGATAACCCGGAAATCCGGCCGGCAGCTACCAAGGTCAACTTAGCCAGCCGCATGCCCGGAGCGCCCCATTCAGATCAGCGCCACCAGGGCTACCAGGGCAAAGGCAATGGCAAGCACGACGGCCCGGCCGGTGCCGCCGAAGCGACGCTGTTGCAGAGCGAGATCTCGTCCCAATTTGGCCTGGGCCAGCTGATTCTCGGCCTGCTTGAGCTGGGGGCGGATCTGGGCGTCGATGAACTCCTTGGCCTTCTGCTGCTTCTCTTGGGCCGTGGCACCAGCGGGAATGCGGCCCTCCTTCTCAGCCGCAGCAATCAGCTGATTGATAAAACCTGGGTCAGCCACCTGTTGCTTCTGGGCCTCAAGCTGCTGGGTCTGCTGCGCGAGGGCCGCATCCTGCTGCTGGGCCTGGGAGAGCAGATCGGACTCGGCGCTGATGGACAGTGGCACCGCCACAACCATCGCAATCGCCAGCAGAGCGCCGAGACAGCCCACCAGCAGTCGCACGGGGGTACGGCTGTCCTTGCCCTCAAGGCGCTGGGCCATGAGCATGAGCACCAGGCCCACAAAGGCCATGGGTGCCTCACCCACCAACCGGTCGATGAAGAGCTGGCGGAATGGCTCCAGTTCCCAATTCCAGCTGAGCAGGAGACCAATGAGCTGGAGGCCCATCAACACCACAAGGGTGAGGCCCAGCCAACGCAGAAGAGGGGCCAGACGGCTGGAGGATGGGGTACTCACGGTCAAGAGAGATCAGACTGAAGACTGCGGCAACTGTACGGGTGGTGACCAGCGCGCCCAGGGAGCTGGCTGCTGAGCTCAAGGAGGCAGCCCTTCGGCTCGGATTCGAACCGGTCGGCCTGGCGGCAGTGCCTGGCGGCCCTCGGATGGGACTGAGGACCGCTTCCCTGGAACGCTGGCTCGCGGCCGGGCATCAGGCGGACATGGGCTGGATGGCCGATCCACGCCGAAGGGCTGTGGAGGAGCTGCTACCGGGCGTGCGCAGCCTGCTGGCGGTTGGACTGAACTACTACGTGGCCGCCCATCCAGTCCCAGGCAGCCTGCGGGTGGCCCGTTATGGCTGGGGGCGTGACTATCACAGAGTGATCGATCAACGGTTGCGGCAGCTGGGCCGCTGGTTGGAAACCCAGGTGCCAGGGGTGCGCTGGAGGGCCTGTGTCGACAGCGCTCCGCTGATGGACAAAGCCTGGGCGGAGGCAGCGGGCCTGGGATGGATCGGCAAGCACGGCAACCTGATCCATGCCCAGCGGGGCTCCTGGTTGCTGCTGGGCCATCTCCTGACCAATCTGGAGCTGCCCGCCGATGCTCCGGCTCGTCCCCTCTGCGGCAGCTGCAGCCGCTGCATCCCCGCCTGCCCCACCGGGGCGATCTGTGAACCGTTCGTCGTCGACAGCCGTCGCTGCATCGCCTTTCACACCATCGAGAACCGTGATCCGCAGCTGCCCGCCGCCATCGCCGATCAGCTGCAGGGATGGGTGGCCGGCTGCGACATCTGTCAGGAGGTCTGCCCCTGGAATCAACGGCCCCTGAGCAGCAGCGAGGATGCGGCGGTGCAACCCCAGCCCTGGTGGCTGGATCTGCAGGCGCAGCAGGCCCTGCAGTGGACTGATGACACCTGGGACAGCAAGCTGCGGGCCTCGACCCTGCGACGGATCAAGCCCTGGATGTGGCGACGCAACATCCGGGCTGCCCTCGGGCAGGGCGGACAGGAGCTGGATCCCTAGGCTGGGTTGGTTTGCCCGACGTTCATGGCACCGCGCTGGCTGCGCGCCCTTCCGCTCCTGGTCCTGGGAGCAGCCATGGCGCCGATCGCTCCGGCACGTGCCCTGGTGCCGTACGTCTACGTGCCCCAGCGCCCGGCATTGGAGGGCGCTGGGCTTGGGATTGCCCAAGCAGCAGCCCGGTTGCTGCAGCTTGGGCAAGCTGAGGATGCAGCGCGACTGGCCGCTCTCACGGTGCAGCTTCTGCCCGCTGACCCCCGCGGCTGGGTGCTGCTGGCGGAAGGCCAACTGCGCAGCAAACAACTCAAGGAAGCAGCGGTCTCCCTGGCGAGGGCCAAAGAACTTGACCCGAACAATGCGGGAATTTGGTTCGCCGAAGCCTCCCTGGCCCTGCGGGATGGCAGGGCCAGGGAGGCGGTTTCCCTTCTCGAACAGGGGCTGAAACGGGATCCCCGCAGTGCCAGCGCCCACTTCGATCTAGGCAACGCCCACATCCTTTTAGAACAGCCCGACAAAGCCCTGGGGGCATTCGAAAAAGCTGCCCGGCTACGCAAGGACTTCTGGGAGGCCATCAACAACCAGGCCCTGGTTCTCTATGAGCAAGGGATGGTGGACCGGGCGATTGAACGGTGGCGGCGGGTTTTGCAAATCAAACCCGATGCGGCCGAACCCAATCTGGCCCTGGCCGCGGCCCTGTTCCAGCGCGGGGGAGCAGCCCGGAACGAAGCGTTGGAACGGGCCAGCCGGGCCCTCGATGCGGAACCCAACTACGTGCTGGACAGCTATCAAAAAGAACAGCTGTGGGGGCAGAAGCTGCGCAACACCACTCAGCTGCTGCTCCAGCAGAGTGAGCTCAAATCCGTGGTGGACCGGGCCCAGGCCAACGCCAACCCCGACAACGGAGACGAGTCTGGGGAGTAATCCGGAGAGCCGTGGCCGGCGATCAGTAGGCTGAGCGCCACAGTCCGCCCTCAGATCCCAGCACCGGATGGCCGAGGAGCGACCAGAAGAGCTCAGGGTTCAACCCATCGCCCTGCATCAGGAGATGCAGCGCTCTTACCTCGAATACGCGATGAGCGTGATCGTGGGGCGGGCACTGCCGGATGTGCGCGACGGCCTCAAGCCGGTGCAGCGGCGCATCCTGTACGCCATGCACGAGCTGGGGCTCACCCCGGACCGGCCCTACCGCAAGTGCGCCCGCGTCGTGGGCGACGTGCTCGGCAAATACCACCCCCATGGCGACCAGGCCGTCTATGACGCGCTGGTGCGGCTGGTGCAGACCTTCGCAAGCCGCCACCCGCTTCTGGATGGGCACGGCAACTTCGGCTCGGTCGACGACGACCCACCGGCGGCCATGCGCTACACGGAAACGCGGCTGGCACCGATCGCCAATGAGGCGATGCTCGATGAAATCGGCGAGGACACCGTTGATTTCGCAGCCAATTTCGACGGGTCCCAGCAGGAACCGACAGTGCTGCCGGCCCAGCTGCCCTTCCTCCTGCTCAATGGCTGCAGCGGTATCGCCGTGGGAATGGCCACGAGCATTCCACCGCACAACCTCGGCGAAGTGGTGGATGCCCTGATTGCCCTGATCCGCAAACCGGAGTTGCCTGATGAGAAGTTGCTGGAGCTGGTACCGGGCCCAGACTTCCCCACCGGGGGCGAAGTGCTGATCGGCACTGGCCTACGCGACACCTATCTGGCCGGTCGCGGCAGCATCCCGATGCGGGGTGTTGCCCATTTCGAGGAAGTTCAGCCCGGCAAGGGCCGCCATCGCCGCAGTGCTGTCGTGGTCACCGAGCTTCCCTACCAGCTCAGCAAAGCCGGCTGGATCGAGAAACTGGCGGAGCTGGTGAACGACGGCAAGATCGGCGGCATCGCCGATATCCGTGATGAGAGCGACCGTGAAGGCATGCGGGTCGTGGTGGAGTTGCGCCGCGACGCCGAGCCCGAAAACGTGCTCAGCGAACTGCAGCGGCGCACAGCCCTGCAAAGCAACTTCGGCGCCATCCTGCTGGCCCTGGTCAACGGCCAACCCGTCCAGCTGACCCTGCGTCAGATGCTGCAACAGTTCCTGAATTATCGGGAACTCACCCTGATCCGACGCACCAGCCATGCCCTCAGGAAAGCGGAGGACCGTCTGGAGGTTGTGGAGGGTTTGATCAAAGCTCTGGATGACCTGGCTCATGTCATCGCGATGATCCAGGAGGCACGTGACGCGGCCAGTGCCCGCGCCAGCCTCCAGGTGCGCCTAGACCTCAGCGAGCGCCAGGCCGATGCGGTGCTGGCCATGCCGCTGCGGCGACTCACTGGCCTGGAGCAGGAGAGCTTGCGCCAGGAGGCTGAGCAACTGCTTCAGGAACGCAGCCGCCTGCGGCACCTGCTCAATGACCGGGGTGCCCTGTTGGACGCCATGGTCAACGAACTCCGCACCCTGAAGAGGCGCTACGGGACACCACGCCGCACACGGCTGGTGGAAGGCGGCGACACCCTGGTCGCCCAGCGCAGCGCCGCCCTCCGACCCAATGCGGAACTACAGCGCCAACAGGCCTTCTCAGCCCTCCCCAGTGACGGCCGACTCCTGATTCAAACCGATGGAACGGTCAAGATCGTCAGCCCCCAATCCCTGGGCCGACTGCATCTCGATACACCGGTGGGGGTGGGGGAGCATCCAGCTCCGGCCTGGTTGATCCTGCCGGTACAGCAGCAGCCCCAGATTCTTGCCTTCACCAGTGACGGCCGGGTTGCACTGCTGCGCTGGGAGTTCGCCGGACAGCAACCTGGAGGACTGGACAAGTTTCTGCCGGACAGCCTGGAGGGCTGCCACGTGGTGCAGCTGCTGGCCATCCCCGAAGCCGACCCTGGAACGCGGCTGGGGGTGGGCTTGCTCAGCAGTGACGGGCGTTTCAAACGCCTCGCCCTGGAAGAACTGCAGGATCTTTCCGGCAGGGCTACAAGCGTGCTCAAGCTCAAAGAGGGGGTCCGCTTGCTTCAGGTGGTGGCCTGCCGGGAGGGGGAGCAGCTGGTGGTGGCGAGCAGCACGGGTCGAGTACTGAGGCTGTCGGTGAATGAGAGCGATCTACCCTTGATGGGACGCACAGCCCAGGGGGGACTGTTGCTGCGTTTGCTACCTGGTGAAGCCGTGGTGGGCGCCGCTGCGGTCACTGCCGAAGGGTCGGTTCTCCTGGCCAGCCGGCGTGGTCAACTGAAGCGACTCGGTGTGGCGGGCCTGCGGATCTGCCAGCGGGGAGACCTGGGCCAGATCGGGTTCCGCTTCACGCAGCGCGATGACGAACTCGTCAGTCTGTGCGGGGTCAACACGACCAGCGTCGCCGCGTTGGTTGGCGAGCAGGCCAGTCTGCGACTGCAACCAGGCGAGCTGGATATCGAGACGGCTGAAGCCTCTGGCCTCCAGCTCGACCTCGGTGCCGATGCCAATGCACTGCGGGCTCTCGTCCCGCTCCAGCAGTCCCCTCCCCAGCAGTCAGGGTGACGTGACCGAGCCCGGCCGGGCCCCTGCCGCCAAACCCGCAGGTTCAAGCATCAGTTTGCTGCTGCGTACGGCATCGTCCATGTCGATCGGATAAGCACCGTCAAAACAAGCCGTGCAGAAGTGACCAGCCTGTGATTGAGCAGCCTCGACCATACCCTCCTTACTCAGATAGGCCAGGGAATCCACGCCGAGATGAGCAGCAATCTCCGCAAGGGTGAGACGTGCTGCAATCAATTGATCCTGGGTGTCGGTGTCAATGCCGTAGAAGCATGGGTGGGTGACTGGTGGGGAACTGATGCGCATGTGCACTTCTGTAGCTCCGGCCTCACGGATGGCGGCCACCAACTTGCGGCTGGTGGTGCCCCGCACAATCGAGTCATCAATTACCACAACCCTCTTACCAGCCAGCACATCCGGCAGGGGATTGAGCTTGACGCGAATGCCAGCCTCACGCATGGCCTGGGTGGGCTGAATGAAGGTGCGGCCCACATAGCGGTTCTTGATCAGCCCATCACCGAAGGGAATGCCACTCTTCTGGGAGTAGCCGATGGCTGCGGGAATACCGGAGTCAGGTACGCCGATGACGATATCGGCCGCCACCGGCGTCTCCTGGGCCAGCACCTCACCGATGCGAACCCGATAGCTGTACAGGGACTCACCAAAGAAACGGCTGTCCGGCCGGGCGAAATAAATCATCTCGAAGACACACAGCTTGGCCGGTTCGCTGATCCAGGAACTTCGCTGGGGCAGGGCATGACCAGGTCTGAAGTGAATCAGCTCCCCTGGCTGCACGTCGTCAGCAAAACTGGCTCCAATGATGTCCAGACCGCAGGTTTCACTGCTCACAACCCACTGGGCCTGAGTGGGATCACCGAGGTGACCAAAGACCAGTGGACGGATGCCATGGCCATCACGCAGAGCAAACAGACCCGCTGGGGTGCCAATCACCAAACTGAACGCACCACGACAGCGACCGGCCGCCTGTCGGATCGCCGCATCCCAATCGAGACCGGCATTGACGGCTTCCTGAATCGCGAAGGCGATCAGCTCGGAATCGGTCGTGGAGGTGAGTTCGCTGGCAATGTGGGCCAGCGCCTGACGCAACTCACCTGCATTGACGAGGTTGCCGTTGTGGGCCAGCGCAAAGGGCCCCTGGCCCGTGTTGAGCAACACGGGCTGGGCATTGCAAACCTTGCTGCTGCCAGTGGTGGAGTAACGGTTGTGGCCGATGGCCAGGTTGCCAGGCAAGCGTTCGAGCACGTCTTGGTCAAACACCTGACTCACCAGCCCCATGTCCTTGTGCAGACGCACCTGCTGGTCGGCGTCAAAGACAGCAATGCCTGCAGACTCCTGGCCGCGGTGCTGGAGCGCGTAGAGGCCGAAGTAGGTGAGGTTGGCAACAGGTTGGTCAGTCGCCATGACGGCGTAGACCCCGCACGCTTCCTCCGGTTTGTCGGGCCACTGATCCGACATCAGCTGATCGTTCAGCACAGGCCCGGAACGTTAAGGATTGGTATCTGCATTGTGCATCAACCCCGGCATCATGCAGAGGGCGGAAGGTCTGCCCCCATCCGGCGGGGAATGGCTTGCTCATAGGTCTGGGCCAGCTGCGCCACAGGAAGCTCCAGCAGGGGCCCGCGGCTTTGCCAGACCCTGAACATCCCATTGGCTTCCACCTGCCCCAGCCATTCCGCTGGAACATCCGCCTGGAGGCAGGCGTCCCTCCAGGCCTGAGCCTGTTGAGCAGGAACGCTCACAAGGATGCGGGCGCCTCCCTCGGCGAACAGCAGGTGGTCCAAGCGACCAGCCTCCGGCAGCTCCAGTGACGCACCCAGCCCCTTGTCCAGTCCGGCAGCCAGGCAGGCCTCCGCAGCGGCCACGGCAAGGCCACCATCGCTCAGGTCATGGGCCGAAGCCACCAGACCCTGCCTGATCGCCAGGCGAAGGAAGGTCTGCACGGTCTTCTCAAGCTCCAGATCAATCAAGGGTGGCCGACCTGTCACCACACCATGAATGCACTCCAGGTAGCTGCTGCCCGCCAGGGTGAGTCGCTGATCGCCCACCTCAGCCAGGGAAACACCCAAAAGCCAGATGGCATCGCCGGCCTGTCGCCAGGCCTGGCCACACACATGCTGAAGATCGTGCACCAAACCCACCATGCCCACCACTGGCGTGGGATGGATGGGCTGCATCGTGCCATCGGGCAGGCGGGTCTCGTTGTAGAGGGAAACGTTGCCGCCTGTGACCGGCGTTTCGAGGGCGCTGCAGGCGGCCGAGAGGCCCCGACAGGCCAGGGCCAGCTGCCAGTAGCCGGTCGGCGACTCCGGCGACGGGAAATTCAGATTGTCAGTCACGGCCAGGGGCTCAGCGCCGACACAACTGAGGTTGCGGGCAGCTTCGGCCACGGCCGCCATGCCACCACGCTCAGGATCGAGGGCGACCCAGCGGTTGGGGCAATCCACCACCGCGGCCACACCACGCCGAGACGCCTCCAATGAACCCTCGCCTTGCTGGGGCCGCAGCCGCACCACGGCGGCATCCCCACCTCCAGGGGGCAGCACTGTGTTGGCCTGTACCTGGTGGTCGTACTGGCGGTACACCCAGCGCTTGGAGGCGATGGTGGGGTCATCGAACAACTGCAGGAGCACTTCGTTCCACGTCAAGCGCTGCCCTGCCAGAGGGCCGGCGGCGGGGGTGATGCCCGCTGCGTCGGCAGCGGGGAGCTCGGCTTCACTCCAGCGCCAGTGGGCCTGAATCTCAGCAGGGGGGTCGCTGATCAGTTCGTGGTGGTTGATGGGCGTGTCGTCCGCCAGGGCACTGGCGGGCACCTCGGCCGCCACCTGACCGTTCTGCAGAACCCGCACCACGTTGTCTTCCAGCACCCGGCCCACCACCGCGGCCTGCAGGCCCCAGCGGCTGAAGCGCGCCATCAGCGCCTCTTCACGGCCGGGCTTCACCACGAACAGCATCCGCTCCTGGGACTCGCTGAGCAGGAATTCGTAGGCGGTCATGCCGGCCTCGCGGGCGGGCACCCTGTCGAGGTCCAGCTCAATGCCCAGGCCCCCCTTGGCGGCCATCTCCGAGCAGCTGCAGGTGAGGCCGGCGGCGCCCATGTCCTGGGCGGCCACCACATCGCCGCTCTGGAAAGCCTCCAGGCAGGCCTCAATCAACCCCTTCTCCAGGAAGGGATCGCCCACCTGCACGGCGGGGCGATCATCCAGGGAGGCCTCGGTGAGTTCGGCCGAGGCGAAGCTGGCACCGCCCATGCCGTCGCGGCCGGTGGTGCTGCCCACATACACAACGGGATAGCCCACCCCCTCGGCACCGGAGCAGACGATCTCTTCGGTTTCCATCAGCCCCAGGGCCATGGCGTTCACCAGCGGGTTGCCGGAGTAGCTGGCATCGAACGCCACCTCGCCGCCCACGGTGGGCACGCCCACGCAGTTGCCGTAGTGGGCGATGCCGGCCACTACGCCCTCCATCAGGCCCACGTTGCGCTCATCTTCGAGCGGCCCGAAGCGCAGGGCATTGAGCAGGGCGATCGGCCGGGCGCCCATGGTGAAGATGTCGCGCAGGATGCCGCCCACCCCCGTGGCTGCGCCCTGGAACGGCTCCACCGCCGAGGGGTGGTTGTGGCTCTCGATCTTGAAGGCCAGCCGCTGGCCCTCGCCCAGGTCCACCACGCCGGCGTTCTCCCCCGGCCCCACCAGGATGCGCGGCCCGCTGGTGGGGAACTGGCCCAGCAGGGGGCGGGAGTTGCGGTAGCAGCAGTGCTCCGACCACATCACCCCGAACATGCCCAGTTCGGCCCGGTTGGGGGCGCGGCCGAGGCGACGGCAGATCTCGTCATGGTCGGCCTGGCTCAGGTTCTCCTTCTTCAGGGCCTCGGGCACCGAGAAGGACGGGGTCGAGGCAGGAACCACCGGGGGGCGCGGCAACGGCCCTCCAGTATCAGATCCAGGGGTCGTCGTCCCCATGGACATGGGGTTCCCGGCCCCGGTAGCGGTCGCGGGGCGGCTCCCGGAGCTCCTCCTCCTCCTCAAGCCAGTCCTCGAGCGGGTCGGGGCCGTCGCGATCGTGTCCGTCGCGGTCGTCGATGGCGCGATCATCGCTGGCGCGGTCGGCGGCGGCCCGCTCGCGCTCGGGCCAGGGCCTCTCCTCGCGGAAGGCCTCCGGCCAGGGGGGCTCCTCCAGCCAGCCCTCCAGCCGCTCCTCGACGCGGCCGCCCACCTCCTGCACCTGCTCCTTCCAGCGCCGCGAGCGGCGCAGCAACTGCTGGCGCACACTGGCGCGGGCCACCGGCAGGTCATCCAGCCCCCGCAGGGCGGTGAGCACCCGGCCGGGCTGCTGGTCGACGATCCGGTCGGGGCTCAGGCGCCAGCGGCTGGTGCCCGGCAGCCGCGGATCGCTGCGGGCCACGAGATAGTGCAGGATGCGGCCGCTGCGCAGCTCCACAGCGGCGTCGGCCACCATCCCCAGGGGCACGTCGTCGGCGCCGGTGAGGGCGGCATCGATCAGGGTGGGCAGCCGTTCCAGAGTGGCGGCGTCGGTCTCCGCCGGCACCCCCTTCACGAACACCTCCTGCTCCCCCAGCCCCCGCAGCTGGTCCAGCCGCCAGACGAGCCGCTTCTGGGCGAAGGCCGAGGGCCGGCTGGCCCAGCCCAGCAGCCGGTGCACCGGCGGGTGCATCCAGGCCAGCAACCCGGCACCCCGCTCGAGGCCCTGATCGCACCGCACCTGTCGCCGCAGCAGATCGCTCAGCAGCAGCTGGTCGGGAAGACCCACAGGCTCAGCTGGTGCGGATCTGGACCGGCATCACCAGGTAGGTGAAGACCTCATCGGCCCCCACCGGCGCCAGCACGGCCGGGGTGGTGGCGGCGTTGCACTGCAGCACCACCTGATCGGAGCCCATGGCCTTGAGGCCGTCGAGCAGGTAGCGGACGTTGAAGGCGATTTCGATCGCCTCCCCTTCGATCGTGGCCGCCAGCGATTCGGAACCGCTGCCCACGTCCTGGGCGTCGGCCCGGATCGTCGCCGTGCCGGCGGCCGGGTCGGCGCTGATCTTGACCACGTTGTTGTGCTGGTCGGCCAGCACCGCCATCCGCTCGAGGGCGGCGATGAAGGCGCGGCGGTCGAGCACAAGGCTGCGCTGGAACGATGGCGGGATCAGCTGGCGGTAGTTGGGGTAGGTGCCGTCGAGGCTGCGGCTGGTGAGCACCTGGTCGGCGGAGAGGACCACCACCTGGCCACGTTCGCAGAACAGGCTCAGGGGCTCCTGGGAGCCGCGGCCCGACAGGATCCGCTCCAGCTCCCGCAGGGAACGGGCCGGCACCGTGACAGCGAAGTCCTCGCCCTCGGCGGCAGGCGCATCGGGGCCGACGGCTTCCACGGCGTGGGGGAGGCGCTGCACCGCCAGGCGGTGGCCGTCGGTGGCGGCGCACTCCAGGCCCTCGCCGTCCAGGCGCAGGTGAACGCCCGTCAGCAGCTGCTTGCTCTCATCGGGGCTGCTGGCGAACAGGGTGGCCCGCAGGCCCTTCACCAGGGCCTCGGCATGGAAGCGGATCGGCGTGCCGCTCTGGGCCAGGGGCAGATCCGGGTAGTCGTCGGCGGGCATGCCCCGCATCCGGTAGCTGCCGGAGAGGTTGGTCAGCTCCAGCTGCTCCTCGCCCTCGGGGCAGCTGAGGCTGATGGGGCTGTCGGTGGCCAGGCGGGCCACGATCTCACCGAACATCTTCGCCGGCAGGGTGATGGCGCCGCTGGTCTCGACGGCGGCGGGCAGGCTGGTCTGGATGCCGAGGCTGAGGTCGAAGCCGGTGAGGCTGAGGCGGCCGGTGCCGGCATCGGCGGTGAGCAGCACGTTGGCCAGCACCGGGTGGGTGGGGCGGGTCGCCACCGCCCGGCTGACCAGCTGGAGGCTGGCGCTGAGTTCAGCCTGGGAGCAGACCA
>JAYKGR010000081.1:0-6359 GCA_035285645.1 Cyanobacteriota bacterium | reverse complement strand
CTGTTCAGGTGGGCGACCCCTTCCTGGAGAAGGGCCTGATCGAGGCTTGCCTCGAAGCCTTCCAGACCGGTGACGTGGTGGCTGCGCAAGACATGGGCGCCGCCGGCCTCACCTGCAGCTGCTCGGAAATGGCCGCCAAGGGCGGCCTGGGCATCGAACTCGATCTCGATCGTGTGCCCGCCCGCGAGGCCGGCATGACGGCCTACGAATTTCTGCTCAGCGAATCGCAGGAGCGGATGCTGTTTGTGGTGAAACCCGGCCGCGAGCAGGCGCTGATGGAGCGCTTCACCCGCTGGGGCCTGCAGGCCGCCGTGGTGGGCCGCGTGCTGGAGAACAACATCGTGCGCGTGCTGCAGCACGGCGCCGTGGCGGCCGAGGTGCCCGCCAGCGCCCTGGCCGACGACACCCCCATCAACCGCCACACGCTGATCAGCGAACCCCCCGCCGACATCCAGGCCCATTGGCGCTGGAGCGAGGCGGCGCTGCCCGCCGCCGGCCCCGATGGCATCACCCCGGCCGCCGGCCCCCGCGCTGGCCGGCCCACCAGCTGGGGCGACGCTCTGCTGGCGCTGCTCGACGACCCCACCATCGCCTCCAAGCGCTGGGTGTACCGCCAGTACGACCACCAGGTGCAGGCCAATACGGTGGTGCTGCCCGGTGGTGCCGATGCGGCGGTGGTGCGGCTGCGGCCCCAGCAGGGGGAGGGCTCCCTGGCCGCGGCAACCCGCGGTGTGGCGGCCGTGGTGGATTGCCCCAACCGCTGGGTGGCGCTCGACCCCGAGCGCGGCGGCATGGCGGCGGTGGCTGAGGCCGCCCGCAACCTCAGCTGCGTGGGCGCCGAGCCCCTTGCCGTGACCGACAATCTCAATCTCCCCTCGCCGGAAACCCCCACCGGCTACTGGCAGCTGGCGATGGCCTGCCGCGGCCTCGCCGCCGCCTGCGCGGCGCTCGACACGCCCGTGACCGGCGGCAACGTTTCCCTCTACAACGAGACTCGCCTGCCCGACGGCACCCTGCAGCCGATCCATCCCACGCCGGTGGTGGGCATGGTGGGCCTGGTGCACGATCTCCAACACCTGGTGGCGATGGGCTGGCGCCAGGCGGGCGATGCCATCTGGCTGCTGGGGGTGCCGCTGGAAACCGGGGAGGCTCCAGCCGATCCCCGCCTGGGCCTGGCCGGCAGTAGCTATCTGGAGCAGATTCATGGAGCCGTCACCGGGCGCCCGCCCGAGATCGATCTGCCGCTGGAGCGCTCCGTTCAGGGCTTCCTGCGCCAGGCGATCGCCCAGGGCCTGGTGGCCTCGGCGCACGATCTCAGCGATGGCGGCCTGGCGGTGGCCGCGGCCGAGTGCTGCATCGCCGGTGGGTTGGGCGCGGAGCTGGTGCTGCCCGCCGGCTCCAGCCGGCTGGATCGCCTGCTGTTTGCCGAGGGCGGCGCCCGCATTCTGGTGAGCGTGCCCGCCGCTGCCGCCACGGCCTGGAGCGCCGCCCTGGCGGCGGCGGCCGCGGTGCCGGCTGTTTCCCTCGGCCAGGTGTGTCACGCGGCCGCCCTGCACATCCGCCAGGCCGCCATCTCGCTCCTGGAGGTGCCCCTGCCCAGGCTGCGGCACACCTGGGAGGAGGCGATCCCGCGCCGGGTGGGGCAGGCGGGCCCCCCACCCCTGATGTGATGCGTCAGGATGCAATCCTCGCCCGGTGATTCGTCCGCTGCCCATGGCTCTCCGCTGATGTCGATGCCCGATCCCGAGCTGCGGCAGCAGCGTCCCGACAAGCCGGAAGAAGCCTGTGGTGTGTTTGGGGTGCTGGCCGACAAGGAAGCGGTGGCCAACCTGGCCTATTTCGGCCTTTACGCCCTCCAGCATCGCGGCCAGGAATCCGCCGGCATCGCCGTGTTTGATCAGGGCAGCCGCGTGCGGCTCCACAAAGACATGGGCCTGGTGAGCCAGGTGTTTGACCAGGAGGTGCTGGAGCGCATGCCCGGTCACCTGGCCATCGGCCACAACCGCTACTCCACCACCGGCAGCAGCAAGGTGTGCAATGCCCAGCCGGTGCTGTTGCCCACCCGGCTCGGTCCCTTTGCGCTGGCGCACAACGGCAATCTGGTGAACGCCGCCGAGCTGCGCCAGGCCATGGCCCACCTGGCCGGTGAGTTCAGCTCCACCACCGATTCGGAGCTGATCGCCTTTGCCCTGCAGGAGGCGGTGAATGGCGGCCTCGACTGGCCGGCCGCCATCGAAACCGCAGCCCATCGCTGTCGCGGTGCCTTCAGCCTGGTGATCGGCACCCCCGCCGGCCTGTTCGCCCTGCGCGATGGCCACGGCATCCGCCCCCTGGTGTTCGGCCGGTTGGGGGCCGAGTTGGCGGGGCAGTGGGTGGTGAGCAGCGAAACCTGTGGTCTCGACATCATTGGCGCCACCTATGTCGATGACGTTCAACCCGGTGAACTCGTTCACTTTCGCGAGCGCCAGCCCGAGCCCGAACGGCGGCGCTGGATCAGCGAACCGCCGCGGCTGTGCGTGTTTGAGATGATCTATTTCGCCCGGCCCGACAGCCGTTTCTTCGGTGAGTCGCTCTACAGCTATCGGGTGCGTATCGGAGAGGCCTTGGCCCGTGAATCTGCCGTGGATGCCGACATCGTGATCGGTGTTCCCGATTCCGGCATTCCGGCGGCTATCGGTTATTCCCAGAAGACCGGCATTCCCTTTGCCGATGGCCTGATCAAAAACCGCTACGTGGGCCGCACCTTCATCCAGCCCACCCAGGTGATGCGCGAAGCCGGCATTCGCGTCAAGCTCAATCCCCTGCCCGATGTGTTGGCCGGTAAGCGGGTGGTGGTGATCGACGACTCGATCGTGCGTGGCACCACCAGCCGCAAGCTGGTGCAGGCCCTGCGCGATGCCGGTGCCACGGAAGTGCACATGCGCATCAGTTCACCGCCGGTCACCCATCCGTGCTTTTACGGCATCGATACCGACACCCAGGATCATCTGATCGCCGCCCGCCTCAGCCTGGCGGAGATCGAGCGCCATCTGGGCGTGGATTCCCTCGCGTATCTCAGCCAGAGTGGCATGGTGGAAGCGGCCATGGCCCACTCCTCTCACTTCTGCACCGCCTGCTTCAACGGCGACTACCCGATCGCCATGGATGAAGATGTGCGCCGCAGCAAGTTGATGCTCGAACCGGCGGGTGTTGCCGCCGCTCAGCGCTGACGGGCGATCACCACTCCCCGGCTGCGGCCGGAGGTGCTGTCGACCGTGCGGATCGCCTGCCAGAGATCCGCCACCGCCACCCACACCGCCGGGTAGCGGTAGCGGGCCACATCCAGAATCAACACGCGATCACCGCTAGCGTCGTAGGCGGCCAGCGGTGCGATGTGGCCGCCGCCCTGCTGGCCCAGGCCGCGGCGGTCGTAGTTCACCAGCAGGCGATCACTCGCGTCGGCCAGGCTGCGGCGCAGCACGGTGCGGAAGGCCACCAAACTCAACTGATCGCCATGCAGCCGCTGCACCTGCAACCCATGGCTGCTCAGCAGGCCCTGCAGTTCCTGCAGGGTCATGCCTTCCCGGGCCACCCGTTCCGGTGCGATCACAGCCCGGGCTTCCGCCGCGGCAAAGAGGTTCTGCTGGGTCCAGAACCGGTAGGAGGCGTAGCCGGCCACCGCGGGCGCGGGGGTGCGCAGGCTGTTGAGCACCATCACGCTGCTGGCGACACCGCAATAGGCCAGGTTGGCCTGGGTTTCGAACACCTGGGCCAGGCTGCCGTAATCGGCCCGGGCGCTGCTCGCCGCCAGCAGCGCCATGCCCGCTGGATCCTCCAGCGGCAGGGGGATGCCACCGGCCGGCAGCGGGCCGGCCAGTAGCGCCGCCGCCACGACACACGCCAGGTGGGGGCCTCTCATGCGCTGATCAGCGGCACCAGTTCCGCCACCATCTGCCCACTGGGCAACGGCAGCGATTGGCCCGGCGTGCTGGCGTCGTCGACGGGCAGGGTGCTGCCCAGCAGCCGCAGGCTCAGGCTGCCGGGTTGCAGCCGCACGCCCACCACCGATGCCCCATCGCTTCGCAGATCCACCAGGCTGTCGCTGCGCTCCAGGAAGCGCAGCCCGATCTGCCCCAGGTCGCCGCGATGGCAAAGCCGCAGTGATTCCACCGCCAAGCGCTTGATCTGCCCCAGCCGGCTGGCGAGCAACACCCCTCCCGCCTGGGCCACCGCCGCCGCACCCACCACCGTTTCCCCGGGCAGCAGGCGCATCAGCATGGGGCCCTGGGCTGCTCGCCCCATCACCGGCAGGTTGGTTTCATTCACCGCCAGCCGCAGCATCCGCCCGGTGCTGCTGGCCACCACCAGATCCTCGCCCTCCTGGCAGGGCACCACCCGCTGCAGCCGCACGCCCTCTTTCAGCCGCAGGATCGTGGTTGCCCGGCCCGAGAGGTCCATCACGTCGTGCACCGGCAGGCGCTTGAATCGGCCGTCGCTGCTGAGCAGGCCCAGGCAGCCATCGGCCGGCAGCGGCAGCACCTCCACCACCTGGGCCTGCTCAAGACTGTCGGGCAGGAAGCGGCTGAGGTTGCCGGGTTGCTGGCCGGCAAACTCCCACCGCAGCAGCGCCACGCGGCCATCGGCACTGAAGGCCAGCAGCTGGGGCTGGGAAGCGGTGGGCAGCAGCACCCGTGCCGGCGCCGGCTGGTCGGCCATCTCGGCCGGTTGATCCAGCCGCAGGCGGCCCAGGGCTTGTGGCGCCAGGATCCGCACCTGGCCATCGGCCTGAATCACCAGCCGGCTGTCGCCGGCCAGGGCCCCGAAGGCCTGCTGGCGCTGCAGCTCCGCATTGGGGCGGGCCGCAGCGGCGCGCTGGGCCACCAGCTCATCGCCGCCGGCCACCAGCCGGGTGCGGCGTGGCGTGGCATAGCGTTTGCGCAGCGCCTTGAGCTCCGCCACCATCGCCCCCAGAAGGCTCTGGCGGTCGTCGAGCAGGTGGCGTAGGCGCAGGCGCTCCTCACGCAGGTTGTCGGCTTCCTGGCGCAGGCTCTCCTGCTCCAGCCCCGTGAGGCGGCGCAAGGGCATCGCCAGCACCGCATCGGCCTGCCGTTCCGTGAGATCGAGCCGCACCTGCAGGCTGGCACGGGCGCTGGCGGCATCGGCCGCGTCGGTGATCATGTCGATCACCTCGCGCAGCCGTTCGAGGGCCTTGATCAGCCCTTCCACCACCTCCAGCCGATCCTCACAGCGCTGCAGCGCATGCCGGGTGCGGCGGATCAGCGTGTGCTCCCGGTACTCCAGAAATTCCTGCAGCAGCCGCCGCAGGCTGAGTTGCACCGGCTGGCCATTCACCAGGGCCAGCAGAATCGCGCCGAAATTACTCTGCAGCGCTGTGCGGCGCTGCAGATCGCCCAGCACAGTCTCCGCGTCGGCATCACGGCGCAGTTCCACCACCACCCGCATGCCGTCGCGGTCGCTTTCGTCGCGAATGTCGGCGATGCCGCCGATCTTGCCGTCGTTCACCTGCTCGGCCAGCTTTTCGATCCAGCCGGCCTTGCTCAGTTGGTAGGGCAGTTCGGTGATCACGATGGCGCTGCGCCGATGGCGGCCCTTGCCGGGTTGCACCTCTTCGATGTGGGCCACCCCGCGCATCGGGATGCTGCCCCGGCCGCTCAGATAGGTTTCGCGCACGCCGCTGCCCACCAGCACTTCACCGCCGGTAGGAAAGTCGGGGCCGGGTACCAGGTTGAGCAGCGCCGCGTCGCTCAGCTCCGGTTGGCGGATCAGGGCGATCAGCGCATCCACCACCTCCCCCAGGTTGTGGGGAGGAATGCTGGTGGCCATGCCCACCGCGATGCCGGTGCAGCCGTTGAGCAGCAGAAAGGGCAGCTGGGCTGGCAGCACGGTGGGTTCCTGCTGGGACCCATCGAAATTGGGGGCAAATTCAACCGTGTCGTTGCCGATCTCCTCGAGCAGCCCTTCGTTGGCGATCGGCGCCAGGCGGGTTTCGGTGTAGCGCATGGCCGCCGGTGGATCATCGTCCACCGAGCCGAAGTTGCCGTGGCCATCGAGCAGGGGGTGGCGGCTGGCAAAGGTTTGCACCAGCCGCACCAGGGCGTCGTACACGGCCTGATCGCCGTGGGGGTGATATTTGCCGAGCACATCGCCCACCACACGGGCGCATTTGCGATAGGGCCGGTCTGGGGTGAGCCCCAGCTCGTGCATGGCGTAGAGAATGCGCCGCTGCACCGGTTTGAGGCCATCGCGCACGTCGGGCAGGGCCCGCCCCACGATCACGCTCATGGCGTATTCCAGGTACGACCGCTGCATCTCCTGATGCAAGGCGATCGGTTCGATCCTGGATTCCGATTCGGGGCGCT
>JAYKGR010000080.1:0-3826 GCA_035285645.1 Cyanobacteriota bacterium | reverse complement strand
GCATCGGCGGTGCGGAAGCCGATGCCGCGGATGTCGCGTGCCAGGCGGTAGGGGTTCTCCGCCATCACCTGGACGGCGTCATTCCCATATGTTTTGAAGATCCGCACGGCCCGGGCGGTACCGACGCCATGGCTGTGCAGGAAGACCATGATTTCGCGCACCACCTTCTGATCCGCCCAGGCCTGGGCGATGCGGCCGGCCCGCACCTGGCCGATGCCCGGCACCTCCAGCAGGCGTTCGGGGGCCTGCTCGATCACCTCGAACACCTCGGCGCCAAAGGCGGCCACCAGCTTGCTGGCGTAGATCGGGCCGATGCCGCGGATCATTCCTGAGCCGAGGTATTTCTCGATGCCCTCGGCGGTGGTGGGCGGCGAGGAGCGCAGGAAGGCTGCCTTGAACTGCTGGCCGTGCTCCCGGCTGTTCACCCACACGCCACTGACGGTGACCCATTCGCCGGCGCTGATCTCAGCGGCATGGCCCACCACCGTCACCAGGTCGCGGTGGCCGCGGGCCTTGATGCGCAGCACGCAGAAGCCGGTGCTGGCGTTGTGGAAAGTAACACGCTCGATCGAGCCGGCCAGCACCTCGGTGGGCTGGCCGGCGCCTGGCGCTCCGCTGCTGCTGCCGTTCGGTTGGTTGCGTTCAGCCGCGCTGGCCATCGGCCAGGTCCTCCACGGCGCTGTCCTGAGCAACGCTGTCCCCTGCGGCGCTCTCCTCCTCGATGCTGTAGTACTCCCGCTCATCCGAGCAGCACAGGTCGCCGTAGTAGCGCTCCAGCACGGCGTAGGCCGCGTCATACGTGGCAAACGACTGGCCGGCGATGGTGTCCGGCTGGCCGTCATCGCGGACGATGCGGTAACGGGTCATCTCAGCGGTCGGGCTCGGCAGGCCCAGTGTCTCAAGGGCTGGGCAGGGGCTGCTGCAAGAGGGTCGATCCAGGTGCCGGCCGTCGTGGTGGTACCCCAGCTGCAGATCCGCAATTGAATGACGTCCTGGCTGTTGTCTACCTGGTCTGCTTTGCGGCCATGGCCGGTGGTGCCTTCGCTCTGATGACGCAAACTCTGCGCCGCCCCGAAGCTCCACAGCCTGGCGACGCGTGGCTGTATGTCGACTTCAGCCGTGAGCGTCTGGAGCAGATGTATCAGGAATCCCCTTGAGTCTTGGGATGCTATGGACAATCAAGCAATCGCCAGATCAGGGGCGAGAGTGTGAACGGTTGGCTGTGAGATACCGACGATCCTCCTCGCAGTGAGCTGAGCGGAATCAGGTCCAGGGAGATCTTCCCAGATGCCAAACGCGAAGCTGCGGATGCCTGGCGCGCTAGCTGCCGAGAGGTGGTTTAAAGAGGTGGTGGCGGTGAGATGGTAGTGAGGAGATGTGCGTGCTTGCTGGGGTCATTGGAGACCTATTCAGCGCCATTAGGGATAGAGAATCACCATGCAAGCATCTACACAAAAAATCAAACTCTTCATGGAACAAGTTATCCTTTCGTGCACTCAACTTCCTCCAGTCCACTGCGCTCCGGGAATTCATAGAAGAATTCTCCAGTCGGGCTGGCCTGGCGGACCACCGCACAGCGACTGGCTATCCGCCACAGCGCCTGAGGGATAGGGGTGGGGTCGTACCGCACCAGAAGCGGAAACCGTTGCCGCAGAATGGCGGTGCCGCGCCAGGCGTTGTAGTGGGGAATGCGCGGGTTGACGTGGTGGCAGACATGGGTGGCCCCAATGCCGTGGTGAAGACAATTGAGCAAGGGTCCGTAGGGACGATCCACGGTCTGCATTGCACCTTTCACCCAGGTCCAGTCGCCGCTGGCGAAGTGGGGAATGTCGAGATCGGTGTGTTGCAGCCAGGTGTAACCCACCAGCCAGGCGTTGATCACCAGATAGGGCAAGCCATACACGCACAGCACCCGTGCTGGCGACCATGCCATGGCTGCCAGCCCGAGGATCACCAGCATCGCCAGCACGCCGAGATTGGAGAGCCGCATCGAGGCGCGGAAGGAATCGGGAAAGAGCAATTGACGACCGTTGCGAAATGGCTTTCCGAGCCAGAAGTGGGAGGTGGGTGAGCCGTAGTCGGATCCACCCGCCACACCGAAAAGCAGATACAGCGGCCAGCCGAGCAGCAGATGGCTCACCAGCGAGAGGCTGCCGAACAGGGCGGGACCCAGCCGACGCTTCACCGCCAGCACCCGCCGGCCCATGGGGGAATCCGCCCGCGGTGGCACATGGGTTTCGCCCCCTTCCAGGTGGTTGCAGTGGGCGTGGTGCACCGCATGGCTGCGCTGCCAGCTGTAGTAGGGCACCAGCAACAGGCTATGCAGCACAAACCCCACCAACGCCTCCACCTGGCGGTTGGGATGAAAGGCATGGTGGCCACACTCATGGGCGATCACCCAGCAGCCGCCGGCCACGGTGCCGGTGACAACTCCATAGAGCAGCCAGAGGGGAGCGGCACCAGGAACAAGCGGGATCTGGGTGCCCAGTCCGTAGGCCAGCAGCGAGAGGGCAAGGGAGCCGCCCAGACTGCACCAGGCCTTGCGGGGGTTGAGTTCAAGTAGCTCGGGCGGCAAACAGGAGAGCAACTCTGCCTTGCTCGGATAGGAGGACGCGCAGGAGCTGGCAATGGTGGTCTGAGAAACGGTGAAGCTCAACAAAGCCCAGCCACCCTAGACAGCACCGGGTTGCCGTCTGGATCCAGCCAACAGGGCCTTGACGATCGCGTAACAAGGCAAAGCCATAGAGCCCCCGTTTTGATGCAACCATCAAATGCACTTCTGCCGCATGGGCGCTCAACGCCAGCGCGCTGCCCAGCATCCCCGCAATGGAGCTGGGCATTCCCAGGAGCGTGGAGCACTGTTGTTTTGGTCCCCAGAAGCGGGCATCAGCCGCATGGCCGCGCCGGGCGCCGATGGTGAAGGTGCTGCGTATCCAGGGGCCGCAGCGGGCTCTCAGCTGATCTACCCGGACGAGCCAAAAGGGCAGATCGACTGCGCTGGAACAGTTTTGGGATTTCCGCGAATCCCCTCGGATGCTGTCAAAACGGAGAGGGTGGGATTCGAACCCACGGACCCTTGCGGGTCGCCGGTTTTCAAGACCGCCCAAAAGCGTTGCTGTGACTGGTTTCATGGCGGTCCTTGCCTAGGTTTTTGCCACCGGGATGTCAATTTGTGTCGAGGTCGTCGACACGCCTCAGCACGGTTCGTGCCTGGCTGAGGCCTTCATTGCTGCCTCCTCAGCATGACGGGCCATGAGCAGGGACCCAGCCTGACGCAGTTTCATTGCCAAACGGCAGCGCTAGCATTGCCATATGGCAACGAGTGTCCCTGCATCGCTTTCCGGCCCGCAAGGGCCTGCCAGGGTTCTGGCGCTGGAGGGCGATCGGCCGGCTGATCTGCTGGCAGCTGTTCGGCATGGGCTCCCGTTCACGGCTCTGGAAGCGATCGCCAGCCAGCTGGATCTCCCCTCCGCAGACATCGGGGTGCTGCTGGGGATCCCGCAGCGCACTTTCGCCAGGCGGCGTAAGACCCTGCTGCTCAGTCCACAGGAATCGGATCGGCTCTATCGCCTGGCCCGGACCGTTTCGATGGCGGCTGAGGTGTTGGGCAGCCAGGCCAAAGCGAGACAGTGGCTGTGCTTGCCCAACCGAGGGCTGGCGGGTGAGGTGCCGCTCCAACTGCTCGACACCGACATTGGTGCTCGCCAGGTGGAGGAGGTGCTGCTGCGCCTGAGCTACGGCGTGTTCAGCTGATGCTGCTCTGGCGGATCGCCAGGGAGATTAAGGGCGACACCACCCTGGAGGGCATCGGAGGCCTGCTGGTGGC
>JAYKGR010000079.1:0-8737 GCA_035285645.1 Cyanobacteriota bacterium | reverse complement strand
TGCATCGCCAAATCTCCGTGCGCTATGACTTCAAGACAAGACCGTTATTCGCACCATTGATCTGGCCGTTCCGCTGGTATATTGTATTTGTATTGCGATCAACTGCCAACTTCTTTCTCTCAATCGCTATACTTATTGCTGTATTCTGGGTTGCTCACTTCGCCGAAAGCTGTTTTCGTCCGCCGGCATCGGATGCATGCTTCAACAATACATCTGTTCACAAAGAGGGCCGAGGCAGGCGCCTGTCGGACCTCTTGGATTACACTTTCTATGATACCTTCAAGGCGATTATATCTGGTGAACCAATTGAGAAAGAAAAAACATTGTTCTTTGCAAGGCTAATCAGTTATGTGGCTTCTTCGCTGGGTGTTCTCAATTTGGGAATTTTAATCTCTGTTCTGCATAGCAGGATGAACCGGCGGTAGTCGCTGGAAGATTCACTTTTTGGCTCTAAGTTATCCCTTTAGAGTTTCTTTTGCTCATCTCCAAATTCTAAATTCATCAATAGTTCGTGGAAAGTGGTGACAGTACTGTTGTTAACTTCATTATTCACGAAAGATGAATAATAATATTGCTTTTTATTGCGTCCTTTTCGCCATAGTTTGTCATAATAGCGGCACATAATAAAGCAGTAGAACAGTGGCGGCAGGGCTGAGAGTAAAACAGTAATGACCCATCCCCGTCCTGTTGTCAATAGCGGTTGATACTTTTGATCTAAGAACAATAGAATACAAAGATAACACAAGTAGGAGATATACAATGCAATCGTCTTGTAAAGCCGCCGCAATTGTTTTAGAGTATCAAGCTTGTGGTCTAGTCGATGATTTAATGCAGCCATTTCATCTTGTAAAGTGGTCATCTCCAAAAATGCAAGATTCAAAAAAGTGCAAGTTGCCCGACGTTATCCTGCAGGGCTAGCAGCGTTGAGCAATCCCAACTGCTGCGAGCCAAGACCCGTCTATCATATCACAATCACAAGCCCTTTCACTTGCCCGGCATGAACATCGGCCCAGGAGTTTATGCCCCGCCTTCGCTGTCGCTGATTCGCCGCGCTCATCCGAGCCTGATCAGCTTTCTCAAAGCAGCAACTATACCATCATAGCTGAAGAGCTTCGGTGCTGATCATGCCCCCAACGAACTGAACTTGATTGGCGTTGTCGGAGTGCGGTTCACACAAGCACCATGTAGAGACAAACTGTTTTCATGGTAATTAGCCGCTGCTCTTGCGGCTTGAATCGTCCCAGTTGTTTGATTGCGATAGTGATTCTCGCGTCTGTATCCCTCGCTTTCGTGGTTTCACTGGGCCCGTTTTACCCCGGCCCTTGAATCGGCAACGATCGCGTCTGTGGATCCCATCTCTAGGAATGAAACCCGGCAGAAAGACCTCGGCTTTGCTGCACACGGACTCTATTGGCTCCTGTTTTATGCCCTTGCTGAAGATCGCCAGGTCGGCCTCGGTTGCGATGAGGCGATGACGCCGGCAAGCCCTGACCCGGGCGATGCGGAGTTGCACCAGAGCCACGATCGCCTTGCCGGCGGTGGGGAAGCTCAAGCACCTCAAGGCCTTGAGCTGCTTGGTGCTGGTGAGCGGCCGCCGACAAGGGAGGCATCGATGTCGTGGGGGCAACCATCGATTGATGTCAGCTGCTCGCCGACGTCACGCAGACCGATCAACTTGCTCACTGGAGTCCCCCGGAAACCAGGCGATGAGCCCCCGTCTGATCGTCTCTGACAACCGCGATGACCCGGGCAACCCGCTGGTGCTCGACGGCGAGGCCATCGACGCCGCGGCGCGGGATCCAGTGGCGATCGGGAAGCTCATGGTGGATCAGGTCTGGGCGGAAGGCACCGACCCGACTGGTGGGGGCCTCTATTACGAGCGCAACAGCAACCGCCACCGACGGCTGCAAGCCTTCGAGACGGGCAGCGAAGACTTCATGACCGGTGGCTGGGTGCGGGTGCTGGCCAGTGCCGAGCAGGTGCGCAAGGAACGCGCCGGCATGGAGCAAGCCGCCAGGGCGGGCTTGGTGAAGATCCACGGATCCCACCGGGGCGTGCTGCTGGTGGAGTTCCTCGACGTTCCCTGGGGCTGAGCAAACGCCGCCGCCCTGCGTTCCAGGGGCGGTGCCGGGTGGTGGGCAGGGCTGCCCTCCCACGGCTGCGGTGGCTGGCCGGGGGGTTGTCCCGTGCCTGGGCTCAGGAATGGGTCAAGCTGTCCTCGCGCGGCTGCGCGGCCGGAGGTGGTGGGGCCCTGAAGCAGCTGGCCGATGCCTGAGATCCAGGGGCGCGATCGCGATCTGCGATCTGGTCGACGCGCTGCAAGAGCGGTGCCTCCGCCTGCACGGCGGGCTTGGGGGAGTCCGCGACGCCCAAGTTCTGGAAGCCGCAATCGCCACAGGGCGCCACCTCTGGGTCGACGAACAAGAAGAGAATTTGTTCCGCCGGGCGGCACATCCGCTGGTGAGACTGGCAGTGGGGCTGGGCGCCTAAGGAGGAGGCCCGGGAGCCCAGCAGCTGCACTGAGACAGGCTGGTTCCGCCAGGGACCCATGGCCTCAGCGAAGGACCGCAGCCGTTACGGGGGACTGATCAGCATGGATTCAAGCTATCAGCGCCGGGTTGGTCGCCCGGATTGACTGCATCCAAGGCAACGTGGGTCCGATGCCAGGCCATTTCTCTATTGATGCCGGCGTTGCGGAGGCCACCATGAGAGATCAGCCCCTGAACGAGCAGTTCGAGCTCGACGCCCGCTGCGATCAACCCTTCCTGGTGCTCACCCTGGCGGCTGGAGCCATCGCCAGCCTGGGCCTGTTGGCCAACAGCAGCGCGGTGGTGATCGGGGCGATGTTGATCGCCCCCTGGATGCTGCCGCTGCGGGCGGCGGCGTTCGGAATCTTGCAGGGGCGCCTGCTGCTGGTGGGGCGGGCTCTGCTCACCCTGCTGATCGGCCTCGGTATGACCGTCGTGTTGTCGGTGCTGCTCGGCGCAGCGGTGGGCCTGCCGATCCTTGGATCGGAGGTGGCGGCTCGCACGCAGCCGAATCTGCTGGATCTGGGTGTGGCCCTGGTGGCAGGAGCGATCGCCGCTTACGCCTCGGTGAGCAGCAAGGCCATCAGCTCTCTTGCCGGTACTGCGATTGCCGTGGCGTTGGTGCCACCGGTGTGCGCCTTTGGGCTCCTGCTTGCCAAGGCGCAATGGAGTGAGTCGCTTGGGGCTGCTCTGCTGTTTGCGGCCAACCTGCTGGGAATCCTCAGCGGAGCGCTGATCACCCTGGCGGTGTGCCTGCCGGAGCTGCGGCTGAAGCTCTGGCGCAGTCGCCTTGGGCTGGTCAGCCTGCTGCTCACGGCGCTGCTGCTGATCCCTCTCACCGGCAGCTTCCTGACGCTGATGGCCAAGGCCAGAAAAGAAGCAGCCCTCGACCAGATTCAGCAGGCGATCACGGCATCCCTCAAGAACCGCACGATCACCCTTGGGCAGGATTCCGAACTGATCAATGTGCGGATTGACTGGAGCCAGAATCCTCCCTTGATTCGCGCCGCTGTGAGGGTCGCCAATCCACGGTTGCCAACCCCCCGGCAGGTGGCTGAGGTTCAGAACTATATTAATCAACAGCAACCGATCCGTTATCGCTTGGTGGTCCAGCGTGTCTCTGTCGATGTGATCGGCCCGGAGGCTGAACCCAATCCCTCTCCCGTGCTCCCACAGGATCCGATCGCCTCAGAAGTGATTGAGAGCAATTTTTCTTTGCAGGGTTCTCCAGTCGCTGACTAACGATTTTTTCGCTATTTCTTGGCAATTGGTTCCGCGGGAGATTCAGCAAGCACACTCCATCAGGACCCGTCTGCCGCCCTGGAGAACCAGCAGCCTGATGGCAGAGCCGATCAGCAGGTTGGGAAGTCGGCTGCCGCTCAAAGCCACCAGCAGGCCAGCCGCGATCACGCCTAGGTTGGCCACTACCGCCACGGCGCCGATGCCCACCATGAGGGCGCTGATCGGCTCAGAACCAAACGCGGTCCGCCGCAGCACATCCAGCAACACCCATGCGGCCAGGGCGATCTAAAGCCGATCGCTGAGCACGGCCGCCAGGCTCAGGCCGTAGACGCCAGCATTGGCCAGCATGTCGGCAAGCTGTGGTTTTCAAGCCAGAAGGCGATGCAGGCGCCCGCGAAGCCACCAATGAGTTGCAGCAGCAGGGCTGGGGTGATGACCGACTGCGCCATACGCTTTCGGCTGCCGCCGAGGGGCGCTCGCGCTCCCGGAGGCAGCGGGGCAAGATGTAACGACTCCGCCCAAAGCGGTGACCTTGGGCGAGCGTGTTCTTGAGGCCCTGAGTTCGGGTGTCATCACCCAGCCGGAGATCGACTGGTTGCTCTCTGAGCAGAGCCGCTTCTCCAGGCCAGAGCAGGCGGCAGTGCAGCGGCTGGGGCGACTGCTGGATCAGGGCGGGATTCAGTTGGGCTGCCGTCTTTCGCCCAAGCCCCTGCGCCACCGGCAGGTGCTCAAGGAATGGATCGAGCCGGCCGGCCGCCGCAGCGTTGCCAGCTGCTCAGCAGTCCATTGAGCTCGCCGTGGAGGGATTGCAAATCGGCAATCCGCTGCTCGATCTCGCCGGCCTTGTCGCGGATCGTGGTCTGCAGGTTGTCGCACGTGCACACCCCCGATCGGCGGGCCTCCAGCACGGCCGTGATTGTGGGCAAAGGGAGCTCGAGTCCCCGCAGGGTGCGGATCAGGGCTAGTTCTCCATACACCGACGCATCAAAGAGTCGGTAGTGCCCCTCACTGCGGCCTGCTGGCCGTAGCAGTCCTTGGTCGCAATAGAAGCGGATCGTTTTCACGGAAACGCCAGAACGGGCGGCCACCGCACCGATTTTTTGGAGCTCCTGAGCTGGCCATACCGGCCGCTGTTGCGCAGCCACTTGACTCTCCACCAAGGGGAGACGTCATCCTAAGAACACTGCCATTTCCCTCTCCTTGCGTTCCCTCGCCGCAGCGCTCGTCCTGGCTGGGATCTGGACCGTCCAGGCCCAGGCCCAGGGCGATCCCCACCAGCACCATCACCACCACCATCAGGCGGCCCCTGCTGCCGCGTTCCCCAGCCAGGCCCACACCAGCCACAGCCATGACGTGGGCCCGGCCGGTGCCACCTACGACCTGCGCTGGATCGACGCGATGGTGCAGCACCACACCGGTGCGCTGCGGATGAGTGAGTTTGTGTTCAACATCAACCATCCCGGGGTGGGCGCCCTGGCCAACGGCATCTGGCGCGAGCAGGCCCGGGAGATCAAGGCAATGGGGCAGTGGCGCAAGGCCTGGTATCCGGAGGCTCCGGTGTTCCCTGTGGCCTTTCGGAGGGGCGGTGATCCCAACTCCATGGGCAGCCTGGAGAGAATGGATTCCGCCCAGATCCTGGCGATGCAGATGATGGGCTCGACCCCCACCAAAGCCAACCGGGTGGTGTGGTTTCTCGAGGGGATGATCGTTCACCACGGCGGTGCCCTGCAGATGGCCCACGACGCCTTGGCCAAGAGTGCCAACCCCTCGGTGCGCCGATTCGCGCGCGAGGTCATCGTGGCGCAACGCGCCGAAATCATCGCGCTGCGCCGGATGCTGCGCCAGGAGGGATTGAGCAAGCCGGAGTACAGCCAATACGACGCCCTTTTTCGCCTCTGAATCCTCCAGATTTGAATCCTTGCTTGCCAATCCCACACCGGCCGATGGATGTCTTCCCCTTAACCAGCCGCATGATCCTGCTCGCTTTGGCTGTGCTGCTGGTGCCCATCGAAGGCCTCGCCCATTCCACGGGCCTCTACGACACTCAGCAGCAGGCCGAGCAGCGGGCCAAGGAGCTCGGCTGCTCGGGCACCCACCAGAACAGCGGCAAGTGGATGCCCTGCAGCAATGAGGCCACCCTGCACCAGCACCTGCGTCACCACTGAATCGCCATGCCCTTTTTGCCCATACCCCGCTGGCGTCAGCTGCACCGCTGGGTGGTGCCGATTGCCGCAGCGCCGCTGCTGATCACCGCCGCCACCGGCTCCCTCTACAGCCTGCTGCTGGACCGGGGCATTGATGCCTTCTGGCTACTCAAGATCCACTCGGGTCGCTTCGGCCCGCTGAATCTGCAGCCCTATTACTCAGGGCTGTTGGGTCTGTTCACGCTGGTGGTGATTGGCTCAGGCCTGGCCCTGCTGCTTGCAGGACGCAGGGCCCGGGCCTGAGTGCCGGTTAGCGACCGGCGAGCATCACCGAAGACCCCGGTGCCAGGAGCCATGGCTGCCTACTGACGGCCTCGATCAGTGGGTCTGCCGCAGAAACGCCTCACAGTTCCCTGACCCTGCGTTCGAAAGGTTGATCACAGTGAAGGGGCAGGTCAGGAGAGGTTATGGCGCTCAGCCCAACCACCACCCTTGCGGAGATCGCCTCCGCCTATCCGGCCCTGACACGGGAGCTCGGGCGACTGGGGCTCGACTATTGCTGGGGCGGCCAACGCAGCCTGGATGAGGCTTGCCAGCAGCGCGGCCTCAATGCAGAGGCCGTCGCTACGAAGCTCTCCAGCCTGCCTGTTGCTGCAGACCATCCAGCGGAGTGGCTGGGCCTAGGACCTGCAGAGCTGGTGGACCATCTGGAAGCCACCCATCACCGATTCCTCAAGCAGGAGCTGCCGCGCTTGAGTGCGCTGGCTGGCTTGGTGAAGAAGGCGCAAGGCGAGTGGCATCCAGACCTGATCCGTCTTGCAAAGTTGCTGGCCGAGATCAGGGCTGATCTGGAACCCCACCTGAAGAAGCAAGAGGAGGTGTTTTTCCCCATGGCTCGAACGCTGGCCAAGGCCACGACCCTTCCGTGCTTTGCATGCGGCTCCATCCGCAATCCCATCGCCGTGATGGAGGCTGAGCATGCCGTTGTGGGTGGTCTTTTGGAGCAGCTAGGACAAGTGTCAAGGGATGACACGGCAACTGCTGAGACGTCCGCCTCCACCCAGTCCCTGATGAACGGTCTCGCCAACTTGGAGGCCGACCTTCAACTGCATGTGCACAAGGAGAACAAGGTTCTCTTTCCAATGCTGATTGCGCTGGAGGACCAGCTCTGCGCATGACATGAAGAAACTCAACGGCTTTTGTTGAATGCTTTCGTTGCCCCATTCGCAGGCATGATCCAGTCCTATGCCAAGGGAGCACCCTCGCCTCTGCTCCCATGTCTTCCCTTGATGCAGGTGATTCATTCGCGTTGGGCCCCGCTGGCCCAGATGATCCGCTGCTCGAGAAGCCAAAACGCACCAAGGCAAGCAAGAAGCGCAAAAAAAATAAGAAAGGCCAGAAAGCCTTCAGTAACAAATCCATTCTTGGCCCTATCGATGAGTGTGTCGTAAACGCAGATCTCTATCGCCCTTCTCCCATCCTCGACGACTTCTCCGCCCATGCCGAAGGCCGACTAACCAGGCTCGAGAGAAAATTCTATGAAAAGGAACTCTCCCGCTTGCAAGTTGAGTTGGTTAAGATGCAGTATTGGATCAAGCATGTTGGCTATCGCCTAATCATCCTGTTCGAAGGGCGTGATGCCGCTGGCAAAGGGGGAACAATCAAGAGAATCACCGAACCACTCAACCCCCGTGGTTGCAAAGTGGTGGCGCTCGGAACGCCTTCTGATCAACAGAAAAGTCAGTGGTATTTTCAGCGCTATGTGGAGCAGTTCCCGGCCGCCGGTGAAATGGCACTGTTTGACCGCTCTTGGTATAACCGTGCCGGGGTGGAGAAGGTGATGGGCTTCTGCACCTCTGAGCAGGTTGAGGAATTCATGCTGTCCTGTCCGGAATTTGAACGAATGCTGGTACGCAGCGGCATCACCTTGATCAAGTATTGGTTCTCTGTGAGTGATGACGAGCAAGAGGCCCGTTTTCGCTCCCGGCTGGACGATCCGGCGCGTCGCTGGAAGCTCAGCCCGATGGATCTGAAGTCAAGAGACCGTTGGGTGGAGTTCTCTCGCGCCAAGGACGAGATGCTTGCCCGCACCAATATTCCCGAGGCGCCTTGGTTCACGGTTGAGGCCGATGACAAACGCCGCGCCCGGTTGAACTGCATTCGTCACTTGCTCAGCAAGGTTCCCTACGAAGACATGACGCCGGAGCCCTTTGAACTTCCCCCGCGCAGAACCAAAGGCGACTACCAGCGCCCACCACTCAATGAGCAGTTCTTCGTGCCCAATGCTTACCCATGATCGCCCGAGGGGCAGGGCCAGGCCTGATTTCAGACTGCTCAGGATTTCTTCACCGTGATTCGGTAGCGAAAGAGGGAGTCTGCATCGCCCAGCACTAACTCAGCAGTGTCTTCTTCGATGAAGCTGGCCGTATCTTCAGACATCAACCAACCCAACGGTTGGTCGTTTAACCAAGAGCCACGGCTGCTGCCGCGATCAAAGATTCCGATCCGGTAACAATCAGGTTGACTGCCAAGCTCTTGAAAGATCAACAGATGATTGACTGAAATCTGATAGGGTTCAAAGTCTCGGAGGCTCAAATCATTATAGGCCAGCTTGTCATCAGTCAAGCGCCCAATCCTGCACGGAAGCTTCTCGATCACATAAGGATTGGTTGGTAGGGCTTCGCGAGCAGGCTGTGTTAAGGAGACTCTGGAAAACCAGCGTCATTCGCGGGACAATGGCTCTGTAGTCGCAGACCAGGACTGGGTTGATGGGCGGCAAGCAGCTCGGCTTCTCGGATTACGAGATCACCGCCGCCAAAAAGC
>JAYKGR010000078.1:0-3597 GCA_035285645.1 Cyanobacteriota bacterium | reverse complement strand
TGCAGCCGCGCCTTGGCCCTGGCCTCGTTGCCCAGGTCGGCCTCGAGCTCCTGCAGCTCCCGCTGCAGCTCCGCGATCACCACACCGCGCTTCTCGCTCTGGCTGCGGTAGATCCCCCGCGAGATGTTCACGCTCACCAGCGCCGAGCGCATCGCGTCGTACTGGGCACGCAACTCCGCGTCGGCCGGGTTGGCGGGGAAGCGGCTGGCTGAGCTGTTGGTCATGGTTGTTGCCCGAATCCCCAAGCTGGCAGACATGGGCGTTTTCGCCTATCCCTTGGGTACAACTTGCAGAGTGTTGGGGTAGCCCACTCGGGTGAGGGGGCGCACGGCGAGGGTGAGCGCTGGCATGGTTCCAGCCCGTGCGGCCTTCTGTTCATCACCCTGCGCAAAAGCGAAGCTCTCGTCTTCCCCACTAACGGCTACCGCGATCCGGAAGCGATTGATCCAAGCCATTCCCACACGTCTCTGGTGTTTCTTGCCACTGCAGTTGCATCTGTACTGGCGGCCGCCGGCCCAGCCACCCTGGGGGTGTCTATTGAACAGTTGAAAGGCGCCCCGTGGGGGGCGCCTTAGCACCGGTTGCGGCGGTTACCTCCTCACACCAGGTCTGCCGGTCGGGTGTCTGTTGGATCAAGGGTCGCCTGTCTGGAGCCTGGCAGGAAAGAACAAGAGATCACGTCTGGGAGACGAGATGCTCGAGGCTTGACCGTCTCGATTGTGACCCCGGCTCGGGCCATACAGCCCGAGGGATCAACAGGCGGGAATCAGGGGTGGCATATGGCTTCTGCGACAAAGGGATGGCATTCGCGCCATGCCATCGCGTTCACTGTGATGAAACACTCGCACCTCCGCTGTGCGCACCGGCTCGGGTGATCCCTGGCCGGACTCTTTTGGAGGGCGAGGGTCGGGTTGGCTCCCGGGCCTCCCCTCAACTACAAACTATTCCTTGTGGACACTGCTGGTGGGCGGGTGAGGTTCCTGTTCCCGCCAGGGAACGGGCGGTTTTAGGAACCCGACACCGGCCTGGTCGATGCAGAATCGATACGCCTTCAGAACCTCAGGTGAAGCCCCCTTCATGAAGGCCCGTTGCCTCCCGTGAAGACCAGTGTCGGAAGGGCTGCAGCCCTTGCCGGCACCCGCCGCCGGGAGCATCGTGGCTGCAACGGGATTCGGAGGCTCCATTGATGGACGACACCCCCCCTGAGCAGCCAGTAGGAGCGCGCTGACGATCCGGCCCCTGCTCCAACACTCTCGACGGATCTCTGATGTTCCTGGCGTGGTTTTTCCTGGAGGGGACACACGCCGTCCACTGCATCGCCTGAGGTGCCCCGGACCCAACGGAACGTCCCACTCGACACCTGGCCCCAGGTGCCAGCGCCGGCAGCTCCGCCCACAACTGAAAACCACCTGATCTGAAAACGATCAACCGACCGCACAGCTGCGCCCGACCCCCTTGGGAAGGCACCACGGCTGAGCAGACAAGTGCCCGGGGCCAGTGCTCCGGGCTTTGTTGTGCTCAGTTTTGTTAAGTGAGCACGTGTTGCATCACCTCCAGCAGACCATCGGCAAGGGGGCGATGGCTGCTGAGCTTGGTGCTCCAGATCGATCCCGACAGCAGTTCCTCTGGAGTCACCAGGGCGAGGTCCAGGCCTTCAAGCAGCTGCAACTGCTCCAGCGGCACGGACAGCTCACCACGGAACACGTGGGCCGTGCGCCGGTGGATGTGATGCACCATCACCAGCTCCACAGCGAGGGGCTGCCAACTGATCTCCTCCAGCAATTCACGCCGCAGCGCCTGCTCCGGCGTTTCGTCTGGATCGAGGTGCCCACCGAAGAGACCCCAGCAGCCTGGGGCCACGATTGTGGGGATCTCGTCGCGCAGCTGCACCAGCCATCTGCCCTGCTGATGAAGCATCGCCAGGGCCACCTCAACGGCCATGGCTCTGCCTCAGGCTGCTGCCTGCTGGCGCCGTTGCGTGGCGTAGAGCGCGCCCCCGCCGGCCGCCAGCAGCAAGCCACCGCTGATGGCCAGGAACACCAGGGTCTGCAGCAACAGCAGAAAGATCCCCAAGGCCGAGCCGGCCGCGATTTGCACCCTGGCCTTGATCAGCAGGGTGAGCAGCAACATCACAGTGCCCTTGAGAGCCAGCACCTTGGCCGTGCTGAACGGACAGAACGGGTTCAGAAGCATGGCGAGACCCTGACGTGCCCCCATCCTGGCGGGCTGAGCGCGACGCAGTGGGCTGTTCAGGCGCGTGACGGTTGCGCACTGGTGCCACCGGCCGCGGCAACTGCTGGAAGAGTGCCACCCGGCTTCAGGTACTGGTCCTGGTTGCCAAGGCCGGCCCCACGTCATGCCCTTGCAGGCTGCCGTCAGCCTGTTCAGTGATGATGGCGAGGCGCTTCTCCGCTCCAAGCCAGGGCAGTTCACAGATAGTGCATGGAGCCCCATTAGGCACAACCTGATGATCCAAAACCGCAGCAGTTCTGGTCGTCGCTGATCTAAGGGCTAGGTCCTTTGATTTGTGGTGAGATGTGCGCAGAGAGAGGCTGACCACTTGAGCGAGGCAGCTATTCTCCTCATCGGCAAAAGAATCTTCTCCAAAGCGTCATGGAGCAGATTTGCCTCGGTTGGTCGAACGTGCATCACTGCCGTGACGACCGATGCAGGCCTCGGCTTACCTGTGACACGCTGAAGGATGGCCGTTATTGAACAGAAAAGCGAGCTCAGTGGATTCAACCGAAGCCCTGTGTCCTCGGGCTCTGCAGCGGGAGTCGCTGTAATGAGCTGATGACTTACGACGCCTGTTGGTAAAGCGCCTCCAGCCGCTCTCGGCTGAGGTCGACGTAGAGAACTTCGTCGCCGGGCTTGGGGGCCTCGGGATGGCGCCTTGGCTTGGGGCCACTTCTCTGGGACGTGAGCGCAGCGGAGCCGCGCAGGTTCTGACTCATCAAGGCGAAAGCTCCACCGGTGATCAGCGCAAAGAAGATCAGGTAGACAGCAGCCAGAAGGTCATTCAAGGGTGGGGAGCCGTTTCGACCACCCTAGTGCAACGAATTGTTAAGCGCTGGCCGTGGTTCCGCTGCTCCCTGCCGATTTCCGTGCTGATGAGATCAGGGGCTTGGCTGGCGCTGGACTGAGCTCCAGGGTGCGGCGGCGGCCCCCCTCCTCGGGCGGCCAGCACAGCGTGTTGCGTTTCTCCGTCCCCGTGCCCGAGTTCACCGTCTTCTGGGTTGACGAGCTGGCCGGCCGAGCCGAGGCCATCACCGCGATCAGCGCTGAGCTGAACATCACCCCAGTCCTGGCTGGCGATCAGGACTCCATTGTCCCCCAGGTGCAATGGTTTTTCCAGAGACTCCTTAGGAGTTTGCAGAAAAACGACCTGAATGGCCGCGTTTTTCCCACCCGAGAGCTGATCGCGTTCCGATCGGCGCTCGTTCCCAGCATTTCAGTGGCTCAGAACGCCGGATCTCAACCGTTTTGCCCCGTTGGGGCTCCCTGGAGGGCGCAACCTGGGCACACCTCTGGGCAACCACCTGTTCATGCCGCCGCCATCGCCGGGTTGAGCAGGTTGCCCAGCCGGATCAGGTTGTA
>JAYKGR010000077.1:0-14531 GCA_035285645.1 Cyanobacteriota bacterium | reverse complement strand
ATGGTCAACTGATTACGGAAGATGCCGGCCTGAAGCTGGAGAACGCCAAGATCGACTCTCTCGGCACAGCCCGCCGCATCACGATCAACAAGGACACCACCACCATCGTGGCCGAAGGCAACGAGGCCGCAGTGAAGGCCCGCTGCGAGCAGATCCGCACCCAGATGGAGGAAACCGATTCCTCCTACGACAAGGAGAAGCTTCAGGAGCGCCTGGCCAAGCTCAGTGGTGGTGTGGCTGTGGTCAAGGTTGGCGCCGCCACCGAAACCGAGATGAAGGACAAGAAGCTGCGCCTGGAAGATGCCATCAACGCCACCAAGGCGGCCGTTGAAGAGGGCATCGTTCCGGGTGGTGGCACCACCCTGGCCCACCTGGCCCCGGCCCTTGAAGAGTGGGCCAGCGCCAACCTCTCCGGCGAGGAACTGATCGGCGCCACCATCGTGGCCTCGGCCCTCACCGCTCCGCTCAAGCGGATCGCTGAGAACGCTGGTGTGAACGGCTCCGTGGTGGCCGAGCACGTGCGCAACAAGCCCTTCAACGAGGGGTACAACGCCGCAACCGGCGAGTATGTCGACATGCTGGCTGCCGGCATCGTGGATCCCGCCAAGGTGACCCGCTCTGGCCTGCAAAACGCCGCCTCGATTGCCGGCATGGTGCTTACCACCGAGTGCATTGTGGCTGATCTGCCCGAGAAGAAGGAAGCAGCTCCCGCCGGCGGCGGCGGCATGGGCGGCGACTTCGACTACTGATCGCTGATCCCTTCCTGGAACTCTTTAGCGCAGGGGCCAAGCCCCTGCGCTTTTTTCATGATGATCCACCAGCGTGTCCACCCTGTAGATGGTGCTCCAACAGGTAAGCCGCCAAATTACTCAACGAACGACCTTCATCACTACTGCGATCAAGCAACCGTTGATAGGTGCTATAGGGAATCGTGATCGTGATCCGCTTCGGTGTACGAAACAGCGGTTGGGCTTGCATGCTTTTGTCGCCCTCTGGCATCCAGTCAAACGCTACCAGTGTTGGGTGGCGGTTGATCCCCAGAAGTCTGCGTCACTCGTTCTAATTTGCGTCATTCAGAGGTATTTTTACCAGCTTTGCAGTTGTGTTAACCTTCTGCACCTTGAGTGGCCAGACTGGAAGAGCGCCAAATTTTAGCTTTTGAAAATCAGTGCAACTCCGTTGTTGCAGTAACGCTTACCGGTGGGGCGTGGACCATCGTTAAACACATGACCCTGATGCCCGCCGCAACGCCGGCAGTGGTACTCGGTGCGGGGAACAAGCAGGCGGAAGTCTGTCTTTTTCGCGATGGTTCCGGAAAGGGGCTGGAAGAAACTGGGCCAACCGGTGCCGCTATCGAATTTGGCCGCAGAGCTGAAGAGGGGCAGTCGGCAGCCCGCGCAGAGGTATGTGCCTTGACGCTTTTCACCGTTGAGCGGACTGCTGAACGGGCGTTCGGTGCCCTCTTCCCGCAGCACATGAAAGGCCGCCCGGCTGAGGCGCTGGCGCCACTGAGCCGGGGTGAGGGCCCAAGCGGGGTCGGCCGCCGGACTGGCGGCATCGGCCTGTCCGGCCTTGGCGAGGAGCGTGGCGAACGTCGCGGCCACACCACTAAAACATTGTCGCCGACCCATCGTCATGGAAGCATGGCCCCGATTCAGCGCAACCAGCCGGCGCTCAGAAGGATGGCCAGGCCCAGAAACAAAGCGAGCAAGGTCCAGCTGATCCGATTCAGGGTGGCTTCTGCACTGCGGGCGCTGGAGAACATGGAGCCACCGCTGGCGGCGAAACCACCCATGCCATCGCCTTTGGGACTATGCAGGAGCACACTCACGATCAACAAAACGCCGCTGAGCATCCAGATCCAGGAGACAACCGAAGCAAGCATCAATGACAACGAGCGAAAAACAGTTGGGGTGCTTAGGCACCGACGGTGCGGCCCAGGCGGCCGGCAGTGGCCTGGGTGGCTACCGGCTGGATCAAGGACACTCCACTCATGCGAGCGGGCTTCGGCAAACCGAGGATGTCGAGAAGGGTAGGAGCGATGTCTGCCAACCCACCCCCCTGACGCAGATGAACCATGGTGCCATGGCCAGCCAGCTTGCGCTGCTCCCCTTCCACCAGAATGACGGGAACCGGATTGGTGGTGTGGGCCGTCCAGGGGCGGCCATCGCTCCCCGCCATGACCTCGGCATTGCCATGGTCGGCTGTGATCAGAAGCGTGCCCCCCATGCGGTTGGTTGCCTCCATCAGGCGGCCCACACATCCATCCACCGTGTGGATGGCATCCAGCGTGGCGTCCATTTGGCCGGTATGGCCAACCATGTCGGGGTTGGCAAAATTAATGACGACCAACGAATAGATGCCTTTATTGATAGCGGCGATGCAGTTATCGGTAAGCTTCTCAGCCGACATGGCAGGAGCTTGATCGTAGGTGGGCACTCGCGGCGATGGCACCAAATGCCTGTCTTCGCCCGGGAAAGCTTGTTCAATGCCACCATTCATGAAGTAGGTGACATGAGGATACTTTTCGGTTTCAGCCGTACGAAATTGGCGCAGGCCATGCTCGGAGACAACTTGACCCAACAAACCATCGAGCGATTCGGGTGGGAACGCCACCTCAACAGGAAGACCGCGCTCGTATTGCGTGAAGGTGACAACCCGAAGAGGTTCGATGCGCTGGCGGGAAAAACAATCAAATTCGGGGAGCACCAGAGCACGAATCAACTGGCGGACCCGGTCAGGCCGGAAGTTGAAGCAAATCAGGCCATCGCCCGGCGCCAACGGGGCGCCGCTGAGCCGCACAGGCTCAAGAAATTCGTCGGTGATGCCAGCGGCATAAGAATCAGCCAGAACCTCACTGGCAGTACGGTTGCAGCCAGCAACGGAGTCGCACAACAGGCGATAGGCCTTTTCCGTACGATCCCAACGGTTGTCGCGATCCATGGCCCAATACCGGCCGCAGAGCGTGGCGATACGGCCCACACCAGCCGAGGCGATCTGCTGCTGTATCCGATCGAGGTAGTGCTGGGCACTGTTGGGTGCGGTATCGCGACCATCGGTGACGGCATGGATCTCCACTCGCTGCAACTGGCGCGCTGCAGCCCACTGCAAAAGCCCGGCCAGATGGTCGATATGGCTGTGTACCCCACCATCGGAGCAGAGCCCCAGCAGGTGCAGAGTGCCGCCGCTCTGGCGTAGCTCGGCTGCCAGTGCTTCCAAGGCAGAATTGGAAGCCAGGCTGCCATCATGGACTGCCTGGCCGATGCGCACGAGCTCCTGTCGGATGATCCGGCCCGAACCGATGGTGAGGTGGCCCACCTCGGAATTGCCCATCTGATCATCGGGCAAGCCCACAGCCGCACCACTGGCCTCAATCAAGGTGTGGGGGTAAACCTGCCAGAGGGCATCCATCACCGGGGTCTGGGCCCGGGAAATGGCATTGTCGGGACAGTCGTCGCGATGACCCCAACCATCCAAAATCGCCAGGACCACCGGCGCCACAGCCCGAGAACTCTTGACCTTCCCCGGTGGGTCGTTGCCGCCCAGGGCTGTGGATGGCCGGGATGAGGAAGCTGCTGTCACCGAGGCGCCCGATGTCGTGTCAACGACCTTCTGGGGCAAACTTACATCCGCAGGGTGACAGGTTCCCTGGCGTGGAGGATCCGGTCAGCCTTTGGGGACACGCCCCGCAAGCGGTCTAGGCTGGCTCATCCCATGAAAGTTGAGCGGCGTGGCTGTCGCCTCGGAGGATTCCCAGGGCTCGACACAGGCCCGAAACCCTGGCCACGAAGACCGCCTGCAGCTGCTCTCAGCCCGCGAGATGGCCCGCACCCTCGATCGGCTGGCCAGCCAGGCTCTGGAGCAGGTGGACGACAGTAGGCGGTTGTTGCTGCTCGGCATACCCACCCGGGGCGTGGAGTTGGCCCGGATGCTTGCCGCACGCCTGGAGCGCCTGACCGGTCATCCCCTCACCCATGGCTGCCTCGACCCCACCTTTCACCGCGACGACCTGGAGCGGGTGGGCACCCGACTGGTTGCCGGCACGAACCTGCCGGTATCCGTGGATGACGCCGAGGTGCTGCTGGTGGATGACGTGATCTTCACCGGCCGAACGGTGCGGGCAGCGCTTCAGGCCTTGCAGGATTGGGGTAGGCCCCGTCACGTGCGTCTGTTGGTGATGGTGGATCGTGGACACCGCGAATTGCCGATCCAGCCAGACTTCTGCGGTCGCGTGGTGCCAACCCGCCGCCAGGAGGTGATTCAGGTGTGCATGGAACCGGTGGATGGCCAGGATGGTGTCGTGCTGATCAGGCCGTGATCGGCTCCAGCTCCTCGCTGCGAAAGTGGGCGCGGAACTTACCGAAGGCCACCACGACCGGCAGGTTGGGGCTGATCGGCCTTCCCTTCCAGTCGTTGAGCACGGTGACCACCTCGCCCTGTTGACCCTGGAGATCAAAAGCCTGGCCGCGGTGCTGGGGGTGGTGAAAGACCACCACGCTCTGGCTCACGGTGACCTGGTCGCCCGGCTGCATCACTCCTCTGCACAGGTTGAGGCCATCCTGTCACGCGCGCTGGCGGGTTGACGATCAGCGCTGGCAGGCGCTTTCCGGACCCGCCTCCACCACGCGGCCGCCCAGCTGGCGACAGGCGCTCTGGTAGGCCTCCCACTCGTTCTGACCGGCCGCGATGCGCTGGCGGACGGCGGCATCGAGTTCGGCCGCCGGCACTGTATGGGGCAGGGTGCCATGGCTGTTGTGCTGTCGTCGTCCCGGGGATGGGGCCGAAATCGCCGCGGTTACCTGCCGCCGCAAGCCGGCACTCCGCTCCTGCCAGAGGGGGTGATCCAGGCGATTGAGGGCATCGAGAGCCTCCCACCAGCGGCTCTGGCGCACCAGCCGCTCGGCGCGCTCCAGATGCACGCGATTGCGGGTCCAGGCTTGTTCCATTTCGTCGCCCAGGCGCGAACCATCGCCGCGGCGCTGCTGGCCGATGGGCTGCAGCAGGCGCTGGGCTCCCGCCAGGTCGCCCTGCTGGTAGAGCTCCAGGGCCCTGCGCCGCAACTCCTCCTCCCACTCCTGCAACTGACGCCGATCTGCCGGTCCGGCCGCCGCCGAAGCCAGCAGCTGGCGCTGGAGCAGCAGAGCCTCAGACCAACGTGAGACCTGCCAGAGCTGCCGGGCTCGCTGGCGCCGACATTGGCTCTGATCCAGGGGTGTGGATCCCGGCAGCCAGCGCAGGGCCGCCAGCTGCTCCCCATAGCGGATGCAGTCGTCGAGACGGCCGCTGGCGGCCGCCTGCTGGAGCCGCTGAGGCAGTTGCCGCTCCCACCAATAGGCCAGTGACATGGCTGCCGCCACGGCGCCCAGGGTGAGGGCCAACCAGAGGCGGGGCAGGCGGTGGCGTCGCAGAGCCACGGCGGAGCGGGATGGGGCGGGCTGCCTGCGATGTTGTCACGGCGGTTGCCTCAGCGCACCGCCCCCAGGGTCAGGGGGGGCAGCGGCTGATCGCTCTGCAAATCGTGGCCGCTGAGCAGCAGCTGGCCTTCGGCATCGATGGCGAAGGCCAGACGCAAGCGATCGCGCCCCGCCTGGCCGGGTGGATCGAGTGCCAGCTGCACGGGTTCGCCAGGCCAGGGAATCACCGGTTCCGCGCCAGCCGGTCGGCGCCGCAGGCGGGGCAGGCCGCCCTCGAACACCACCTCGGCCCTTTCCTCGGCCAGCGGTTCACCCAACTGCAGCTCCAGCTGCTGCTGACCATCGCGGCTGCAGGCCAGCACCAGCTCCAGGGGCTGATCGGTGGGCCAGCTCTGGCCGGCCACGAAGAGCGGATGCCAGTGGTGATCGCCGCTGCGTCGATCCCAGCAGCGCAGCGACACCCCCCGTGCCAGCACATCCCGCAGCGTCACTCCCGGGGTGAGAGCCAGGGCGCCAAGGGCCACGGCTTCCACCGGCCGTTCATCCCGCAGGGGGATGCCCGCGCAACGCTCCTGCAGCCAGCGGCGAATCAGGGGGATGCGGCTGCCACCCCCCACCGGCAGCACCGCGTCGAGGCTGGCCAGCTCGACCCCCTCCCGCCGGGCGGCGGCCTTCACCTGCTCCAGCAGCCCATCGAGGGCAGCCAGCAGACCATGCTGCCGGAGCAGCTGCTCCAGTCGCTCCCGACTGAGGCGCAGCTCCCGGGGCGCTCCCTCCGGCGGCAACCACAGCCGCATAGCCTCCGCGTCGTGGCTGAGCTGACACTTAAGCTCTTCGGCGAGTCGCAACAACCTGGCGGGTGGCGACTGAGCTTGCCCCGCCTCAGGCAGGAGTTCTGCCAGGATCCAGCGGTCGATATCGCGGCCCCCCAGCGGCATGCCCGCCTTGCCGATCACCCAGGCACAGCGCAGCACCTGAGCGCTGCGGCCCAGATCGCGACCGGCGAAACGCAGCAGCTGGGCGATGGGCGCCGCCCGCCCCTCGCCACCCTCCAGCGCGACCAGCGACAGATCGATGGTGCCCCCACCCACATCCACCACCAGCAACCGGGCCCCGGGCGGCAGACCGGCGCCGATGGCAGCGGCGGTGGGTTCGTCGACCAAGGCCACCTCTGGCACCGGGAGGTCGGCACTCACCTCCTGCAGCCACCGGCGATAGCCCTGATAGGTCTCCACCGGCGCGGTCAGCACCAGTCGGCGGGGCTCGATCCCAGCGGGCAGCGCTTCCCACAGCCGTTGCAACAAGAGCGCTCCGGCCTGCTCGGGCGACAGCCAGGAGGAGCCCGCCCTGCCTGTGCCTGCACCGATGGCGCGCTTGAAGTCGCGGCAGAGCCCGGGCCCGCCGCTGTCAGCCCGGTCAGCATCGAGCACCTGGCGGCCGATCAGGGGGCGATCATGATTGGGGCTGCTCTGCCATAGCAAAGTGGGTACGAGGGGCGGCGCGTCGAGGCCGTAGGGCGGCAGGGAAAGCAGCTCCGCGCGCTGGCCGTCGGCCTGCCAGGCCACCACGGTGGTGCTGCTGCCCAGGTCGATCGCCAGGGTGCCGGAGATGGGGGGTTGGGATGGACCAGACACGCATGTTTTCTAGCTGCGGCGGACGAGCGCCGTTGTCTTAGGGTCATGGAAATCTGCAGGCCGTCACGGTGATCAGCGCGGAAGTCAACCCAAAAGATCTCGCCCAGCGGGCTGAAAGCCTGATCCGCCACTCCAGTAATCGGTACCTCACCACCGTGCGCATCGCCTTTCGAGCCAAGCAGCGCCGGTTTGATGATTTCGACGGTTTGCTGGACGATTCGATGATCAAGCCCGTGCAGCGCGCCATCATCGAGTTGAGTGACGAGCAAGACCAGCCCGCGCTGTTGCCCGGTTGACACGCCGTTGATGGAGGTGCTGGAGGGTTCTGGCTGGCGCCTGGCTGTGGACCGCAACCGAACCCCCTTTCCCGTTCTGGTGGGCGGAGATGGCTGGGCCAGCGAACTATCAACCGCCGAGGCCCAGGCCCTCGCCAGAGCGGCCTCCACCCTGCAGGAGGAGCACCGCGCCCTGATGGATCGCCTGATGCCGGAGGAGGCCATCACGCTGGAGCGCGAGGGGCCGGTGGGCGACCCGCCCCAAGGCGGAGAGCTTTGGCTGGAGCTGGAGGGCGATCGTCGCTGCTGGAGCCTGCGTTTTGTGCTCAGCCCAGGAGCTGGCCATCGGGCCTTGGAGGGAAGCTGGCGGGCTGAGTCGGCGGCGGCGTTTGTGGCCGCCCTGACCTCCCATCCTGAGATCAGCCCATCGTGATGATCACGATCAGCACTGCTGATCGCTAGCGGCTGGCCACTCGATTTCCACAGAACGCTGCCCTGTTTCCCCAGGTTTTCCCGGCGGCAACCGTCGCGCGCCAACCCGGGAGAACAGGCTGGGGAAAACGTGGTTCAGGACCGGGTTCGGTGGCAATGGCCACTTGACAGGCAGGCGCCTAGCCATTTGGCCTGTGGGCCAAACCAACGACACCCGCCAGCCAACGGTCTGGGGAGGCTGGATCTCAGCCTGAGATGGGAAGGGCCTACACAGCATTGCGCCGATTTGACGGCGGGTCACCGGTATGGAGAACTAGGTCAATCGATCCATGGGGAACAGGGTGGACAGCGGGCGGACGCGGCCGATCAACGGCTCCACAGAAGTGACGGTGAGCCTGGTGGCCGCGGTACCAGCGCCCCTGGCCCTGGCCCTGAAAACGTTCATCGACCACCATCCCCATTGGGATCAGTACCGCTTGTTCCAAGCGGCGCTGGCCGGTTTTCTCGTGCAGCATGGGGTGGGCGGCCGAGAGGTGACCCGCTGGTATCTGGCGCACCTGTTCCCCGGTCAGGGTGGCTTCAGCGGTGGGCGCATCCGAGCGCTGCCACGGGTTGTGCCACCCCCACAGCATGAGATCGATCAGGCGGCCTGACGCTCACCCCCCGTCCAGCACGGTGAGCAGCCGCACCGCCACCGGCTCGGCCACCGGCAGCACCGAGAGGCGGGTTCCCCGGCGCAGCAGAGGCAACTCCTCTTCGTTGAATAAATCCCGCAGCCGATCGAGGCTCAGGAGGGTGGCGAAGGTACGCAGATGCCGCAGCCGCACGCAGTCCCAGCGGGGGGCCTCCGGTCGCGAAGCAGGGTCGTGGTAAAGGCTGGTGGGGTCAAACTGGCTGGGATCGATCAGACCCGTGGCCACCACCTCCATCAGACCGACGATGCCCGGTGGTTTGGCGTTGGAGTGGTAGAAAAAAGCCCGGTCACCCACCGCCATGCTGCGCATGTAGTTGCGAGCCTGGTAGTTGCGGATGCCATCCCAGAGCGTGCTGCCCTCGGCCTCCAGATGCTGGATGCCGTACACGGCAGGTTCGCTCTTCATGAGCCAGTGGTTGGTCATCGGCGTTGCAAGGGGTCAGGACAACTGCTCCACCAGATGGCGGAAGTGGTGGCCGCGCGCCTCAAAATCGCTGTACTGATCAAAGCTGGCACAGGCCGGTGAAAGCAGCACCGCCCGGCAGCCCAGCTCCTGGGCCAGGGGGGCGGCGGCGCTCACAGCTTCGGCCATGTTGTCCACGCCAACGATCCGCCCGCCATAGCCCGCTTGCCGCAGCAACGCGTTGAACGACTCGCGGGCTGCCCCGAACAGCACCACAGCGGCGGCCTGACGCCGCAGCTGCTCCACCCAGGCGGCCGGATCACCGGCCTTGGCCTGGCCGCCGGCCAGCACCACCAGGGGTCCATCGAGGGCACGCAACGCCACCTCAGCGGCATCGAAATTGGTGGCCTTACTGTCGTTCGTCCAGGTGACACCCTGATGGCAGCGGATCCGCTCCAACCGATGGGGCACCCCCGGGAAACAGCGGAAGGCCGACTCCATCACCGCTGGCGCCAGGCCGAGGCGATGGCCCACGGCGGTGGCCATCAGCAGGTTTTGGCGGTTGTGCTGACCGGGCATGGCCAGCGCATCCGCAGGAAACAGAGATCCTTCGGCGGCACACACCTGCCCCGACTCGATCCACAGCAGGGGTGCGAGGGTGTCCGGCAGGCTGCTGCGGGGGCCAGCGGTCACCCAGTGGGCCGTGTCCCAACTGGTGGCACGATGCCGCAGGTCGGCGTCATCGGCATTGAGGATCCGTTCTGCCGAAGCTTCGAGCAGCTGCCGCTTGATCCCCCGATAGCGATCGAGGGTGCCGTGGCGTTCGAGGTGGTCGGGGGTGAGGGTGGTCCAGAGGCCGATGCGCGGTGCCAGCTCGGGGGAAGCCTCGATCTGGTAGCTGCTCAGTTCCACCACCAGCCAGTCGGGCCGGGGGCCTTGAAGGCGCTGCAGCGCCAGCTCGGCAGCGGCGAATCCCACGTTGCCGCACAGCGGTGCATCCAGACCTGCCGTGATGAGCAGGTGATGCACCAGCTGGGTGACCGTCGTTTTGCCATTGGTGCCGGTGATGCCGATCCAGGGCACCGCGCGAGTGGCGCGCCAGGCAGGACTCATTTCCCCCATAACCGCCACCCCCCGACTGCGCAACACCACCAGGGAGGGATCATCGAAAGGGATCCCGGGGCTGACGATCACCTCGGCGGGGTTGAGGGCCGCAATCGCCTCGCCATCGAGGGCGGCAGCCAGCCGCACCTCCACCCCATCGGCAGCCAGTTCGCTGGCCTTCTGGCGCAGGGCAGCACTGTCGCGGCTTTCCAGAAGAAGCACCGCCCGCCCTTCGGCTCTGAGCAGCCTGGCCACACCTACGCCTGCCCGACCCAGGCCCACAACGATGGAAAGGGGCGGACCGGTGAGCGTCATCAAGACAAATGCACGGCCTCAGAACCTACTGGATGCGAGCGTTTAAAGCCTATCCAAGCGGTTTACAGAATGGGCGATACTGGAATCGAACCAGTGACTCCTACCGTGTCAAGGTAGTGCTCTACCTCTGAGCTAATCGCCCAATGGCAACAATCTAGCAGGCGGCCCCATTCCCTCAACGGCGCATCAGATCGAGCCGGAACCGGTCGCGCTTGGTGCGCTCGATCGCCAACACTTCCAGCTCTCCACGGTCATCCAGTCGGACCCGGTCGCCGCAGCTGAGCTCGCGGCTGGGGCTCGTCACCGGCTGCCAGTTGATGCGCACGGCACCCGCTCGGATCCGCTCCGCCATCCGCGCCCGCGACAGGCCAAAGCCGGCAGAAGCCACCGCATCGAGCCGCAGAGAGGCCTCCACCGTAGTGAGCCGCTTGGCCAACCGGGGCTGGGGCGGCTGCAACGCCTCCAGCGGCCGCCACTGGAAGCTGACCGCCACACTGCCCACCTGGGCGGTGCCGCCATCGAGCCGGCGGGCCAGCGCCTCGGTCACGATCGCCTGGGCGCCGCGATCCCCCCGCAGCCAGAGGTCGCCCAGCTCCTGCACCGCAGCACCGGCGGCCACCAAGGCGGCGGCCATGGCCGCCGCGTCAGCCGGGTCGAACAGAAAGTTGCCGCTGATCTCGAGCCCCGCCAGGCCGCTGGCGACGCCAGCCGGGTGGACGGCCGCCTCGGCGCGCTGCAGCAGCAGGCGCTGGCGCTCCGCCCCTGGGTAACCACCTTCACCGATGAGGCTCAGCTCGCTGAGGCTGCCCAGCAGAACCATGGCCTCCTCCCGCTCCGCCGCGGACACAAAGCCGCTCCACACCGGCTCCCAGGTGCGCAGGGCCGCCTCCGCCGCCTCGATCAGGGCGCTCAGGGCGGTGGGATGGGCGCTGCGCGCCAATAGCTCCCGGCGTGGCAGCATCAGCCCTCACCGAGGCGCACCACCGCCTGAGGCCGGGCCTCCTGTAGCACCGCCCAGGGCATCTCAGCGCCGTCGGCCGCCCGCACGAGCAGCAGCCAGTTGCCTTCCTCCAGGCGGTTGCGCAGGCTGCGCAGGCGGTCGTCGTCTTCCGACACCACGCTGGCGGCAGCGGCGAAGCTCCCCATCCAGCCCGACACCATGCCCAGCAGGGCACCGATCACCGGCTGGCCCCACGGCCCGAAGGCATCGAAGGTGTGCAGCTCGGTGATCTGCGTGAAAGTGAAGCCGGCCACCAGACCGAAGGGCATGAGCCAGCGTGCCATCGAACGCTGACGCCGCCGCCGGGCGGCCGCGGGGTTGAGGCGCTCCACCTCCTCCAGCGGCGTTTCACCCGTGCCGATGGCCTCGGCCACCGCGATCACAGGCCCCAGGGCCTGCAGGCGCTCCTTGAGGCGGCGCAACCGGGCGCGCTCCTGCAACACCACCACCACCGTCATCCCCACCGTTCCATCTCCATCGGTCGTGGCCAGCAGGGTGATTCTCGCTGCTCACTACACTGCACCTCCGGCCGTCCATCTGCTTCCGCCGGGTCATGACGAAGGTTCTGGTTTCCGATCCCATCGACCAGGCGGGGATCGACATCCTCTCGCAGGTGGCACAGGTGGATGTGCGCACGGGCCTGGCACCGGCCGACCTCAAGGCGATCATCGGCGAGTACGACGCACTGATGATTCGCTCCGGCACCCAGGTCACAGCCGATGTGATCGAAGTTGCCGATCGGCTGCGGATCATCGGCCGGGCCGGCGTGGGGGTGGACAACGTGGACGTGCCCGCCGCCACCCGCCGCGGCGTGCTGGTGGTGAATTCGCCGGAGGGCAACACGATCGCCGCTGCTGAGCATGCCCTGGCGCTGATGCTGTCGCTCTCGCGCCACGTGCCCCACGCCCATGCCAGCACCATGGCCGGCGGCTGGGACCGCAAGACCTACGTGGGCAACGAGCTTTACAAGAAAATCCTCGGCGTGGTGGGGCTCGGCAAGATCGGCTCCCACGTGGCGCGGGTGGGCCGCGCCATGGGGATGGATGTGGTGGCCTATGACCCGTTTGTGCTGCCGGAGCGGGCCCAACAGATGCAGGTGCGCCTGCTGCCCCTGGCCCAGCTGTTCACCGAGGCCGATTACATCAGCCTGCACCTGCCCCGCACCCCCGACACCGAGAACCTGGTGAACGCGGCGCTGCTCAAAACGATGAAACCCACCGCCCGGCTGGTGAACTGCGCCCGCGGCGGCATCGTGGACGAAGCAGCCCTGGCGGCCGCCGTAGCCGATGGCACGATCGCCGGTGCCGCCCTCGATGTGTTTGCCAAGGAGCCGCTGGCGGCCGACTCCCCCCTGCGCGAGGTGCCCCAGCGCCTGATTCTCACCCCCCACCTGGGGGCCTCCACGGAGGAGGCCCAGGAAAACGTTGCCATCGATGTGGCCGAACAGATCCGGGATGTGCTGCTGGGGCTTCCGGCACGAAGCGCCGTGAACATTCCTGGGCTCACCCCCGACGTGCTCGAGCAGCTCAAGCCCCACCTGCAGTTGGCCGACACCCTCGGCCAGCTGCTGAGCCAGCTCACGGGCGGCCAGTTGAGTGAGCTGGAGGTGCGTCTGCAGGGTGATTTTGCCCAGCATCCGGCCCAACCCCTGGTGGTGGCGGCGCTGAAGGGGGTGCTCTCCACCGCCCTGGGCGACAGCATCAACTTCGTGAACGCCACGCTGGAGGCCAAGGAGCGCGGCATCCATGTGCTGGAGGTAAAGGACGATGCCAGCCGTGATTTCGCCGGCGGATCGCTGCAGCTCACGGCCCGCACACCCCGGGGGAACCACAGCGTGACCGGTGCCGTGTTCGCCGATGGGGAACTGCGGGTGGTGACCATCGATGAGTTTCCAGTGAATGTGGCCCCGAGCCGGCACATGCTGTTCACCCGTCACCGCGATATGCCCGGCATCATTGGCCACCTGGGCTCGCTGCTCGGCGAACACAACGTGAACATCGCCTCCATGCAGGTGGGGCGCCGCATCGTGCGGGGCGATGCCGTGATGGTGCTCAGTCTCGATGACCCCCTGCCTCCCAGCCTGCTCAGCGACGTGCACGCCATCAATGGCATCCAGGAAGCGCACCCGGTGACCCTCTGATGGCATCACCGGCCTGGTGGCGGCTGGAACTCGACGATGCCGGAGAACTGGAGGAGTCGCTGCTCTGGAAGCTCCCCGAGCTGGGCATTCATCGGGTGGCGGTGCAATTCAGCCCGCGCACACCCGGGCAGCGGCAGCTGCTGGCCTGGCTGCCGGAGATCGATTGGCCCGAAGAGCAGCGCAGCGAACTGGAGCGCGCTCTGGCACCCCTGGCCGAACCCTTCGGCACGTCGCTGCCGCCCCTGCGCTGGCAGCGCCAGCCCGATGAGGATTGGAACCTCAGCTGGAAACGCCATTGGCAGCCGGATCCGGTGGGCCAACGGCTGCTGATCCTGCCGGCCTGGCTGGAGCCGCCCGCGGAACACAGCGGCCGCCTGCTGATCCGCATGGATCCCGGCAGCGCCTTCGGCACCGGCAGTCATCCCACAACCCGCCTTTGCCTGGAGGCCCTGGAGGAGGCAGCGGCCCAGCGGGGCGGGTCGCTGGCCGGGCTGCAGGTGGCTGATCTGGGCTGCGGCAGCGGCGTGCTCGGCCTGGCGGCCCTGCAGCTGGGGGCCAGCGCGGTGGCGGCTGTGGATACCGATTCCCTGGCCGTACGGGCCACCGCCGCCAATGCTGCCCTCAACGGGCTGGAGACGGGGGTGACGGTGGTCCACGGCTCGGCCGACCGCCTGGCCGACCTGCTGGCCGGGCGACCGGCCGACCTGCTGCTGTGCAACATCCTGGCGCCCGTGATCGAGGTTCTGGCCCCCACCTTCACAGCCCTGCTGGCTCCGGGAGGGCGGGGATGGCTCAGCGGCCTGCTCACAGACCAGGCACCAGCCCTGCAGGCCGTGCTGGCCGACCTGGGCTGGCAATCAGCCCTGGTGGCCACCCAGGAGCGCTGGGGCCTGATGACGCTGGATCGGGCTGGAGATGTGCCATAAGGCACGCTGATCTGTGCTCTCCGTTTGATTGGCCTTCCCGGCCTGGCGCCTCCGGATCGGCAGCAAGGGCCCCGGGCCGATGTATGAAGGGCGGGTCCTGCAGGTTCAGCACTGAGCCAGCCTGCGAACCCAATCTCTTCCATGGCTTCCTACAAGGTCACCCTCATCAACGAGAGCGAAGGCCTCAACAAGAC
>JAYKGR010000076.1:0-8552 GCA_035285645.1 Cyanobacteriota bacterium | reverse complement strand
CCGTGGGCTCGGAGGATCTGGCCGACAACGCGGGAGGCCTGGGCAACGCTGCCTCCGGCGCCACCGGTTCGGTGCAGCTGGCCTACCAGCAGGAGCAGTGGGGCCTGGCGGCGATCTGGACCTACGTGCAGCCGGAAACCGAATTCGTGCCCGGCACCACACCCACCATGCACGCGGCCATCGATCACACCCTCGGCGCCAGCACCAACGCCTACGGCCTGAGCGCCTACTGGCAACCGTTGCGCAGCGGCTGGCTGCCATCGGTGAGCCTGGGCTGGGGCATCAACGCCACCACTTACAGCAGCGCCCAGCCCAAGGGCAGCGTGCGCCAGAGCCAGTCGTGGATGGTGGGCCTGCAATGGACCGATGTGCTGGCCAAAGGCAACGACTTCGGCATGGCCGTGGCACAACCGGTGTTCGCCACCCGCCTGAGCGGCAACCGCACGGCCGACGACGGCAATTACGTTCTGGAATGGTGGTACAAATGGCAGGTGACCGACGCCATCAGCGTGACCCCGGCCTTGATCTACCTGAGCCGGCCCCTGGGTCAGGTGACGCCGGTGGGCGACACCTTCCGCCAGTTCGGCGGCCTGGTGAAGACCACCTTCAAGTTCTAAAGCGGGCCGCTGCAGCCCGATCGGGCTCAGGAACCGGCCGACGGGTCTTTAGCACCCGCGCTGGCGCCCTGCCCGCCGGACTGGGGGGCGGCGTGGTGCGGGGCCATGGGCCGGGCCGGCTTGCGGTAGGAACCGGAGCCGCCACCGCCGCAGGCCAGCACGGCGGTGGCGGAGCCCAGCACCATCACCCCGGCAAGCAGGCCAGTCGCCACAGAAGAAAGGCGTAGAAGTTTGATCATTTTTTAGAGCGTTAGGTTGTACTTCTGGCTGCACTGATCTTAAACCTCAGCGCCCACTGCCGCCGCAGCCGATTACGGGCACTTGCAGGAGACAATGATGGCGATCAGCTGGCTCTTCCAGTCCCACCAAAGACCAGACAGCGGATCGAAAACAAAAATCAATCCAAACAAAAGGCACCAACCAGAAGCCGGAGGACTGGCCCGCCCGCCGGCGGTGCCATAGGATGAGAATGGTTCTCACGCTCGCCCCATGCCCTGCCGCTGGTCGCCTCGTCTGCGAGCCCTGGCCTGCCTGGGCTGGGCGGCCCTGCTGGCGGCCTGCACCAGCCCCACCAGGCCAGAGGCCGGCGGCCGGCAGCGGCTCGCGGTGGTCACCACCGTGCTGCCGATCACCCTCCTCACCCGCGCCGTGGCCGGCGATTGCGCCGAGGTGAGCGCTCTGGTGCCGCCAGCCAGCAACCCCCACGACTTTCAAGCCCGGCCCACCCAGCTGCTGGCCCTGCGCCAGGCCCGCGTACTGGTGAGCAACGGCCTTGGCCTCGACGACTTTCTCGACAAGCTGGTGCGCGCGGCCGACAATCCACAGCTGCGGCGGATCAACAGCAGCCAGGGCGTGGCCACCATCGCCGCAGCGCCAGCGGACGATGCGCCGCACTCCTCCACCCACGACCACAGCGGCCACGACCACGGCCCGGTGAATCCCCACATCTGGCTGGATCCGCTGCGGGCCGCCCAGCAGGTGGCCACCATCCGCGACGGCCTGATCGCCGCCGATCCGGCCTGCGCCACCACCTACCGCCGCAATGCCAGCCGCACCACCGAGCGGCTGCAGCGGCTTCACACCGCCATCGCCACAAAGCTGCAGCCCTACCGAGGCCGCAGCTTTGTGGCCTTTCACGACGTTGCCCCCTACTTCGCCCAGCGCTACGGCCTGCGCGGCACCTTTCTGGTGGACCTGCCCACCAGCAATCCGTCGCCGCGCGACCTGCAGCGGGTGGCGCGCGAGGTGCAACGCAGCCAACTGCGGGCTCTGCTCAGCGAACCCCAGGCGGGGAGCCGCTCCTTCAACGCCCTGGCCCGCGACCTTGGCGTGCCGGTGCGGCTGTTCGACCCGCTCGAAACCGCCAGCGAGGCCGCAGCGCGCAACCCCGAGACCTACTTCACCGTGATGGAACGCAATGCCGCCGTGCTGGCGGAAACCTTCGCTCAGGGATTGCAGACCAGGCAATAGCCCGGATCAGCGGTGGTGCGCCCATCGCTGCGGGGCGTCTGCTCCTGGTGGCTGCAGGCGGGGCAGCCCAGCTGCTCCGCTACAACCTGATCGGTGGGCTGGCCGCACCAGCCGCAGGGCAGGCCGTGCACCAGGCCGATGCGCCCCCAGCCGGGGCTGCCGCACCGGGGGCAGGCGCTGCCGAGGCGACGCACCAGCCGAAAGGCCAGCCGGCGGATGCTCGCCATGCGGGTGGGGTTGCAATGGGCGCGCATGTCTGTCTCGATCCGCACGCTGCCGCCCGGGGTCGCGGCCGCCGCCGCATCGATGGCCACCTGCAGTTCCGCCAGGGTGCGCACACCCTTGCGCATGCCCCCGGGCGGCAGGGCACCACCCTCCTCAACCGGTCGCACGATCAGGGCATGGCTTGGGAAACCCACCCGCTCCAGCCAGGCCATCAGATCGTGTGGCCAGGCGGCGACACCGTGGGCCGCCGTCGGCAGCAGCCGGTGGGCGAAGTTGGTCCGCGGTGCGAGCAGCTGCTCCTCGATCCGCAGCCCGCGGGCCGGATCCAGAAACACCATGCACTCCCAGCCAGCCGCCAGAAAGGCCACGGCCGGGTGGGGCCCGAAGCTGCCCTCGCTGGCGATCGCCAGCCCGGTGCCCCCCTCCCGCAGGGCCCATTCCGCCTTGGCCTGGCAGGCCTGGGCCATCGACCCCTCGCGCGCCACGGTGCCGCAGAAGCTGCCGAGGGTGTCGGTATCGATCCAAGACAGATGGACCAGTTCAGCGCCAAGCCCCCGTTGCAACGCCGCAGCGATCACGCGCTCCTTACCGTGGCGCGTGGCGAGAGCCACCCGGGCGCCGGCATAGGGGGAGGGGAGCGGGATCATGGCCCTCACCCTGCCGGCGGCAGCGCTCAGTGGCGCGGCTTGATCAGTTGCAACACCTGGGGGCCTACACCTCCGGCACGCCGCTCGCAGCCAAGGGCTTCGAGAATGGCGCGGCCGGAGGCGCTCAGGTCGCCCGCGGCGGCAGCCTGACGAGCCTGGGCGAACAATTGCGCCGCTTGATCGAGGAGGGCCTGCCGCTGGCCATGGTCCACAGGGCCCGAACCCGGGCGATGCGGCACCGGTGCGGCGGGTCGGTGGGGCAGGGTGGTAACCGTCATGGGTTGGATGGGCAGCGATCGATCGTGGACTCGCAAGCCATGGATTCACACAAAATCAACATGGCCGCAATTCAGTGCGAGAGCGATGGGTCGCTGTCTGAATTTCGCCCATTCTAGCGATTGATCGGCAACCAAACACGTGGTTTGGAACCATCAACAAACGCCGATGGTTCCGACCTCCAGTGCGACAACCGGCCCGCTCAGGTGCCGGGCTCCTCACTGTTGCCTCCCAGGGCGCTGATCTGGGCGCGCAACTGACTGGAACGCTCCAGGTCGCCGCGGGTGAGCGCCACGGCCAGGGCAAACTCCAGCTTTTCCAACTGGTGGTCGCTGGGAAGCTCACCCTGCAGCAGGGTTCCGGTGCGGCACTGGGGCCGGAGGGCGGCGGAGCGGTGGCCCGGAAGCGAGCCGGCGGAGATGCGACCCGGTGGAAGAATGGACATGGCCGACTTTCTTTTTATTCTGCCACCCTGGTCCAGACCAAGGTGGCTCAGGCGGCCGCGTAGACGTCGGATTCCTCACCATCAACGAGCTCCGCGTCAGCGGTATCACCCACGGAGGTCTCCGGCGGCACGGAAGCCAGCGGAGCCGAAGGTTCCACGGCCAGAAGCTGGCGGCAATCGTGCAGCAACTGCCCCACCCGCTCCAGGCTCGAGAGCTCCTGCGGATCGATCGTGGAGGGCTGGTCGAGCCGCTGTTCCATCACCACCAGCCGTTGCTCCATCGCCACCAGCCGCTGAGACAGGGCATGGATGGTTTCCGCCAGATCCTGCGCACTGCGGCTGATCCGGAACGACACCGATTCGGAGGGCATGGTGAGCCAAGCATTTGCCACGAATGACAACACACTCAGGCCCCAGGCTCAAGCAGCCAAGGCTGTGATCTCGCAGACTGAAGCCATCGCTCTTGGATGCCTGCGAATGGCCGGCCCTTTCACGCTGGTGCTCTACTTGCTGGCCGGAATCACGGGAGGGCTGCTCGCGCTGCGCACCGGCATCCCCGCCGCGCCCCTGGCCGGCGCCCTGCTGGGCGCCGCCCTGGTGAGCATGAGCGGCCGGCTGGAGATCGCCCAGTGGCCCAGCGGCACCCGCACGCTGCTCGAAATCGCCATCGGCACGGTGATCGGCACGGGCCTCACCAGCGCCGCCCTGGTGGAGCTGCGCACCCTCTGGCGGCCCGCGCTGCTGATCACCCTCACCCTGGTGCTCACCGGCGTGGTGGTGGGGCTGTGGTGCAGCCGGCTGCTGGGCATCGATCCGATCGTGTCGCTGCTGGGGGCGGCGCCGGGTGGGATCAGCGGCATGAGCCTGGTGGGGGCGGAATTCGGGGTGGGGGCCGCGGTGGCCGCCCTCCACGCCGTACGGCTGATCACCGTGCTGCTGGTGCTGCCGTTGGTGGTGCGGCTGGTGCTGCCGCCGCCGGGCTGATCCCCCTCGACAGCCTCGGGGAGATCGATACGTTGGGGGCCGCCGACGCCCCCGTTTCCCGCCATGCCCCGTTTCCGCCGACCGATCACCGCCCTGGCAAGCCTGGCCCTGGTGGCCTTCGGCGGCGGCGCCCTGGCCCAGGGCACAGGTGCCACCACCGAAAGCACTGCCGGTGGCAAGGGTGCCCAGATCTATTGCTTCATGCGCAACAACGGCAATGCCCACACCGTGAGCTGGGATGCGGCCTACGCCTTGATCAAGCGCCAGGGCTCCAGCATGTTTCGCACCTCGCCGGAACACGCTGCGGTGATGATCACCGAAGCGGTGGTGCAAAACCCGAACACCTTCCCCGACTGCGGACGATTCCTCGGTGATCTGTACAAACAGCCGGAGAGCGATGAGAAGGCCATTCCGGTGCAGCCCGCCCCCCGCCGCTAGAGCGGCCGCGCTGGCGATCGGCCTGGCGGTGCTCGGCCTGATGGCGGGCGGCTGCAGCGAAGCACCGTTGCCCGAGCAGCAACTGCGGGTGGACGACTGCCTGTTGGATGTGAATCCCGAGCAGCTGCCTGAAGCGCTGCGCCGCTGCGACCGGGTGGTGGCGGCCTTCCCGCGGGAGGCCGGCCCACTCAGCGACCGCTACCTGCTGCACACGCTGCAGGGTGATGGGGCCGCCGCCTGCCGCGACATCCGCCGGGCCGCTGACGTGCTCAAGCAACGCAGCGGTGGGGTGGATGCGCTGCTGCGCCAAGACGTGAGCCAACGGCTGGCCGATTGCGACGGCTGAACATCAGACCTGGTCGAGCCACTGGCGCACCATCTGCGGCAGGCTGCGGCGAGCCAGCAGCTGGCGGCGACCCTGAAGCACCACAGCGATGTGCTCGGCCTTAGTGGCGATCAGGCCATCAACAAGCTGGTCGGCCACCCCCAGCTGCAGCCAATGGCTGGTGAGTCCATCGCCCCCCATGCCGATGCGATGGCAGCGGTCCTCCGCCTGTTCGGCATCGCCAGGGGTCCAGGGCCGCTCCAGCATCACCACGTGCCGCCCGCGATGCAGGCTGAAACCCAGCCCACCGGTACCGAAGGTGGCGATGAGCAGCGGCGCATCGCCGGCCTGAAAGCGATCCACAGCCGCCTGGCGCTTGGAGGCGGCCAGCCGGCCGGTGAGCAGCAGCGGCTGATGGGCGGCGAAGTGCCGGTGCAGAGCTGCCGCACTGACCAGAAAGGCGGTGAACAGCACCACCGGCTCCCCATCGGCCAGCAGGCGCTCCACCAGAGCGCAGGCGCTGGGCACCTTATGGCGGGAACCCAGACGCCGCAGGGCGGTGAGCATGGCCAGAGCCTCGGCATCGCGCCGCACCTGCCCCCGGGCCGCCCGCTGGCGATAGGCCCGCAGGCAGGCCGCGAAGCTCAGCTCAAAAGCGTGGGCCTGGTCGGCATCCAGCTGCACCGGCCAGCAGTGGCGCCGCTTGGGCGGCAGGTCGAGGCATTGATCCTTGCGCCGATGCAGCAGCAGGGGGCGCACGAGACGCCGCAACTCGTCGAGCCGGGTGGCACCGCTGGCCTGCCAGATGCGCCGCCCGCCCCGCTCACGCCAGTGGCCGCCGCAGTACAGCTCCTCGAAGCGGTGCTGATCCTGGGCGAGGGGGTGGCCGATGGCCGCCAGCAGGGGAAACAACTGGGCGGGGCGGCCGTTTTTCATCGGCGTGCCGCTGAGCATCCAGATGGCCCGCAGCCGAGGATGCCGGGCCAGGCGCAGCAGCGCCCGCGTGCGCGCCGCCGCCAGCGACTGGGCGTAGTGGGCCTCATCCACGATCAGGATCGTACCGGCCGGCGGTAGCTCGGCCGGCAGCCGGGCCCAGCTGTGCAGCTCCAGGTGCAGCTCGAGGGCCGCCGCCTCCTGTCGCCAATGATGATGCAATCCCACCGGAGCCACCACCACAAGCCGGGCCCCGCCCAGGCGGGCCAGGGCCCTGGCGGCCGCCAAAGCGGAGAGCGTTTTGCCCAAACCCATGGCATCGGCCAGCACGGCGCCACGCCGCGCCAGCAGCCAGCGCACGGCCAGGCGCTGGTGGCGCAGCAGGCGGCGGCCATCGGCCAGGGGCTGGTCGAGCTGGGCGGCGGCCACCAGCTGCCGATGGGGCGGCAACGGCGGCAGGGGCTGGGCCAGCCAGCCAAACCAGGTGGCCAGCTCGGGGGTCAGGGGAAAGCGGCTGCCCAGCTGGCGCTGCAGTTCCGCGGCCGCCTCCAGGGGAAAGCTCCAGCAGCCCTGCTGCGGCTGCCAGCGGCCCCGCGGTCGCAGGGCCCGCAGCTGGGCCTGGGTGACGGCGTCGAAGGGGCAGACCACCTCGATGAGCCCGGTGGGCCCCAGCCGCATCTGTACGAGCAACTCGGGGAACGGCAGTCACCGACACATTGACAGCATGACGAATGGCGTCACAGTGGCACCAACCGCAAAGCCGGCATGCAGGCCAGGGATGGGGTGTTCCTTGAGGATCTCTGTCCAAAATTGCGGGTGCGGCGATGGCGCCGTTCGCTGCACCAGCTCACCGATCAGTGCTGTGTGTACTGCGGCCAACCATCCGAATCCATTGACCATGTGTTTCCCCGCAGCCGCGGGGGGGCCAGTGTGACCGAAAACTGTGTGCCGGCCTGCCTGGCCTGCAATGGCCACAAAGGCGATCAAGACGCCTTTACCTGGTATCGGGCCCAGCCCTTCTACGACCCGCGCCGGGCCATGGCGCTGCGGGCCTGGACGGAGGGCGACATGAAGGTGGCCCTGCACCTTCTGGCCTGGAGCCGTAAGGAGGCCCGACCGCAGCGCCCCGCGCTTCACCAGACCCGGCAGGCGGCCGCGCTGTTGTGGCGCTGGCAGATGGCCTCCTGATCGCCGGGGTGCTCGGGCGCCAGCACCAGGGCAAGCAGCACCAGCACCGCAGCCAGTCCGAGGGGTCGCCCCATCGGCACGGCCGCGGCGGCGTGCCGCCTGCGCGGCATGACAACCGCCCGGTGGCTGGCCGCCTGAAAGGCGGGATGAGAGGTTGGGAGACAGGAGGCGGCCACGACGATGAACACCAGAACTGATACAGGTGTACTCACAACGCCAGGACCTGTCAACCCCCCGGCCTGGATGTTGGTGTTCGGTGGGGGGTATACGGGCCGGCGCCTGGCAGTGGCGCTCGCGACCAGAGGAGTGCCGGTGCTGCTCACCAGCCGCCAGCCGCGCCACGCAGGCCCCGGCCGCTGGCTGGTGTTTGATCCCGCCACCGGCCAGCTGCCCGACCCCGCCGAACTGGAGGGGCTCACCCATGCGCTGGTCACGATTCCGCCCGACGCCGAAGGCCGCGATCCGGTGCTGCGCCACCTCGAACCCCTGCTGCGGCAACAGCCCCTGGAGTGGCTGGGCTATCTCTCCACCACGGGGGTATACGGCGATCGCCGCGGCGGCTGGGTTGACGAAACCATGGCACCGCAGCCAACCCCCGGGCGCAGCGCCGCGCGGCTGCAGGCGGAGGAGGCCTGGCGGACCAGCGGTCTGCCCGTGCAGGTGCTGCGACTGCCGGCCATCTACGGCCCCGGGCGCAATCCCTTCGCCAGCCTGCGCGAAGGCAGCGCCCGTTTGGTGCACAAACCCGGCCAGGTGTTCTCCCGCATCCACGTGGACGACATCGTGGGGGCGGTGATGCACCTGCTCCAGCTGCCGCCGCAGCGCCGCCCTCACACGCTGATCCTCGCCGACAACGCCCCATGCCCCTCCAGCGAAGTGCTCGGCTACGCCGCCCACCTGCTGGGATGTCGGCTGCCGGAGGTGCAGCCTTACGGCTCGATCGCCGACAGCCTCTCCCCCATGGCGCGAAGCTTTTGGAGCGAAAACCGGCGCGCCGGCAATCG
>JAYKGR010000075.1:0-8233 GCA_035285645.1 Cyanobacteriota bacterium | reverse complement strand
GCAGCATCGCCTCCGCCTCCACTGCTCGCCCGCCCTGCAGCTGGGCCATGGCGGCGGTGAACAGCCCGGGCGGAATCGTTGGCTGGGCCAGGGGCTCCGGATCGGGAGGCACCGGGCCGTTGAGCACCGCCTCCAGGGGCGCCAGAGCCTCGCCGTAGCGCTTCCAGCGCTCGGTGCTGCTCCTGTACACCGGTTGGCGCACCTGCCAGACCGACGCGGTCTTGACAGAGCGCTCCAGCTTCTGGAATTCGAGCACCCCCGGCTCCCATTCCAGGCCGATGTGCTCAACCATCCGCCGCGCCCAGGTTTCGGTGTCGGCCACCAGCTCCTCGTAGGGCACCTCAAGGATCTGGCCAGGGAACAGCCGATGCCAGTGGGCCATCAGCCGGTCGTGGTCCACCAGCTGCTCGCCGATCCACGGCCAGTCGTAGGCAAAACCCATGCCACCGAACTTGGCGCCGTAATCGGTGAAGAAATTGGAGATGGCGATGTCACGCGGCTCCCGCCGCACATGGATCACGGCGGCGTTGGGGAACAGCAGCTTGATCAAGCCGATGTGCTCGAAGTTGTGGGGTAGCTTGTCCACGACCCGTTGGGCGGCCGGATCAAAGGCCTGCAGCGCCTTCAGCAGGCGGTTGGCGTAGCCCTGGCATTCGGGTTGAGTGAGATCCCAGAGGCAGTCGGGGTAGGACAAGCCGCTGCCGAGTTTCCATTCCCACGCCTCCATGCGGGTGATCTGCTCACCGATCTGGCCCAGTTCGCCGGCGCCATGCACCAGCGAATGGCTGCCGAGGATCTGCTCGGTGAGGGTGGTGCCGGAGCGGGGCATGCCCAGCACAAACACCGGCAGGCGCGAGGCGCTGCCCCAGGCGCGGCGGGGTGCCATGAAGGCCTCAGAGAACAAGGCCATCTCTCGCTCCACCCGCAACCGGTGCGCCTCGGGGCCGTAGGGCAACAAGGGCTTGCTGGCGGCGTTGGCTTCGGCGGCCAAAGCAATTGCCTTGGCGTAGTGCTTCTGTTTGTCGTAGGCGGCGGCCAGGGTGAACAGCAGGCCGGTGCTTACGGGCCCCTCCAGGGAGGGTTGGCGAGCCGCCCGTTCCATCTGCTCCAGCACCGCTGGGTCGTCGGGGACCCTGCGGGCGTGGATCAACTGGCTCCACCCGACCAGTGGGGCGTGGGATCGAACCTGTTCGTAGCAGCGGATGGCGTCATCCACCTGACCGCGCTCCAGCAGCAACTGGCCCAATCCTGAAAGCGCTGGAACGAAGGCGGAGCTCAACTCCAGCGCCTGCCGAAACGTCGCCTCAGCCTCCTCGGCTTTGCCATCACCGGCCAGCACATGGCCATGGGCCACCAGGGCCTGGGCGCGCTTGAGGGGCTCAGGTGGATCGAGGGCCTCGGTGAGGGCCATGGCCCGCTCAGCCGCTTGCCTGGCGGCTGCTGGCACGAGCAAGCGAGTGCCGCATCCCGCTAACTGCAGCAGCAGATCCAAGTTGTCAGGATCGCTCTCCAACCCCTGCTTCAGCCATCCGATGGCCTCTCCCGTACGCCCCCTCAAATCAGCCAAGTCAGCCGCCATCAACCGGACACGATCAGCCTTGGGGTGCTCCTGGAGGGTTTCGGCCAAGAGCACCGCCGCCTGATCATGCCGGCCACTGCCGGCCAGCAGCGCCGCCCGGGCCGTGATGATGACCTCATCGCTGCTGGTTGCTGGAAATAGAGCCAGCGCTTCGTCGATTCGCCCCAGCTGCTGGAGCGCCTCAGCCAGGCTGCACAAGGCGAGGTTGTGATCGCAGGGGCACTGCTCAGGATCCAGCAACGTCAGGCCTCGCTGGAGATGGGGCAAGGCCTGTTCGTCCCGCCCCAGCAGAACGAGGCAGCGGCCGAGGTTGACCGCGTGTGCGGCCACCTCAGGCAAGCCTTGAGAGGCAGTGATCAATGCTGGAAGTGCAGCAGTGATCAACCCTTGCTGAAGAAGGCAGGAACCAGCGAATCCTGCGGCATCCGGAGGAGATTGCCGCCAGTCAGAGCGCAGATAATGCAGACCTTTGGCAGCATCCCCCAACCGGATCCACGCACCGCCCAGTCGTGCGCGATCGCCCCAATCCCAATCAGCATCAGGCCCCGGATACGAATCCAGGCGATTCTTGATGGGATCAGATTCTAAAAGATCAGCCGTCGAGGCATCTTTTAAAAACCATTCACGCAGAATATCGCGCAGATCGCCATCAAGAAATTCATCAGGGATCATGGCAGCCCCAGGGCGCGTACGCTTACCGCTAAAGCCCAAGATTTAAACTAGGGCCAGGCTCAGATGATGGGCTTAATCGCCTCAAAGGCATAACCTGCCGGATTCGATAGCCCCATGGCCATTGTGATTGTGTCTGAATTGCGGAGAGTGTTACCGAAACCGCGAAATTTGCTGGCATACAACTGCCCCGCTACCTTTGTGACCGACTTGGTTCGAATCAGCGCAGACAAGTAGGAGCCAGCGTTGAATGAGATGTAATTAGAATTTGACAGACCGACGTATTTGTTCCCCGAGAAGGCGACTGTCGGCGAGAGGGTGTTTACGGTGATTTGCGACTTAAATCCATAATAGTCGGACTGATTGGTTTTGCCATCCAATATCAATTTGTCACCAGTGCCAAAGCCCGTCAGGTCAAGCTTGGTTGCTGTACGGCCATCAACGAAGCGAACCGTGACATTGTCAGTGGCAACATCGATACCGCTGATGGTGTAAAACCCATCGCTATTTGCATCTTGCAGGCTTGCACCGCTGATTAGCGCCTCTGAGCCGTCAAGAATTCCGTTCGCGGTTGCAGCATTTTCCTCCCAAACACCAGCACGACCAACTGTCAAATAAACAGACTTCGTCAGACTTGCGCCAGCAGTAATCCAGCCATCAAAGCTGCCCGTACGAACTCTCAGTTGGTCCCCCTGTTTTACACCTGTAAGAATAGCCCATGGATTCGGTGAATTCTTTGCGCCACTCGGATCAACGAATAGCTTGTCACCTGCAACCCAAATGTAATTCCCTATGTTACCACCTGAAATAGCAATTTGCTTGCCGATGGCCCTACTTAGATCAAGTATGTCATAAGCCGCTCCCTTTGGAGACGACGATGTTTTGACGAAAAAATCAACGATAGTATCGGTGCCATTGCCAGCATAATTAGATTCAAAAATGAAAGTATCCTTGCCTCTTCCGCCGGTCATGGTGTCATTGCCAGCACTTCCCTGGAGAACGTCATCACCTGACGTACCCACATAGGTATCGGCCCCGGAAGTACCGATCCATTTCACTGATGCGGAGGGTGACTTAGCCATTGGACTTAAAATGCCAACGTTTTAATAATCAGCAGAAATGAGGAGCGCGGGCAAGCGTTGCACCTTGTATTTTTCTTTTTCGCCCAAGAGCTTCTACGCATTTTTTGCTTCCTTCTACGCATGTCTACTTAGACCCTCCTGAGAAAGCTCAGCCGTTCCAGGAAGGCAAAGCCATCGCCTGTCACCGACAGAGAGATCTTGGGCCCAAATTCAACGTTACAACGCGCCTTTCCGCACACGATCGTCCTGATGTGAGCCTGATACAGGCTGACGAACCTGTGAGGAATGCTACTGCTATCAGAGTGGACGAGACTTCGCTGTTGTCGAACCAGTTCGCAGACCACCAGAAGCTTCTGGTACCAGTGCCGACCGGCTGCCAGTAGACATGCCCCGCAGGCGATCAGGCCATCAATGCTGGCCAGATTGCGATCTAAACGGTCGAGTTGCTGCTTGAAAGCTTTGCGGATCTTGCTACTGCGAGACCGCTTCTTCTTGGCCACAGCAAGAAACTGTTTTCTGGCTTTATTATGGTGCGTCCAGGCCTCAGACTAAAGGTCTTTCTAGCCTGAGGGTGCATCGCGTCAATCAATTTCTTGGTGACTTCACGTGCTTCATTGAGAAGGGATAGATTAGTCGGATGTCGGATATCAGCTGGGCCGCATGTGGCATCAATCAACAGGCAACACTGGTTGCTCACCGCTTTGGTCGCCGGCCCCTGTTGAGCGCCACTGCTGGCTGAGTCGTTATTCTGGTCGTGATGTTCATGTTCCTCTGCAATTTTTATTGAATGACACACAAGCCATAACGAGTAATTCTTTCGGTGCAGTCGTTAATCACGGCTTCCGGAAACCACTTGCGGAAAACACCCTCATCGAATGATCAAACGGGGTCGAATCCTCAAAGCTCTCCAAGCCAATCAAGAATTGGAGGTAGAGATTCTTCTTAATATTATCAACCAGACCTTAGTCCCTGAGCCCCAATCGGGCTTTGATGATTAATGCACCAAGTGTCATTTCAAATGGCTTGGCAGGGGGGGGGCGGCGAATCCCCTGCAGAACTGTGATGCGCAGTCATCCTCCAGCTCATCCCATGGGATCAGCGCGTGCTGCTTGATCCGGCGATTATGACCCGAGCGTTTGCCGCCAAACGGCAGAAGGAAATTTTCAAACGAGAGCTGATATCGAGGCTCGCGTCGGTACATGCGTAAAACTCTGGTCGACTATTCCAACATAACAGGTTTATTCGCGAATATTTTGCAAGCATAAACCGCTCAGATCTACTGCAGCGTTTCCGTTTTGGTGTTTCTGGGGAGACCCTGGTTCCCACGTGGCGTTTCTACGCGTACTTGCTCAATCACGAAGGCGTAGTTCCTCAGTATCCACATTAAGGTTATTTTCAGTGAAGCTACATTTTGGATTCATCGCAGTTGTTGCCGAGATGATCCCTGGGATTTGCCGTGTCATTTTGATTGCATTTATAGCTCGCCTCTATTGAGCTCTTTTTAAAGTTTCCTCAGCTTGCATCGAGGATTTAAGTGGTGGATGCCTCATCGGTCATCCAGGCACATGGGTAGATGGCGGCGGGGTTGGTGCTCCTGCGACGAGCGTACGTAGTAGTCTCGATTGGTAGCAATATTGCAAGTGTTTATACTTGCGCGCCTGGGTGAAATCGTCAACAACCGGTTCTTCAAGCTAGTCTTGATGGAATCGACATGACAAGGTGGTCATGGCACGAGGTCCGCTCCGTTGTCTGGTGGTGGAAGACCAGCTGCTGCTCCAGGAGCTGCTTCACGAAATGCTCGAGCGCCAGCCAGGGCTGGAGATGGTTGGTCGCGCTTCTTCAGCTGCGGAAGCAATCAGCGCCTGTGCCGTGTTGCGGCCCGATCTGATCATCCTCGACATGGCCCTGCCTGATGGTGATGGCCTGAGCGTGGCTCGGGCTCTGCACGTGCTCAAGCCCGAGGCCCGGGTGATCGTGCTCTCCAGCTTTGCCAGCACGGTTGAATGGCCCCAGGAGCTGCACCATCAGCTCACCGCCATTGTCGATAAAGCTCGCGCCTTTCAAGACCTGATCGCTGCCATTCAGCCCTTGTTGCCTTGCCTGGCTGTGCCGCTAGGAGTTTGTCGCACGTTGGCTTCGAGCTGAGTATTCAGAGAGCCTCTGAACGGACGTGATCCTCCGGGTTGTTGGCGCTCAGCGGAGCAGCTCACACCGCTGTCGCGCTTGCCCTGAACAGCTTGAGGATGTTGTGGGTGGTGGCCATCAGGGCCCATTCCCCGTTCACCTGCTCCAGACCCCTTAATCGGAACCGATCCAGGCCTCTGGCCCCTTTGATCTGCCCAAACACTGGTTCCACCACGGTTTTGCGCACGGCATAGACCGCTTGGCCTGCTTTGGATCTGAGCTTCCGCTCCATCCGCCCTCTGGCATCGAGGTCTTTGGGTGCTCGGCCCCTTGATGGCCTGGGCCGCTGACCGTGCTGCTGCCGGCTGGTGGAGATGTAGGCATTCAGCCCTTTCTCCTCGCAGGCTTTCAGGTTGGCGGTGCTGCAGTAGCCGGCATCCGCAATGAAGGCATCCGGCCACTGACCGGTGTTGGCTTGGATTCGCTCCAGCATGGGCAGCAGGTGCACCGCATCGCTGGCCTGGTTGCTGACGCCGATGGCCACGATCACCTGGTGGTCGCCATCCACTGCAGCCTGGGCGTTGTAGCCCTGAATCCAGCCGTCTGATCCCTTGAAGATGTGGCTGTCGGGGTCCGTGAAATTGCGCTGAGCCTGCGGTTTGGGGTTGCCGGCTGCATCGGTTGGCAGTGTCCGCTGCGGCATCGCCGATGGATCGGTCTCGGCTGCGGCGATGGTGCTCAGCTCCAGGCCTGAGGCCTCGGCCTTCTCGATCGCCAGCTTCTGAGCCTTATCTGCCCGTTTGCGCGCACCACGGCTGCGGCGTGATGCCTGCTCGCTGAGCTGGGCGTTGCCACTGGCTTCTGCCTCGGCGGCATCGTGCTCAGCCGTCTCAGCCTCTTCCTCCCGTTGACGAGCCTTGGCAGCAGCAGCTTCTGCTTCCAATTCAGCCTTGGCCTTGCGGATCCACTCCAGCCGGCTGCTGCGCCTCTGGAGTTCCGCAGGCAGTTCGTCGCCCCGCTTGCCCTTGCCGTATTGGCCGTCTTCCTGAGCGTCGATAAGCTCGGCCTTGCGCAGCAGCGCTCGCATCTCTGCCTCAAGCTGCCGTTCGCTTTTGAGCATGCGCTCGTGGCTCATGGCCTTGTGCTTACTGGCATTGGCGCGGATCTTGGTGCCATCCAGTGCCACCTGGCCAAGGCGCACCAGCCCCGCCTTCTGGCAGAGCCGCAGCACCTGAACAAACAGGCCGGCCAGAGCACCCAGGTGACGCCGGCGAAAGTCGCTGATCCGGCTGTGGTCAGGCTGCTGGTTGCCGGTCAGCACCCGGAAGGCGGCGTCTTCCCAGCAGGCCTTCTCGATCTTTCTGGAGCTGGAAAGCCCGACGCAGTAGGCGTACAGGAGCAACACCACCATCATCCGCGGGTCGTAGGCCTTCTCTCCGCGGGGATCCTTCTGCCGGTAGACGGCGTAGATCGCCTCAAGATCGAGCTCAGCGGCCAGATCCAGCAAAAAGAACACCTGATGGTTCGCTGGCAACCAATCAACCGGTGACGGCGGCAGCAGCAGCGTCTGCTCGGGGTTCCAGGCGCGGAAAGACTTGACCATGCCCCATTCTCTCGCCCAGATCCATTGCCGCCACTGGGATCTGGGCAGATTTCAGGGCGTCTGTGGAGAAGCCTTGCCCTGATGTATGTGCGACACGCTCCTAGCCGGCGTGGCTTGTCCCAGGCTTTGGCTTCCATGTCGACTGGTTTTCACTCCATGACGGCTGGGGCGGTGATTCAAGCCCGGAAGAGATGGTCCCTACGCGTCAATATACATTGCGTTGGCTATACAGAACTGATGCAACTGCGGAAGAGCGTCGAGTGAGGGCTCGCTGTCAGGTGGTTGAATGAAGACACTATCGATCATGGAGCAGATCGGGATGACGCCCAGGCTGGGCAACGCTCCTGATCAGAAGAGGGCAGGGTTAGATGCGTAGTTTGCAGACTTGCCTCTCGCCACCTGCATCTGGTTGGCATGCGCTCCAAGGGGGTTTACACCACTCGCGGGGACGCAAGCCAGGCCGCCTACCGCCAGCAGCAGGCCAAGCGGCTCAAGGAGCTGGCCCGCTCTGATGCCTCCCGGGCCGATGCGATGGAGGACTTGCTGGTCCTGGTGCTCACCCGCCTGCAGCCCACCTCCACTCGCTTCTCGTTCCCGAATCACGAGCTGACATCCCGCAAGTCCCAGGCGGTCGAGATCGAGGACGAGGACGCCCTCGCTCCCCAATGGCTGAGCTTCTCCACCACCAGCAAGCCGGACAAGACCGCCATAAAAGAGGCCCTCAAGGCCGGCCAGCTCATCCCCGGTGCCCAGCTGATCTCCCGCCGCTCCTGGCGCATCCACTAACGGCCACAGGCCGAATGGGGCAGAGCCCCCTTCGCTCCTCACACCCTTCACTTCCATCGCCATGACCGTCGCCGCCCCTTCCACCAACGGCACCAGCCGGCCCGCTGCACCTCGGCCCGTCCAGAGGCCCCCATCAGCCCTTGAGCTGATCCGCTCCGCTGATCGCCCTGGGGACGCTCCAGCACCAGCCTCGGGACCGGAAGCTCATCAGGCTTCGTCTGCCGGCTTCTCCCCGGAGCAGCTCGCTGCCCTGGCCGCACCCCTGGATCGGGCCAACGTCCGCCAGCGCGAGCAGGACCGCGGGAAGGTCGCCTATGTCGAGGGCTGGTTCGCCGTGGCTGAGGCAAACCGCATCTTTGGCTTCGATGGCTGGCAGCGGCAGACCATCGC
>JAYKGR010000074.1:0-4097 GCA_035285645.1 Cyanobacteriota bacterium | reverse complement strand
GGCATCGAGACCTTCTTGCCGTAATGACGCGCCACGGTGGCCAGGCAGGCGGCGCCGCACTCCTCTTCGCTGTTCTGCTTGACGCAGGCGTAACGGGCGTAACGACGCATCCGCGCCTGACGTGCTTGAGACCATGCTAGGAGCCTGTTGCGCGTAGATCGCCCAACGCCTCTCCACGGACGCCCTTAAATCTGCCCAGATCCAAGTGACAGCAATGGATCTGGGCGAGAGAACGGGGCCTGCAGAAGCGCAGGACCCTTCGCCCCTGGCTGCCGGGCCAGACCAACCTGCTGCCGCCATCACCTTGCGACTGGCTGTCGGCTGACCACCAGGTGTATTTCCTGCTGGACCCGGTGGATGTGCTGGATCTCTCCGCCATCGTGATTCCTGCTCAGAGCAAGGATCCCCGCGGGGAGAAGGGATTCGACCCGCGGATGATGACGTTGCTGCAAGCTGATCTAGACAGCCGAGCAGATCATGGCGACCTACGACAAGACCGGGGTTTCGCCCCGCAGCAAGGTGCCGCAGCGGCGGCAGGCATCGGGGTGGTGCTCCACCACCTCATCCACCCGCTCAATCGGCAGCAGCTCCGGCCCTGATCCGGGATGACCCGGCTGGCCACCGCGTTTGCTGCCACTGCCCTTACGACGCTCCGGCGGCTTGTAGCCCGAAGGGCTTCTGCGCAGCAGTACCCAGGGCCGTCACTGGAGGGCGGTTTGGAGGAGTTGCTGGCCCAGCTGCGGCCGATCAGCTCCCGCAGCTGGGCCAGCTCGTTCGCCAGAGCGGTGAGTTGGCTGCGGAGCTCCTCGTTCTCCTGCCTGAGAGCCTGAATCTCCTGCTGCTGAGCGAGGATCAGCGTTCTGGCGCTGGCTGGTGTTGCCAGCCAATCCGCTTCTGGAATCCTGGAAGGAGGGGTGCTCATCACAGGCGGTCTCTGCCTGAGATACGACCAGGAATCAAGCTGCCGTCAAGGGCTCAGCAGAGCTGAAGTTCGCGGTGAGCTGTCCTGACACCTGAACGGATCATGGAATCAAAGGCTGAATGGACACGCAGAGGCCCTGGCGCTTCGCTTGATGCGCCTTCTCAGGCTGCGGCTGAAGCGCAGGGCAGCGGCAGCTCCGAGTGCAGGAATTGGCCCCGGAACCGAAGGCTCATCAAAGATCCGAGAGGACCGGGCCCATACACTTACAGGGGCTGGAGGTGGATCACCACACATGAATGTGTCTTCCCAGCAACGCGCCAGAGGAATCCCACCATAGCACCCAATACTCCCATTACCCCCAAGAATACACACCCCTCCCAGAAGCTCCCCTCCACTGCTGGGAGATGTTTCAAATTCCGCGAAATAAGGACCATATGAGGAGAAATTTGGGAATCCAAAGGCACCTCCTACTGCGGCCGCAGCATCTCTAGCCTTGCCGGTGCGCCACCAGAACATATCGGCGGTAGAAGGATTGGGAAAGGCCTTCACATAGCTATCGACGACAAGCGAAATCTCGTATTCCACCACGCCATCATAAATTATACAAGTTGACGTAACTGGCAGGGGGGGACTGACTGTTTCGCAGGGCTGTGGGGGGATAGCCTTTCCATCTGCGGGAGACGATGCAATAAGAGGAATGGCCGCCATCGCTCCAGTGGCAAGCCAGACATGCATCCAGATTCCAGACATTGTTTATAGCTGAAGTGTTGATTTATTGCTCAAGCTACATCAGTCGTGCACTGCCAGCGGTGAGCATGAATACTCAAGGCTTGCGATCCAGCAGGTTGCTCGTACCATGGAGGCAATGTTGTAGCACTGAAGATCAGAAGTGGGCCGGGGCTTCGGCAATGCTGGGTTTCTTGACCCCTGCCTTCTGAATCTTGATATTTGCGGTCCGATACGGCCAATGCCTGCAAGCACAAGGCCATGAGCCACGAGCGGATGCTCTAGCCCAAAGGGCTTCTGCGAAGCAGTGGAGCGAGCGGCAGCTCAAAAATGAGAGGCGAGCCCTGCTGCGCAGGGCCGACATCATCGCTGCCTAGGAGGACGCTCAGTACGGCAAGGGCAAACGAGGTGGAGGACTGCCTGAGGTACTGCAGCGGCGCAGCAGCCGATTGGAGTGGATCCGCGAAGCCAAGGCGGAGCTGGACTGGAGGCAGATGCTGCTGCTGGAAGGGCTCGTCGACGGGACGAACAGGCCCATGCGGCAGAGGCGGAGACCAGTGACGATGAGCAGCGCGGCAAGCGGGCGGCTCACCGTGCCCATGGTGCTTGCCAGCGAGCAGAGACGCTCAGAAGCTGGCGATCGAAACAGCTGTGGCCGCAGGACTGGAATCACCAGGGTTCACTGATGAGCGTGATCCGCGGACGATGCAAGCCCGCAGACTCAAGTGCAATCCAGCCGGCCATCCAAAGCCCAGTGCTCAACGCAATTACACCAGGCCCGAAAGCTACATTCGCAAGGGACCCTTCGGCTGGGTCCAAGGGTCTAAAGCCCAGGCTGCCGTGGTGGACGGCGACCTCCAGGTGATCGTGGCCATCGGCGTCAGCAATCAAGCCACCAGCGATGCGGTGCGTCCACAGCAGCCCATGCTGGAGAGGATTCAGGCCAACAGCAGCCGGCTGCCCAAGGCTTTGATCGCCGACGACGGGTACTGCAGCACAGCCAACTTGGCAGCCAGCACGGTCAGAGTCTCAGGCCATCAAGGGGGCCGCGCCACGGGATCCGGGTGTCAGAGGGCGGATGGACCGAAAATTGCGGTCGGTCGCCAGGTAGGCGATCTACGGCCTGGGCAAGACAACCGTGGAGCCGGTCTTCGGCCGGATCAAGGGCGCCCAGGGACTGTGTCGCTTCCGATTGCGGGGGCTGGAGAAGGTGATTGGGGAATGGGCGCTGCTTGCCACCACCCACAACCTGCTCGAGCCGTTCCGGGCATCGCTGGCCCCGGTCTGAGGAGCTCATGACGCCAGAGCTGGGATCAGGCATCCCTGAATCCCAGGGGCTCAACCACGTCCCTCTGGCCGATGAGCTGCATGACCTGTTACGGACCAAGCTCTGAGAGGCCACACCCGAACCACTGCCTGGCGAGACGTTCGAGATATTGGAGAAGTTGCTCTTCAATACCATATCCTGCCTGCCAAGATCGGAACGAGCTGACACCGTCTTCCACAGCACGAGGAATAGGAGAATAATTGCTCGGATTCAGAGGCCAATCTTGGCTGGGACCCCTGGCAGGAGTCTCAGCCATCAGGGAGCAGGATCAGTTGGAAGAGCTGCCGCCCTGCATCGCCACCGGAATGCGGGGTATGGGGAAGCCGGCTTGGCCGAGCACGTCGACGATCATGCGGTTGGTGTCGAAGTACACCTGCCAGTAGTTTGCAGTGTGAGTATAAGGGCGCACCGCCAGACGCGGGCCCCGCTCGCTGAACTCCAGCACCTCAACATCGGCTGTCTTACCTTCAACCTGGTTGGGTACCCGCTTGATGCCTTGCCGGAGCAGGCTGATGGCCTTAGCCACATCGGCGCTGTTGTCAAGCTGAGCCACCAGCTCCACGCGGCGAAAGGGATGGCTGGAATAGTTCTTGATGGTGTCGCCGAAGAGCTTGGCGTTGCCGACATAGTTGAGAACGTTGTCGGGTGAGGTGATCGAGGTCACGAACATGCCCACCTCGTCGACCGTACCCTCCACTCCACCGCCATCAATGTAATCTCCGGCGTTAATCGGCCGGAAGATCTGCAGAAAAACTCCGGCGGCGAAATTGCCGAGCATGCCGCTCCAGGCTGCACCGATTGCAACACCGGCACCGGCCAGCAGGGCTGCGAAGCTGGCGGTTTCGATGCCGAAGAAGCCCAGGATCGCCACCACCAGCACCACCCGAAGAAGGGCGCCGAGGATATTCAGTAGGTAGCTGATCAGAGTTGGATCAAGAGTGCCATGATTGAGCATGCGCCGCAGCAGGCGCAGGGACATGTTGATCAACCAACCACCGGCGATCCAAAGGGCGATCGCACCGAGCAGCTTGAAGAGAAAGGGGATGATCAGCGCGGCTAGATCAAACGTCGGCGCCTGCGCGAAGACGTTTGGAGCGAGACCCAATGAAGTCATCAACACGA
>JAYKGR010000073.1:0-19182 GCA_035285645.1 Cyanobacteriota bacterium | reverse complement strand
CCGGAGGCCAAGACCATCGCGAACATCGAAGCGTTTCTGCAACTGGCCGGTGGGATCAAACCAGAGGCCGCCGTCGGTGAGTACCCCATCCACATCGAGCACCAGCAACTCAAGAGCGGCGAGAGCCGAGCGTTGCCGTTGCCATTGCCATTCGCGCAGAAGCAGTCGCATCAGAGTCTCTTCAGGCCAAACCGGCCTGCACTAGATCATGGAGCCGCAGCAGCCCCTGCAGTTGGCCCATGGAGTCAACCACCGGCAGCACAGAGATCGGTTTGCGCCGGTTGCTCTCCATCCTCTGCAGCGCTTCAACCGCCAGCAAGTCAGCCGTCACGGTGATTGGGTCAGCGGTCATCAGATCGGCGGCGCATAGGGATGCCCAGCGGTCACTACCGTGGTTACGCAGGGCGCGGCGTAAGTCGCCATCAGTAATCAAACCGATCAGGTGACCGGCACGCTCGGGATTCTCCACCCAGCCGCTGCCGATCGCTCCCTGGGTGAGCCGTCCGATCACCTCCTGCAGCGGCGTGCAGGGCTGCAGCGCGGGCAGCTGGGCTACCGGCACCATCAGGTCGGATGTGGTCATCGTCAGCTGTTTGCCCAGAGATCCGGCCGGATGATTGAGGGCGAAGTCGGTCGGTGAGATGCCGCGGCGTTCCATCCACACGGCCGCAAGGGCATCACCGATCGCCATCGCCACCGCCGTGCTGGCAGTGGGCGCCAGATTCAGGGGACAAACCTCTCGATCCACCGAGGCCTCCAGCACCACGTCACTGCCGCGAGCCAGGGAGGACTCAGCCCGACCCACCAGCGCGATCCGGGCGGTGCCACGGCGCCTCAGGTGGGGCATCACCTCGAGGAGTTCGGCGGTCTCGCCGCTGTTGGAGAGCAGCAGGCAGACGTCGTCGGGGGCCACCACCCCCAGATCGCCGTGCAGGGCCTCGAGGGGGTTGAGGGAGAGGGCCATCAGGCCGCTGGAGGAGAAGGTGGCGGCTCTCTTGCGCGCCACGATGCCGCTCTTGCCCACGCCGGTGATCACCAGCTTGGCGCCATCGCCCGAGCAGCGATCGAGCAGCGCCAGGGCCGTCTCCACCTGCTGGGCATCGAGGCGGGAGGCTGTGGCGGCAATGGCGGCCGCCTCTTCCACGAGGCAGCGGGTGAGGGCAGACAACGCGGTGGTTGGGGATGATGCGCCATTGTCTCTCCCACCAGCAGGCCCGCTGAGCCATGCCCCTGCCCGGACTGCCGGCCAGCCTGTTGCCGCTGCTGGAACGCTGCAGCGCCGGAGGCCGCCTGGCGCTGGTGGGAGGTGCCGTGCGGGATCTGCTGCTGCATCGTGAGCACAACGATCCCTGGCGGGGGGTGCCCGATCTGGATCTGGTGGTGGAGGCGGCCGATGGTGCCGGCGCCGCGGGATTGGCCCGGCGGCTGCGGCGGGAGCTGGGGCCCGCCGGAGTGCCCTACTGGCAGGAGCACGGCACCTACGGCACGGTGGAGCTGGAGCTGGCCCTGCCAGGCGGCCCCCTGATGCTGGATGTGGCCACCGCCCGCCGGGAGCGCTACCCGGTGCCGGGCGAGAACCCCCAGGTGAGTCCGGGCCGGCTCGAAGACGACCTGGCCCGGCGGGATTTCAGCATCAATGCCATGGCCCTGCTGATCGGCAGCGGCAACGGCACCCTGCTCGATCCCCACGGCGGCCGGCGCGACCTTGCCGCGCGGCAGCTGCGCTTTCTCCACGACAACAGCGTGGCCGACGACCCCACCCGACTGCTGCGCGGCGCCCGCTACGCGGCACGGCTGGATTTTCGACTGGCCGACGACAGCCTCAGCCAGGTGCGCCGCACCCTGGCGGCCTGGCCCTGGCCGTGGCGACCGGGCGATGCGCCGCAGCAGGCGCCACCGGCCCTGGGCACCCGACTGCGCATGGAGCTGGAACTGCTGCTGGAGCGGGAAAACTGGCGGCTGGGACTGGCCCACCTGCAGCGCTGGGGGGCCCTGGAGCTGCTGGATCCCGCACTCCAGGCCGATCGACAGTGGCCGCGCCGGTTGGGCTGGGGCTCCCGGCTGGGGCTGGCCAAGCTGCCGCTGCTGCTCAGCGGCGCCGCCGACCCCCCAGCGCTGGCGGCGCGCCTGCAGCTGCCGGAGCGCCAGCAACGGCTGCTGATAGCCGCCGAGGCTCTCAAGCAGCGGCTGGACGCGGCGGCGGCTCCCACCTCGGCGGCTGGCTGGACGGCCTGGCTGGAGGAGCCAGGCACCCCCGCCGAAGCGGTGGCCCTGCTGCTGGCCAGCGGCGTGGGACCTCGGCGACCGCTGCTGCGCTGGTGGCTGCGCTGGCGGCACATGGGGCCCGACTGCACGGCGGCGGCCCTGATCGCGGCGGGAGTGCCCCGCGGGCCGGCGCTGGGGGCCGAGCTACGCCGCCGTCGCCTCGTGCGACTGGAGCGGGAACGGCCCTGATCTGCCTACGATCCGGCCCAACCCGCTTCAGCCCATGACCGCCATCACCCTGCTCAAGTTCAGCTCCGAGGACTGCGGCACCTGCCATCGCATGAGCCATTACGACGCCAGGGTGGCGGAGGATCTTGGCCTGGCGTTTGTCAGCGTGATGCTGCAAGACACCGACACCTACCGGCGCTACCGCAAGGTGCTGCTGGCCCAATACCCGAACAAGGAGGGGATGGGCTGGCCCACCTATTTACTGGTCAGCGATTTGGAGGCCGAATTTGTGATCCACGGCGAAGTCAAGGGGGGCATGCCCAAAGGGGATTTCCGTGAACGGCTGCAGGCGCTGATCCCTCAGGACGCCTGAGGGGCCTGCCAGGAGGCTGTCCGGAATGCTGCTGGGGCCACCGGGTTGCGCCTAATCTCGCCAGCATCTCGGATGAACCCCATGACTGCCGCCCCACCCGCCCAAAGCCCAGCAGCGGGAGGGGAGGCCAGCGGGGCGGCCATGGCCAAGGTGCGCACGATCTGCTGCATCGGCGCCGGCTATGTGGGCGGCCCCACCATGGCGGTGATCGCCGACCGCTGCCCCCACATCCAGGTCACGGTGGTGGACCTCAACGCCCAGCGGATCGCCGCCTGGAACGACCCCGATCTCTCGAAGCTGCCCGTGTACGAGCCTGGGCTCGACGCGGTGGTGGGTCGAGCCCGGGGCCGCAACCTGCATTTCACCACGGCGGTGGATGCGGCCATCGCCGCTGCCGACATGGTGTTTCTCGCCGTGAACACCCCCACCAAGACCCGCGGCCAGGGGGCTGGGCAGGCCTCGGATCTGCGCTGGATCGAGGCCTCGGCCCGCCAGGTGGCGGCCAGCGCCCAGGGCCACACGATCGTGGTGGAAAAGAGCACCCTGCCGGTGCGCACCGCCGAAGCCGTGAAGGCGATTCTTGCCGCCGCCCAGGAGGGCGACGGGGCCACTGGCAAAAGCTTCTCGGTGCTCTCCAATCCAGAGTTTCTGGCGGAAGGCACCGCCATCGGCGATCTGGAAGCCCCCGACCGGGTGCTGATCGGTGGCGAGGATCCTGCCGCCATCGAAGCCCTGGCCGGCGTTTACGGCGAGTGGGTGGCCGACGAGCGGATCCTGCGCACCAACCTCTGGAGCAGTGAGCTGTCCAAGCTCACAGCCAATGCCTTCTTGGCCCAGCGCATCTCCTCGATCAACAGCATCGCCGCCTTCTGCGAAGCCACGGGTGCCGACGTGCGCGAGGTGGCTCGGGCGATCGGCAGCGATTCACGCATCGGGCCCAAGTTTCTCAAGGCCGGGCCTGGCTTTGGCGGCAGCTGCTTTCAGAAGGACATTCTCAATCTGGTGTACCTCTGCCGGCACTACGGCCTGGAGGAGGTGGCCGCTTACTGGGAGAGCGTGGTGACGCTCAACGGCTGGCAGCAGCACCGCATCGCCCGGCTGGTGGTGAACCACCTCTTTGGCACCGTGACCGGTAAGCGGCTGGCAGTGCTCGGCTTCGCCTTTAAGGCGGATACCAACGACACCCGCGAATCGCCAGCGATCCAGATCTGCCGCGACCTGATTGAGGAGGGTGCCCACCTGGCGATCGTGGACCCGAAGGTGGAGCCCGGCCAGATCACGGCCGACCTGGGCGTGGCCCCATCCGCCAGCGGGGGCGGCCTCTCCGGGGAGGGCAGCTGGAGCGCGGCCGCATCGGTGGTGGAGGCGGCCGAGGGAGCTGATGGCGTGCTGATCCTCACTGAATGGGAGGCGTTTGCCGGCCTTGCCTGGGAACCGGTGGCGGCGGTGATGCGCCGGCCAGCCTGGCTGTTTGATGCCCGTGCGGTAGCCGATGCCGCGGCGGCCCGAGCAGCCGGCCTGAAGGTATGGCGCGTGGGGGAGGGTTGAGATGGCGATCCGCAACCTGATCACGGGGGGTGCCGGTTTTCTCGGCTCCCACCTCACCGACCGGCTCATGAACGCCGGCGAGGAAGTGCTCTGCCTCGATAACTACTTCACCGGCCGCAAAGACAACATCCGCCACTGGATCGGCCATCCGAGCTTTGAGTTGATCCGCCACGACGTCACCGAACCGATCCGCCTGGAAGTGGATCGGATCTGGCACCTGGCCTGCCCCGCCTCGCCGGTGCACTACCAGTTCAATCCCATCAAAACCGCCAAGACCAGTTTTCTGGGCACCTACAACATGCTGGGCCTGGCCAGGCGGGTGGGCGCGCGGCTGCTGCTGGCCAGCACCAGCGAGGTGTACGGCGATCCCGAGGTGCATCCCCAACCGGAGAGCTACCGGGGCTGCGTCAATACGATCGGCATCCGCAGCTGCTACGACGAGGGCAAGCGCATCGCCGAAACGCTGTGTTTCGACTACCAGCGGATGCACGGCACCGAGATCAGGGTGATGCGGATCTTCAACACCTACGGCCCGCGCATGCTGCCCAACGACGGCCGGGTGGTGAGCAACTTCATCGTGCAGGCCCTCCGCGGCGAACCGCTCACCCTCTACGGCGGCGGCCACCAAACGCGCTCCTTCTGCTATGCCGATGATCTGATCGAGGGCATGATCCGGCTGATGAATGGCAACCATTGCGGCCCGATCAACATCGGCAACCCCGGTGAGTTCACCATTCGTCAGCTGGCGGAACTGGTGCGCGATCGCATCAACCCATCGCTCGAGCTCGTGGACCTGCCCCTGCCCCAGGACGACCCACTGCAGCGCCAGCCCGTGATCGACCTGGCCCGCCAGGAACTGGGCTGGGAGCCCACGGTGCCGCTGGAGCAGGGCCTGGAACCCACGATCGCCTACTTCCGCGAGCGGCTGGCCGCCGGCGACTGAGGCCCGGCGGCAGAGCAAACTGGGTGCCTTTGTGAGCGCACGGTGGACGCCCTGAAGAGCCTGCGAGGGATGGTGGATCTGCTGCCGGAGCAGACGGCTCTCTGGCAGACGATGGAAGCCACCGCCCGCGAGCACTTCCGCCGGGCGGGAGTGCAGGAGATCCGCACACCGCTGCTGGAGGCCACCGAGCTGTTTTGCCGCGGCATCGGTGAGGGCACCGATGTGGTAGGCAAGGAGATGTACACCTTCGTGGATCGGGGCGACCGCAGTTGCACCCTGCGGCCGGAGGGCACGGCCTCGGTGGTACGCGCCGCGATCGAGCACGGCCTGCTGACCAGCGGACCGCAGCGGCTCTGGTACGGCGGGCCGATGTTTCGCTATGAGCGGCCCCAGGCGGGCCGGCAGCGCCAGTTTCACCAGATCGGCCTCGAGCTGCTGGGGGTGGCCGATTCGCGCGCCGATGCCGAGGCGATCGCCATCGCCTGGGAGCTCCTGGAAGCCGCAGGGCTGCAGGGGCTCACCCTCGAGCTCAACAGCCTGGGCACAGCGGAGGATCGGCAGCGCTACCGGGCCGAGTTGGTGGCCTGGCTGGAAAGCCAGCGGCCACGGCTGGATCCCGATTCGCAACAGCGCATCGCCACCAACCCGCTGCGGGTGCTCGACAGCAAACACCCCGATACCCAGGCCCTGCTGGCCGGGGCCCCCAGCCTGGCCGATGCCCTGGCGCCCGAGAGCCACGAACGGTTCCGGCAGGTGCGGCAGGGTCTGGAGGACCTGGGCATCCCCTTTCAGCTCAACCCCCGGCTGGTGCGCGGGCTGGATTACTACAGCCATACGGCCTTTGAGATCACCAGCACGCAGCTGGGGGCCCAGGCCACGGTGTGCGGCGGCGGCCGCTACGACGGCCTGGTGGCCCAGCTGGGGGGCCCAGCCACGCCGGCGGTGGGCTGGGCCCTGGGCATGGAGCGGCTGGTGCTGCTGGCGGCAGCCGCCCGGGGCGCCGCGGCCCCGGCGGTAGCCGATCTGTATGTGGTGAGCCGGGGCGAGGCCGCCGAGCGGCTGGCCCTGGTGCTGGCCCAGCGCTGGCGCAGCGAGGGGCTGGCGGTGGAGCTGGATCTGAGCGCCGCAGCGTTCGGCAAGCAGTTCAAGCGGGCTGACCGCAGCGGCGCCCGCTGGGCCGCCGTGATCGGCGACAGCGAAGCGAGCGAAGGCGTGGTGCTGCTGAAGAATCTGCGGGCCGAAACAGCCACCGACCAGCGCCTGGCGCCGGAGGCCGTGGCGGCGGTGGTGTCTGGGGGGATCGTCCCATGACAGACCCGACGCCGCGGCTGATCGATGGCCCGGCCGAGGCGCCCGCGACCCTGCTGCTGGCCCATGGCGCCGGCGCCGCGATGGACAGCCCGTTCATGGCCGCGATCGCCACCGGCCTGGCGGACCGGGGCTGGCGGGTGGTGCGCTTTGAGTTTCCCTACATGGCCCACACGCGGCTCACGGGGCAACGGCGGGCCCCCGATCGGCTGCCCAGACTGCTGGAAACCTTCCGACAGCAGGTGGGGCTCGAGGCTGAAGCAACAGCGGATCGGCCGTTGCTGATCGGCGGTAAATCGATGGGCGGACGGGTGGCCAGCCTGCTGGCCGATGCGTGTCCGGCCGTGGGCGGCTGCCTCTGCTTCGGCTACCCCTTCCATCCACCCGGCAAGCCCGAGCAGCTGCGCAGCGAGCATCTCGCCACGCTGCGCACCGCCACGCTCATCGTTCAGGGCGAGCGCGATCCCTTTGGCCGCCGCGGTGAGGTAGAGAGCTATCCGCTCTCGACGGCCATCAGCGTGGCGTGGCTCCCGGCCGGCGACCACAGCTTCAAGCCCACCCGCAGCTCGGGGCTCACGGAAGCGCAGACCTGGGCGACGGCGGTGCGGCTGGCCGATCAGTTCTGCCGGCAACGCACCGGCCTGGAGGGCTCATGACGATCGTGATTCTCGATGGATTCACCACCAACCCTGGCGATCTGAGCTGGTCTGCGATGGACGCGCTGGGCCCGTGCAGCATCTGGGATCGCACCGCGCCGGAGGAGCTGCTGCCCCGGCTCCGGCACGCCGAGGTGGCGCTCACCAACAAGACACCTCTCGGCGCCGAAACCCTGGCGGCCCTGCCCCAGCTCAAGCTGATCAGCGTCTTAGCCACCGGTGTGAACGTGGTGGATGTGGCAGCGGCCACGGCGCAGGGCATCACGGTGTGCAATGTGCCGGCCTACAGCACCCCGGGGGTGGCCCAGGCGGTGTTTGCCCTGCTGCTGGAGCTCACCAACCGCACCAGCCACCACAACCGCACGGTGCAGGCGGGGCGCTGGAGTGCCGGGCCGGATTTCTGCTACTGGGACGGCACGCTGGTGGAACTGGCGGGCCTCACCCTGGGCATCGTGGGCTACGGAGCCATCGGTGCGGCCGTGGCGGCGGTGGGCCGTGCCCTGGGGATGCACATCGTGGCGAACCGGCGCCGACCGGGTGGTGCGATCCCTGAAGGGGGTGTGTTCATGACGCTGGAGGCCTTGCTGGAGGCCAGCGATGTGGTGAGCCTGCACTGCCCGCTCACGCCGGCCACCGCCGGGATGATCAACAGCGAGCGGCTTTCCCGCATGAAACCCACGGCCTATCTGATCAACACGGCGCGCGGCGCCCTGGTGCGCGAGGCCGATCTGGCGCAAGCCCTCAACAACGGCTGGATCGCCGGCGCCGGCCTCGATGTGCTCGCCGCGGAACCACCGCGGCCCGATCACCCGCTGCTGAGCGCCCGCAACTGTGTGATCACTCCCCACATCGCCTGGGCCACCCGCGCCGCGCGCCAGCGGCTGATCGCCAACTCCGCCGCCAACATCGCTGCCTTCCGGGCCGGCAGCCCGCAAAACGTGGTGCAGGCGGGCTGATCCGCCTTCAGCCCGGGTAGCGGGCCACACGCACCCGCCGGGCCAGGCCCAAGGCCCGCAGCAGGCGGATGTGCTGCCAGGTGATGTCAAACTCGAACCAGCGCAGGCCGTGGCGAGCGCTCACCGGTTGGGCGTGGTGATTGTTGTGCCAACCCTCGCCGAAGCTGAGCAGCGCCACCCACCAGCAATTGCGCGACAGGTCGGGGCAGTCGAAGTTGCGATAGCCCGTGGCATGGGTGGCTGAATTCACCAGCCAGGTCACGTGATACACCAGTACCAACCGCAGGGGAATACCCCACAGCACCAGCCCCAGCCCGCCGCCCGGCACCCCGGCAGCCTCACCGAGCCAATACAGCGCCACCCCCAGGGGCAACTGCAGCAGCAGAAACCAGCGATCCAGCCAGCGGTAGACGGGATCCTTCAGCAGATCGCCGGTGAAGCGATCCACCTCCCGCAGAGCCGGGATCTCGTGCAGCATCCATTCGCTGTGGGCCCACCACAGGCCACGGGCGGCGTCGTGGTGGTCGTTGGGCTGATCGGAAAACAGATGGTGATGGCGATGCAGCCCCACCCATTCGATCGGGCCGCTCTGGCAGGCCAGGGTGCCCATCAGCACCAGCAACCGCTCCAGCCAGCGGGGCGCCTCAAAACCGCGATGGGCCAGCAGGCGATGGAGCCCCAGGGTGACCCCCAGCACCGTGATCCAATAGAGCACGGCCAGCACCACCAGCGCAGGCCAGCTCCAGAAGCGGGGCAACAGGGCGGCAACCGCCCCCACGTGCAGCGCCAGCATGAAGCTGGTGGTGCCCACCTTTCTGCGGCGCTGGCGTGCCGGCAACGGCGGCCGCGGCAAACCCAGACCCACCCGCAGGCGGCGCTCCTGGTGGCCATGGGGCCGCCGCTCCAGCCGGATCAGGGGGTTGGCGGGGGCCACCGCCGCAATGGGTGCTGCCAACAGCTGGATCTCCTCAGGGGGGTGGCCGGTCGGGGGAGCGGCACCAGAGCGGCGGAAATCTAGTCCTGCGTGGGCTCTGCCCCGCGAGAGGGCAGGGTGGAACGAGCCGAGCCATCGCCGTGACCCGCGCCGCAGCCGCCAGCGCCATGCACCAGGCCTGGGCCGCCGATCAGGTGGCCCAGGCCCTGAGCCGCATCGCCCCCCTGGCTGCTCACCACACCGCTGGGGTGCGGCCGCGGCTGGCGCGGGTGCTGGCGGCCTTCGCCGCCGAACACGTGGGGGTGCAGCACTTCGCGTCGGTGAGCGGCTACGGCCACGGCGATCTCGGCCGCGACACCCTGGATCGGGTGTTTGCACGGGTGCTGCAGGCCGAGGCCGCCGCCGTGCGATTGCAGTTTGTGAGCGGCACCCATGCCATCGCCGCCGCGCTCTTCGGCGTGTTGCGGCCCGGCGACCGGCTGCTGGCCCTCACCGGCCGCCCCTACGACACCCTGGAGGAGGTGATCGGCCTGCGCGGCAGCGGCCAGGGCTCCCTGGCGGAATTCGGCATCACCTACGACGAGCTGCCGCTCACTGCCGACGGCCAGGTGGATGAAGCGGGCCTCGCCGCGGCGCTGGCCATTCCGACCCGGATGGTGCTGATCCAGCGCAGCCGCGGCTACAGCTGGCGGCCGGCACTCCAGGTGGCTGCGATCGGCCAGCTGTGCGAGCGGGTGAAGGCACTGCAGCCCCAGTGCCTCTGCTTTGTCGACAACTGCTACGGCGAACTGGTGGAGGAGCAGGAGCCCCCCGCCGTGGGCGCCGACCTGATCGCCGGCTCCTTGATCAAGAACCTGGGGGGCACCATCGCCCCCAGCGGCGGCTATGTGGCCGGACGCGCCGAGCTGGTGGAGCGGGCCTGCTGCCGCCTCACCGCGCCGGGCATCGGCAGCGAGGGAGGCACGGGTTTCGACCTGCATCGGCTGCTGTTTCAGGGCCTGTTTCTGGCGCCCCAGATGGTGGCGGAGGCGCTGATCGGCGCCGAGCTCAGCGCCGCGGTGTTCCACGGTCTGGGGCTGGCGGTGGATCCCCTGCCCGGCAGCCCCCGCTCCGATCTGATCCAGGCGGTGCGCCTCGGGAGCGCCGAAGCGCTGATCGCCGCCTGCCGCGCTTTTCAGGCGAGCTCTCCGGTGGGCTCCTATCTCGATCCGGTACCCTCGCCGATGCCCGGCTATGCGAGCGCCTTGGTGATGGCAGGCGGCACCTTCATCGACGGCAGCACCAGCGAGTTTTCGGCGGATGCGCCCCTGCGGGAGCCGTGGGTGCTCTACATGCAGGGCGGCACCCACCACAGCCACGTGGCCCTGGCCCTCGAGGCTGCCCTGGCGGCACTGCGGGGAGGTGATCTGCTGCGCCCGTGAGCCCGGGCCGGCAAACTGGGAGAGCCCCTGCGATGCCAACCCGGCAATGGCGCTTTCCTACCCCGACGACTGCCGCTACGCCAACAGCCATGAATACGTGCGTCCGGAGGGCGAACGGCTGCGGGTGGGCATCACCGCCTTCGCCGTCGACCAGCTGGGCGACATCGTGTTCGTGGAGCTGCCGGAGGTGGGCGCCACGATCACGGCCGGCAGCAGCTTCGGCAGCGTGGAATCGGTGAAGGCTGTGGAAGATCTCAACGCGCCGGTGAGCGGCGTGGTGGCGGCCCGCAACGAGGCTGTACTGGCCAGCCCCGAGGAATTGCAGAACGACCCGTATGGCGAGGGCTGGCTGCTGATGGTGACCCCCTCCGACCCAAGCGAAGCCGATGGCCTGATGGATGCGCCGACGTACCGCAGCAAGGTGGAAGGGGCCTGAACGGCCAACCGCAGCGTTGAACAACGAACCAGCTGGCACCCGCTGCGAACGGCGGGTGCCAAGGTTTCCTTAACATCCAGCCACCTCTGTGTGGCCCATCGTGAGCGCTCCTTTCCTGGACCGGCATCTGGGCCCCAGTGTTCACGAGCGGGAGGCCATGCTGGCCGAACTCGGGCTGGCCAGCCTGGAAGACCTGGCGGCCGCTGTGATCCCCGCCGATATTTTGCTGCCCCCTGGGGCGGCGGCGGAGGGCCTGCCGGAGGCCTGCAGCGAAGCCGATGCCCTGGCGGAGCTCGCCAGCATCGCCGCCGACAACGCCGTGCGCCGCAGCCTGATCGGCCTCGGCTACCACGGCACCGCCACCCCGGCCCTGATCCAGCGCCATGTGCTGGAAAACCCCTGCTGGTACACCGCCTACACCCCCTATCAGGCCGAGATTGCCCAGGGGCGCCTGGAGGCCCTGCTCAACTTTCAGACCCTGGTGAGCGAACTCACCGGCCTGCCGATCGCCAATGCCTCTCTGCTGGATGAAGGCACGGCTGCCGCCGAGGCCATGGCCATGGCTCTGGCGGTGAGCCGCCGCCAGGGCGCCCGCCGTTTTCTGGTGGATCGTGCGGTGCTGCCCCAAACCCTGGCGGTGTTGCAGACCCGGGCCGAACCGCTGGAGATCACGCTTGAACTGGTGGACCCCGAGGCGCTCAGCGGCGCCAGCCTGCCGGCCGATGCGTTTGGCCTGCTGCTGCAGTTGCCCGGCTGCGACGGCCGCCTCTGGAACCCCGAGCCCCTGCTCACGGCCGCCCGCAGTGCCGGCCTGATCAGCACGGTGGCGATCGATCCGCTCGCCCAGGTGCTGCTGGCCCCGGTGGGCAATCTCGGCGCCGACATTGCCGTGGGCAGCCTGCAGCGTTACGGGGTGCCCATGGGCTTCGGCGGTCCCCACGCCGCCTTCTTCGCCACCCGCGATGCGTATCGCCGTCAGATTCCCGGCCGCCTGGTGGGCCAATCGCGCGATGCCGAAGGCAACCCGGCCCTGCGCCTCGCCCTGCAGACCCGCGAACAGCACATCCGCCGCGACAAGGCCACCAGCAACATCTGCACCGCCCAGGTGCTGCTGGCGGTGATGGCCAGCTTTTACGCCGTGCACCATGGCCCCGAAGGTCTCGAAGCGATCGCGGGTCGCGTGCTGGCCTTGCGGCGGGCCCTGGCCGCCGGGCTGGCGAGCCTGGGGCTGAGCTGCGATGGCACGGCCGGCTTCGACACCCTGGTGCTCCGCCACCACCGGGCCGCCGACCTTGTGGCGCGCGCCGAGGCGGCCGGGTTCAATCTGCGCGCGGGGGTGCGCGGTGAAGGGGCCGATGAGGCCTTGGCCATCAGCCTTGATGAGCTGAGCACCAGCAGCGAGCTGGAGACCCTGCTGGCCGCGCTGGGCGACAACCCGGCCGCGGCCGCTCAAGCAGCCGCGGCGATGGCCGACAGCCTGGCGAGCGAGGGCAGCGACGCCGACGCCGCCCGGGCCGAGCTCAGTGCCGCGGGCCTGCCGGTGCGCCGCCGCGCCTGGCTGGACCAACCGGTGTTTCACGCCTACCGCTGCGAGAGCGAACTGCTGCGCTACATCCAGCGGCTCGTAAGCCGCGATCTATCGCTGGTGCACGGCATGATCCCACTGGGCAGCTGCACCATGAAGCTCAATGCCGCCGCTGAGTTGGCGCCGGTGAGCTGGCCGGGCTTTGCCCACCTGCATCCCTTCGCCCCCCACGACCAGAGCGCCGGCTATCGGCGTCTGGTGGCCGACCTGGAAGGCTGGCTGGCGGCAATCACGGGGTTTGCCGGCGTATCGCTGCAGCCCAATGCCGGCTCCCAGGGCGAGTACGCCGGTTTGATGGTGATCCGCGCCTGGCACCAGAGCCGGGGTGAAAACCATCGCCGCATCTGCCTGATTCCCACCAGTGCCCACGGCACCAACCCCGCCAGCGCCGTGATGGCCGGCATGCAGGTGGTCGCCGTGGCCTGTGATGATCAGGGCAACATCGACCTGGCCGACCTGGAGGCCAAGGCCACCACCCACGCTGCCGATCTGGCGGCGTTGATGGTGACGTATCCCTCCACCCACGGCGTGTTCGAAACCGGCATCCGCCGCATCTGCGAGGTGGTGCATCACCATGGCGGCCAGGTGTATCTCGATGGCGCCAACCTCAATGCCCAAGTGGGCCTGTGCAAGCCTGGCCTCTACGGCGCCGACGTGTGCCACCTCAACCTGCACAAGACCTTCTGCATCCCCCACGGTGGCGGCGGCCCCGGCGTGGGCCCGATCGGTGTGGCCGCTCACCTGCTGCCGTTTCTGCCGAGCCACCCCCTGGCCAGCCTGGGCAGCAGCTCGGCCATTGGCCCGGTGTCGGCTGCCCCATGGGGCAGCGCCGGCATTCTGCCGATCAGCTGGATGTACATCCGCATGATGGGCGGTGCCGGCCTGCGCACCGCCAGCCAGGTCGCCCTGCTGGCCGCCAACCTCATCGCCGAGCGGCTCCACCCCCACTTCCCGGTGCTGTATCGCGGTGCCGGCGGCCGGGTGGCCCATGAATGCATCCTCGACCTGCGCCCCCTGAAGCGCAGTTGCGGGCTTGAGGTGGACGACCTGGCCAAACGGCTGATGGACTATGGCTTCCATGCCCCCACGGTGAGCTGGCCGGTGGCCGGCACGGTGATGGTGGAACCTACCGAAAGCGAAGCCCTGGCCGAACTCAACCGCTTCTGCAACGCCATGGTGGCCATCCGGGCCGAAGCGGCGGCCATTGAAAACGGCAGCGCCGACCCGCTCAACAATCCGCTCAAGCGGGCACCCCACACCCTCGCGGCCGTGACTGCCGACGGCTGGGATCGGCCCTACAGCCGCCAACAGGCGGCCTTTCCGGCCGGCGCAGTCCAGCAGGGCAGTAAGGTATGGCCGGCTGTGGCCCGCATCGACAACGCCTACGGCGACCGCAACCTGGTGTGCACCTGCCCATCGGTGGAGGAGCTGGCCGTGCGGCTCGACAGCACCACCTTGAGCCCCACACCAGTGGCCGCCTGAACAGGTGTCCATTCGCGGTTCTGGGCGTGGCCGAAACGCCCGGGATCAACCATCATTGCCGTGCGTTCCCTTCAGGGGAACGTGGGCCTTGCCCATTTCGATCGAGGGGACCATGGACGGCAACAACCACAACAACGGCAACGGCGAGCCCAACCCGCCGCTCACCCTGGCCGATGTGAGCGCCAGCCTCAGCCGATCACTCCGCGTGGAGGGCACCAATGTGGTGCGGGTTCCCTTCGGCGCCCGCCGCCCTCGCCGCACGCGGCCGGCCCGGCCCGAGCACTGGGCCACCCTGGTGCTGCCCTTCCAGGCCGGTGGGCGGCCCACACCACCCCCACCCTGGGCGGCCTGATCGGATCATCAGTAGGCGGCGCCCGTGCGGCGCTGGTGCACAGCCGTAACGGCGGTGCTGTCGTTGACGCCGCCGGCGTCCACCTGGGCATAGATCAGCCAATGATCGCCACAATCCATGCGCTGGTGCACGGTGGCTTCCATCCAGGCGAGCGCCTCAGGCAGCAGGGGCTGACCGCCAGGCCCCTCAGCCACCTCGATACCGGCAAAGCGATCGGAGCCGGGGCTGTGGGGCTTGAGGAAATGCTTCATCAATCCCTTCTCCCGACCGGCTGCCAGCACGTTGAGGGCAAAGCGATCGCCCACGTGCAGCAGGCCCTCCACAGCCCGGTCACGGGCCACAGCCACCGTGAAGCCCGGCGGCGTGAAACTGGCCTGGCTCACCCAGCTGGCCACCATGGCCCCACTGGTGGCCTCGGCGCCAGTGCCGCGACGGGCCGTCAGTACACACAGGGAACCCACCACCCGGCCGAGGGCCTGAATGGCTGGGTTGGTGCGGCTCTCGCGCAGCCCACCGGCGGGCTGACGCAGCTGGCTGCGGCGCCGCTCCGCCTGGAGGCGCCGACCCAGGGCGGTGCCGGTTTCCTCGATGGTGCGCAGGCTCGCCAGATCAGGGCTGAAGCGCACCCGGATGGGCGCGAAAGCCTGCTGGAAGCCGCCATCACGCAACTTGCTCTCCAGCAGATCGATGGCCTCGCCACTCCACCCGAAACTGCCGAACACCCCCACCGGCAGACGGCGATCGGCCTCGGCCAGCACCGTGCCAAGGGCCGCCACGATCGGCGTTGGCGCATGGCCACCCAGGGTGGGGGACCCGATCAGCAGGGCATCACAGCGGCGGATCGCATCGAGCAGCTGCTGGGGCGAGGCGAACTCGCAGTTCACGCTTTCCACCCGCACCCCGGTGCGGGTCACCCCCTGGGCCAGGGCATCGGCGATGGCGGCGGTGTTGCCGTAGGCGCTGGCAAACAGCAGGGCCACCCCAAGGGGAGCTGCACCACTAGCTTCACCCCAGCGGCGGTAATCGGCCAGCAGGCTGCGCCAGCTTTGGCTGATCGCCGGCCCATGCCCGGGGGCGATGGTGCGGATCGGCAGCTCGTCGAGCCGGTCCACGATCGCCTCCACCTGGCGGGCCATGGGGGCCATCAGGCAGTCGTAGAAGTAGCGGCGGTCTTCCTCGGTGGCGGCACGGCCCGCTTCGGCGAAGGCCTCCTCACAGCGGTGGGCGGCAAACAATTTGCCGCTCATCAGCAGGCCGGTGCGCTCCTCGAAGGCCAGCATGGCGCCGGGCCAGCGGGGGGTCGGGACCGGCAGCAGCCGCAGCGCCAGGCCGTGGGCCAGCGGACGGCTCACCTCCTGCTTGACGATGTCGAGCGGGGGCAGCGCACCCTCCCAGAGCTCCTCCAGCAGGCGAGCAGCGGGGTTGGAGGCCACCAGCATCAAGGCAGGCCAGCGCACGGCCAACTGGCGCAGCAGGGCCACCCGATTGGGATTGACGTGGCCCACCACCACCTTGAGGGACGCGTCGCCGGCCACCTGCTCGGCCAGACAGGGCAAAAACGACTCGGCGAAAGAAGCGCCCGGCGGATGCACCAGCACCGGCGGCACCGATCGTCCGCCGCTCCCCTCGCCCGCAAGGAAGAGAAAGCTGTTGGCCGTGGTGCCGCGCTCGAGGCCATATTCCACCTCAAAACGCAACCGCCTGGGGCTCAAACCCCTTAAGCACAGCAGCCCCGGCTCCAGGGGCAACACGATCATCCGCCGGTCCGCCGGCGAGCTGGACGGAGCGGCGGCGGCGGCGGCGATCATCAGCGGCAACGGCGAACGGTTCGCCCTACTGAGCTCAGGCTACGGTCGAGTCACCGCCGGCTGGGTGGGGATGGCCCAGGATCCGTCGCAGGCGCGCAGCCAGCCAGCGCCGCGGGCGAGTGGCCTGCGCGGCTGGCTCGGCCGCCACCAGCAGCTGCCGCAACCGTTGGATTTCCGCCGGATCGGCCTCGGGGCTACGGCACCAACTCGCCCCGGTGCGCACCACCCGTGCCGGCGCCCCAGCCGCCACCACACCGGCAGGCAGCGACCGGGCCAGCACCGAGCCGATCCCCACTACCGAGCCGGCACCGATCCGCAGGCGCCGGCCCGAGGCCACCACGGTGACATTGCGGCCAAGCCACACGTGCTCGGCCAGCTCGATGGCAGGAGGAGCCTGGTTCAACTGGCGACCGCTGGCGAGGCAGACCAGGGCGTGGTTGCCATCGCCGCACTGCAGAAAGACAGTCTCGGACAACATGGCATCGGGGCCGATGGTCACCGAACCGCCCTCACAGATCATCAGGCGGGTACCCAGGGAGGTGCTGCCGGAGCCGATCCGCAACCTGCCGCCCTTCCAGAGCCAGGCACTCCAGTCGCCCTGCACATGATCACCCAGCTCCACGCAGCAGTCGCGATCGCCGCTCACCAGATTGAGGTGCAGGCGCTCGCCAGGCCCCAGACGACCGATCCGCAGCGCCAGATGCACGGGCCGCTGGCGCATCAGGTTATTGGGCCGAATCGCGATGGAGAGCCGTGCACGCTCCAGATCGGCGGGTTCAGCGAAAAGAATTTCGCTATCTGGGGTGTAACGCGACCGCGCCTCCGGGTGCGCGAACCAGGAGTCGGGCAGCTCGCTGATCCGCACAGAAACAATCAACCCATGGGGCCCGTAAAGCTAACAAGCAACGCTCGAAATCCGACGATAAGAAAATGGCTTTACCCGGCGTCGCGACCTCTGCTGCAGATGTACCGCAAAGAATCAGTAATGATTTCCCACCTTGCGGTGATGCACGGCTGTGGCGGCCTGGGTGTCGGCCACGTTGCCTTGCTCCACCTCGGCGTAAATCACCCAGTGATCGGGGGTTTCCAGGCGCTGCACCACCCGACAGCCCAGGTAGGCCAGGGCATCTCCCAACACGGGCCCTCCGGCCGCCACACCCTCGAGGGTCGTGACGCCTGCAAAGCGATCGGCCCCCGGCGGGAAGCGCCGCAAAAAGTGCCGCAGCAGCTGCTGATGGTTGTCGTCGCGCAGGATGTTGAGCACAAAACGATCGCCCACCTGCAACAGCGCTTCCATGGCCCGGTCGCGCGCCACCGCCACGGTGAGGCCCGGCGGCTCGAAGCTGGCCTGGCTGACCCAGCTGGCCACCATGGCGCCGCTGCGGCTCCCCCCCTCCGCGTCGTGCTGGCTTGCCGTGACCACATACAGCCCACCCGAAAGGCGGCCGAGGGCCTTATCCAGATCGGCATCGAGTGATTTGATCGCGGCGATTGTCTTCTCCTTGGTGAGCAACTGGCCCAGGTCGGTGCCGGCTTCTTCACAGCGCTGATAGTCACCGGTCTGGGGCACCTGGCGAATGCGCAGCGGCTCGAAGGCACTCTTCTGCCCCAGGGCCCGCAACTGGGCCGCCACCGTGTCGATCGGCTCATCGTTGCCGCCAAAGGCGTCGTAGCAGGCCACCCACTGCTTGGTCTGCAGGGCGGCAAGCAGGGTGCCGATACCGGCCTGCAGGTCGACATCGGGGCTGGCGGGCCAGGTGGGCACCACCACGGCACTGGCCTCGCCAATCAGAGCGCTGAGTTCATGGGGGTCGGTGGCGCGCAGATCCACGAGCTGAACCTGCGCGCCCGCCTTGCCAATACCCCGGGCAATCGCCTGGCTGAGCCGATCGCAGAAACCGTATTGGCTCACATAACAAACTGCCGCGTAGGCTTCACCGACGCTGCGCTCACTGCTCCAGCTGCGGTAATCATCGATCCACAGCTGCAGATGGTGGCGCAGAAGAGGGCCATGGCCCACGGCGATGGTCTCGATCGCAGGAAGCGCATCCATGCGCTTGAGAGCCTGCAGTACGCTGCGGGCATTTGGGCCCATCAAGCAGTCGTAATAAAAGCGAAAGTCAGGGGCAATCGCACCAGGAGCCACGTCAAAGAGATCGTCGGAGCAGTAGTGCAAGCCAAAGGCATCGCAGGTGTAGAGGATTCCGCAGCCATGGTCAAAGGAAAAAATGGTGTCGGGCCAGTGCAGGTTTGGCGCGCTGAGAAACTCAAACCTATGGGCGGTGCCGCTGACAGGATTCGTGCCCAAGTCGAGGCTGTCGCCGCTTTTCACCGCCCTGCTACGGAAGGGGCGATGCACCTGATTCTCCAGGAACTGAATCGCCACCTTGGAGGCCACGATTTCGATCTCGGGATTGAGATCGAGCAGGGGGCCGATCAGGCCGGAATGGTCGGGCTCGGTATGGCTGACGATCAAGACGTCGATGGCCGCGGGGTCGATCTGTTGCTGCAGAAGCGGCAGCCAACTGTCGGCAAACTTGAGGTGGCTGGTGTCGATCAGCGCCGTGCGCTCACCCCGCACCAGAAAGCTGTTGTAGGTGGTGCCGTTGCGCAATCCAAATTCGATGTCGAAGCGACTGCGGTCCCAGTCGAGCGAGCGCAACGCCGTGGTATCGGCCGCGATCACTTCACATTGCAGGCTCAGGCGCGGCGCGGCGGCGGCCCTGGGAGCGGGAGACACGGCCATGGGGGCAGAGCGGAAGCGCCCCTAAACTGTAGGCAAGGCTGCCGCTGAGCTGGGTTGCTCACACCAGATCGACTGGTGAGCCGGCCGACAGGTTGAAATCCTGGAGGTGAATCAACATGTCGCTGTGATCAAAACGGCCCCTGCCGTTGTTGACCGCCACGAAGGTGCCATTCATACCCTCCACAGTAAAAGCACCCACCC
>JAYKGR010000072.1:0-5105 GCA_035285645.1 Cyanobacteriota bacterium | reverse complement strand
CCGCACGTAGGTGGAGCCCAGCACCCCGCCGGAGCCGGTGATGAAGATGGTGCGCTCGCGCAGGTCGCTCACGGCTTCAGGCATCGGTTCCGGCCTCCAGTTGCTGGCCCAGCAGCCATTCCACCAGCTTGAAATCCAGAGGGCTGTCGATGTCGAGGCAGCGCTCCGGCGGCATCTCGAAGGGAATCACCCGGCCCTCATAGAGGCTGCTGGCCCGGCGCAGGTAGTCGGGTGACACCGCATAGGTGGAGGCGGCGTGCTCCCACACCTTCGGGGCCGCCTGGCGCGCCCACACCCCTCCGGGCAGGGGCTTGGACACCCTCAGGGTCCCTTCTCCGTTCAGCTCCACCAGGTTGAAGTAGGGGTTTTTTCGCGCCTCACAGACGCTCATCACCAGGTCGGGCTGTTCTGTTTCGAAGAGATCCAGCACCCCCTCGATGTCGGCCGGGCTGCGCAGCGGCGCAGTGCAATCCAGATCCAGAAAGGTGGTCACAGCCCCCAGCCCCTGCTCCGCTAGCACCCGCTCCGCCGTCGCCAGGGCGTGCTGCCACACCCCCCACTTCGGGGCCTGGTCGGTGGCTAGCTCGGCCGGCCGCAGGCCGATGTCGAGGCTGCCGCGCCGAAGGGCGTGGGCGTGGATGGCGGGGTCGTCGGTGGACACCACCACCGCTCCCACGCGGGGGTTCTCCAGCAACTGATCGAGCGACCAATCGATCAGGGGTTTGCCGTGCAGGGACGCGAAGTTCTTTCCAGGCACCCCCTTGCTGCCCTGGCGTGCTCCGATGTGGCCGAGGATCATCTCCGCACCTGCTGCTGCGGCTTGCCGCCAAGCTATCGCCTTGTTGCTGGCCACCCCCCGCTTCTGGTACCTCCCTCGGCCCACGCTGCCGGCGCTCCTGCTGCGCCCCCTGGGCTGGCTCTATGGCCTGGGTGTGTGGTTCCATCGCCGCGCCACCCGGCCTGTGTGGTTGCCTGCGGCGGTGGTGGCGGTGGGCAATCTCACCCTGGGGGGCAGCGGTAAGACTCCTGTGGTGATCGGCCTGGCGGCAGCCCTGCAGCATCAAGGCTGGAGGGTGGCCGTGCTGTTGCGGGGCTATGGGGCTGGTGCCCGTCTGCCGCGACGGGTGGTCCCCGCTGATGGGGCGAGCCAGGTGGGCGATGAGGCCCTGGAAATCCAGGCGGCGTTGCCCGGCGTGGCGGTGTGGGTGGGCCGCGATCGGATCGCCAGTGGCCGGGCCGCCATCGCCGCCGGCGCTGAGCTGCTGTTGCTCGACGACGGCCTGCAGCACTGGCGTTTGGGCCATGACGTGGGCCTTTCGGTGCTCGATCGGCACCACGGCCTGGGCAACGGCCTGCTCTTCCCCGCCGGACCCCTGCGGGAACGGCAGGGGCGGCTCGGCCACGCCGACCTGCTGGTGCTGACGGGAGCCGTGCCTGCGGCGGCGGCTGCGCCCCAACCTCCGCCGGCCTGGCCCCCCGCCAAACCCTGGATCGTGCTCAGCAGTTGGATCGAAGCGCCGGCCCACCTGCTGGGCAAGCCGTTGCTGGCCTTCTGTGGCATCGGCCTGCCGGAGAAGTTCTTTGCGGCGCTGGATCAGGCGGGCTTGCAGCTCATGGCCACGGCAGGGTTCCCTGACCATCACCCCTATGCTCCAAGGGAACTGGAAGGCCTTCAGCGCCGAGCCGATGCTGTTGGCGCCACCTTGGTCACCACTGTGAAGGACTGGCAGCGTCTCCCCGATCCCTGGCAGCAGCGCGTGCAGGCCCTGCCCCTTGCGCTCGATGCGCGCGCTTTGGGTGACATCGCAGCCGCTGTGGAGCGTCGTCTGCCGGGCAACGATGGTCGCTTCTGAAGCCAAGGTTCCCCGCCTGCTGCTCGTCGCTGGTGAGGCCTCCGGCGATTTGCATGGCGGCCATCTCCTCGAGGCGCTGCGCCATCGCTGCCCCTCGGCCCATGTGGTGGGTGTGGGCGGGGAGCACCTGCGTCGTGCCGGGATGGAGATCCTGGCCGACGTGAAGCAGCTTTCTGCCGTGGGTGCGGTGGAGATTGCCGGCAGCATTCCCCGTCACTGGCGCGTGATGCGCCTGCTGAAGCGCCAGATGGACCAGCACCGACCCGCGGTGGTGGTGCTGATCGACTACCCCGGTTTCAACATGATCGTGGCCCGGGAAGCCCATCGCCGCGGTATCCCGGTGTTCTTCTACATCGCACCCCAGGTGTGGGCCTGGCGCCAGGGGCGGGCTCGCCGCATGGCGGCCTTCATTGACCGTCTGGCGGTGATCTTTCCCTTTGAGCCCGCCTTCTTCAACGCCTATGGCCGTCCCTTTGCCCACTACGTGGGCCATCCCCTGCTCGATGGTCTGCGGGTGAGCGCCGATCGCGCCACCACCCGGGCGCGCCACGGCTTCAGCGACACCCAACCCCTGCTGGTGTTGATGCCGGGCAGCCGGCGCAGCGAGGTGCGTCTGCTGCTGCCTGATCTGCTCGATGCAGCCCAACGGCTCAAGACCGATGGCTGGCAGGTGGTGCTGCTCCAGGCCCCCACCTTGGGCGAGGCTGAACTCAGCCGTCTGGCGGGTCGACCCCTTGGGGTGCCTGTGGTGCGGGATGACACCTACAACCTGTTGGCGGCCGCCGATGCCGGTTTGATCACCTCCGGTACGGCCACCCTGGAGGCGGCTCTGCTGGGCTGTCCGCCAGTGATTGTCTATCGCCTCTCCTGGCTCAGCTTTCAGCTGGCGCGGTTGCTGATCGGCCGGCGTCTGATCGGGCTGCCCAATGTGGTGCTGAATCGGCTGGTGTTCCCGGAACTCATCCAGCACGACGTGTCTGCCGGCAGTCTGGTGCGGGCCGTGCAGGCCCTGCAGGCCGACCGGGCCCGCATCGCCGCTGACCTCCAGGAGCTGCGCTCCACCATGGGTTCGGCCGGGGCCTCGGAGCGGGCCGCCGAGCTCTTGCTGGAGCTGGTGCCATGAACCCGTCGCTGACAGGTCGCTTCCTGGCCTACGGCCGGCGCCATGTCTGGCCCATGTTCTCTCTGGCGATGTTTTTCAACATCGTGTACGGGGCTTCCACCGGTCTCGTTCCGCTGGTGATCCGCTACCTCTTCGATGTCGTTCTGCCGGCCAACGACCGCGGCCGGCTGTATCTCTCCCCGCTGGTGATTGTGGCGGCGATCGGCCTTCGGGCCGTTTCCCACTACCTCGGCTCCTATCTCACCGATGGCGTGGGCCAGCGGATCACCGCAGATCTGCGCAGTGATCTGGCAACCAAGGTGCTGGAGTTGCCCCAGGCCTATGTGGACCGCCACCCATCAGCGGGCTTGGTGTCACGGGTGCTCAGCGACGTGGGCCTTGTGAAGGCCGGTCTCGTGGATGGCTTCTCCAACCTGGTGAAGGACGGCCTCACCTTGCTGGCCCTGATGGTGGTAGCCCTCTATCAGGACTGGCTGATGGCCCTGATCGCCTTCATCCTCTTTCCGCTGGGCGTGTGGCCCGTGCTGCGCTCCTCCAAAAAGGTGCGCCGTCATTCCCGCAGTGGTCAGAGCAGTTTGGCCCTGATGGCTGCCTACCTCCAGGAGGCGCTGGTGGGATCCCGCGTGGTGAAGATCTTCGGCATGCAGGCCTACGAGCTGGAGCGGTTGCAGCAGGAAAATCGGGCCGTGCTCGGCTCGGCTCTGCGCACCACGCGCGCCAAGCTCATCAACCAGCCCCTGATGGAGCTGCTCGGTGCCATTGGCTTCAGCGCCGTCCTGGTCTACGGGGGCGAAATGGTGATCCAGGGCAGCCGCACCATCGGCAGTTTCTTCGCCTTTCTCACCTCGCTCTACCTCTGCTACGCGCCCTTCAAGGGCATTGCCAAGGCCAATGCCTCGTTGCAGCAGGGTCTGTCCGCTTCCCAGGACCTGTTCGCGATCCTCGACACCCCCGCCGAGCCGATCGATCCACCCCAGCCGATGCCATTGCAGGGCTTCCATCGGGCCCTGCGTGCGGAGGGCTTGCGGTTTGCCTATGGCGATGAGCCCGTGATCGACCAGCTTGATCTGGAGATTCCCCGAGGCAGCACGGTGGCTCTCGTGGGTCCCAGTGGCGGCGGCAAGAGCACGATCATCGATCTCTTTTGTCGTTTCTACGAACCCCAGGCCGGTCGGATCACCATCGATGCTGTCGACCTGCGCGAGGTGGCCCAGGCGGACCTGCGTGCCCTGATCTCCGTGGTGGATCAGAACACGTTTCTGTTCAACGACACCGTGGCCAGCAACATTGCCTATGGCCATGCCGAGGCAGATCGTGAGGCGATTGAGGCCGCTGCCCGCGCGGCCAATGCCCACGGCTTCATCAGTGAGCTCCCCCAGGGCTATGACACCCCGATCGGCGAAAACGGAGCCCTGCTCTCCGGTGGTCAGCGCCAGCGCATCGCCATCGCCCGGGCCCTGATCAAGAATGCCCCGATTCTGTTTCTCGACGAGGCCACCTCGGCCCTGGATTCGGCCTCCGAGCAGGTGGTGCAGGAGGCCCTCGATCGCCTGATGCAGAACCGCACCACCCTGGTGGTGGCCCACCGGCTCTCCACCGTGGTGAATGCCGATCGGATCTGTGTGATCGAGGCCGGTCGTCTGGTGGAATCCGGCAGCCACAGCGAGCTACTGGCCCGCGGCGACCGCTACGCCTCCCTATTTTCCACCCAGTTCGCCAGCGCTCAGCCGGCTCCTGCGCCATGACGTTGACCTACGACCGTGCGGATTGGGCCAGTGCCTTCCGCAATGTGGAGGAGGAGCTCAGCGACTTGGCGGTGAGCGCCAGCCGCGGCGCGATTCCGGCGGAGCTGCTGGGCACCCTTTACCGCAATGGACCCGGTCGGCTCGAGCGCGGCGGCCAGTGGGTGCACCATCCCTTCGATGGCGATGGCATGATCACCGCCCTGCGCTTTGGCCCTGGGGGGGTGCGGCTGAGCAACCGCTTTGTGCGCACCGAGGGTTGGCAGGCGGAAGAGCAGGCCGGCCGCTTTCTCTACCGGGGCGTGTTCGGCACACAGAAGCCAGGTGGGCTGCTGGCCAATGCCTTCGATCTGCGGCTCAAGAACATTGCCAACACCCATGTGGTGC
>JAYKGR010000071.1:0-4934 GCA_035285645.1 Cyanobacteriota bacterium | reverse complement strand
TGGGGTTGCGCACCTACTTCACCACCGGCGAGAAGGAAACCCGCGCCTGGACCATCACTGCCGGCATGACCGCCCCCCAGGCCGCCGGTGTGATCCACACCGATTTCGAGCGGGGCTTCATCCGCGCGCAAACGATCGGCTGGCAGCAGCTGCTGAAGGCCGGCTCCCTAGCGGAGGCCCGCAATCGCGGCTGGCTGCGGGCCGAAGGCAAGGACTACGTGGTGGCCGAGGGCGATGTGATGGAGTTTCTGTTCAACGTGTGATCGCCCGCGCGGGCCAGAATGGCCCCCTGCGAACCTCAGGCCATGTCTTCCGCCGATCCCGCCCCGGCCGCCGATGCCGATCCCGCCCCGCAGCCCGCGGCCGGCGACCATCCCCACAACTTCGACGTGCAGAAGAAGCTCCATCAGCGGATCCGCAATGATCCCGACTACGACGACTGGGAGTACGGCACCGAGCCGCTGCCCAAGGAGGCCTGGCGTGAACCGGAGCAGCCGGCGGCCGGCTGAGCCCGGAGCAGCGCGGCCACCCTCCCTTCAGACCACCAGGAAGGCCGCGGCGCCCAGCCGGCCCTGCAGCCCGGCCGGCAGCTGGGCGAACACCGTGTCGCCACCGGCGGCACTGCCGTTGCTGTCGTAAGTGAGGGCACCGCTGGTGGGGTCGTAGAGGATCCGCTGGCCGGGGCGGCTGGCGGCACCGATGGCGAAGGCGGTGGCCCGCAGCGGCCCCAGGGCCCCGAGGGCGGTGAAGGTGGCCTTCTCCAGTTCAATGCGGTCGCCCTGGGAGGGCTCGAAATCGATCAGGGTGTCGCGGTTGCTGTCGGCGCTCAGGCCACTGCCGCAGCGGAAGCGATCGGCACCGGCGCCACCGCTGAGGGTGTCGTTGCCGGCGCGGCCGACCAGGCGATCGCTGCCGGCATTGCCGCTGAGGCGGTTGGCGCCGCCGTTGCCGGTGGCCAGCGCAGCGTTGCCGCTGAGCACCAGATCGCTGTAGGTGGCCGCCAGGCTGGTCACGTTCACACTGCTCACCAGCGTGGTGGCGGCCTTGCCGGGGGCAGCGATCGTGGCCAGGTCGTTGCCGGCGCGATCCTGCAGCACACCGCTGGCGTTGTTGCCGGTGGGATCGCTGTAGCGTAGCCGCAACGCCTGGCTGGCGGTGGGGGCGCTGCCGGCCAGGGTGAGCCGCAGCTCGCTGGCGGTGGGGCCGGGGCCGATGGCGCTGATCGCCCGGCTGGCGGTGCCCACCGTGGCGCTGAAGCGGGCCGGCAGCAGGCCGGTGATCTGGATCGGTTCGGAGAAGCGCAGCCGCAGCTGCCGGCCCGCCACCGTGAGGGCCAGCAGCAGTGGTGGGCTGCCATCGGGCGGCGGCGGCTGCCAGAGGGAGCCATCGGCCGCCGCCACCACCGCGTTGTAGCGGTGGGCGGTGGCCAGCGGCTCATCCATGCGGTGCAGCTTGGCGAAGTCTCCCCAGCTGTTCGCCGCCGCCTGGCCGGTGAACTGGAAATCCATGTAGAGATCCAGCCCCGCCGCCGCCAGCGCCTGCACGTAGTCCCGGTAGATGTCGCCCATGCGCGGGTCGGTGCCGGCGGCATGGAAGGCGGGCTGGTAGGGCGCGTTGCGGCCGTCGAGATGGGAGCCGCCTTCGTAGGCCAGCAGCTCCACCGGCCGGCCCAGGCGGGCCGCCCAGGCATCAGCCAGCCGGGCGTGTTTCTCCACCCACTGCGCCGAGGTGGCGATGTTGGCGCGGCTGTCGGCCAGCACATCGTCCACGCTGGTGGATGCGCTGTAGCTGGCCCGCTGGCCATCGGTGGGCGTGATGTAGGGGGCGATGGCGATGGCGTCGAAGGCCCCGTCCATGGACTGGGCGATCTGGTCGCTCACCCAATCCACCGCGGCCCAGCCGGCCGCCACCCGCACCAGCCTGTGGCTGCTGTTGCCGCTGAACACCTCCGACCAGATGGCCATATCGCGGGCGGCCTCGCGGCCGGCCACGATCCACTGGCCCAGATCGGGATCCAGCCCGGCGGCCTGGGCCTGCTGGGCTACCCACGGCGCCGTCTGGAAGCCGTAGCCGAAGTTCCACACCTCGTTGGCCCACTCCACATACACCGTCCGCCCCGGCTCCAGCTGCTGGGCAACGGTGGTGGCGAAGTTGCGCACATAGGTGTCGTCGGCCTGGGCCGGCATGTTGAACCAGGGATCAGCATCGAGCGCATTGGCCAGCTCCAGCATCAGCTCCAGCGATACGCCGTTCACTAGGGGCTCACTGGGGGTGCCGCCAGCACCGGAGCCCTGGCGCACGGCCGTGGCGGTGCGGCGCTGCTCCCAGCTGGTGATGCCGGAGCTGTTGGTTTCCTGCATCGCCATGAAGCGGAGCGTGCCGAAGGGGGCCAGCCGCTCCAGAAACAGCGGATGGAAGGGCGAGGCGGCCGCGCCCGGCTGCCAGCGCCGACCCACGAAGCTCTGCCCCTGGTAATTGGACATCCAGACGTTGAGGTTGCGCACCGGATCGGCCGGATCGGTGGCCGCGATCGCCAGGTAGATGCCGTTGTCGCTGGGGGTGACCTGCAGCTGGGCGAAGTGGCGGCCGGCCGGAGTGAGGCCGGTGGCCGTCACCACCGCATCGAAGCCGAAGCGCACCTCGCCGCTGCCATCCCACTCGGCGATGTAGGTGCCGGCCGGGTGGCTGCCGCCGGTGTCGCGGAACATCAGCGTGCCGGCCAGCTGGTGCATCTCCACGCCGTTGGCGCTCCAGCGGGCCAGGGAGCGCACGTTGCCGTCGGCATCGAGATCGAGCAGGGGGGCCTGCGCCGGATCCCAGGTGGTGGCCCAGGTCTGGGTGTTGAAGGTCTGGGCGATCCAGGGGCGGGAGGCCTGAAAGGCATCCACGAAGGTCCACGCCGGCGACCAGTCGACGATGCTCTCCAGGTTCATGCCCACGGCCATCGGGGCGCTGCCGGCAAGGACCATGGCGGGGCTCAGCGGGGGCCGTTGGCCATGCTGGCAGGGGGGGATGTGCTGGATGCTGGTTCTCAGTCATCCGGAGCCAGAGGAGCTGGCGTCTGCGTGGGCGCTGCGACGCAGGCGTGGCGGCAACGGCTGCCGATGGCCAAGATGGCGGCATTGGGTTCTCCAGCCGCCAGCCCCATCCCAGCGATGTTCCTGCCGCGCCCCCTGGCTGCCGCCCTCACCACCCTGGCCCTGCTCTGCAGCGGCCCGCCGCTGGCAGTGCGGGCGCAACTCACGGGCGTGGAGCCGGCGCTGCGGCTGCTGAGCGGCCCGGGGGATTCCCCCTGCCAGGGGCTCTATGGAGCGGCGTCTCCGCTGGTGCAGGTGTGTGCTGGCGGCCAAGAGCTGCAGCTGGATCGGCAGCAGCTTGCGGCTTTGGAGGAGCTGTCGGAAGAGGCGGGCGTGGCCTTTGCCCTGGCCTATGGCCTGGGGCTATCGCTGGTGCCGCCCCAGCCGCCGGGGGCGCCCGGGCCGCAAGCCACCGCCGGGCTGCAGGCGGCCTGCGCGGCCGGCAGCCTGCTCGGCCGCGTGCCGCAGGCCAAGAACCAGGTCTGGATCCACCGGGCCATGGATGCCGCAGCCCAGGCCTATGGCTCGGCGGCAGCGGGCCAGCTGGGCACCGGCCCGCAACGGGCCTTTGCCCTGGCCAGCGGCCTCGGCGCCACGGGGCTGGCCTGCAGCGGCCCGGCCATGGCCCGTCTGGCCAGTGGTGCGCTGGATGCCGAGGCCGCCGATTGGCTGCGCACGCGCCGCCCATCCGTGGGGCTCGACATCCTCTGCCGCCAGCCGCCGGCCTGTCCGCGGCGGTTGGGCTTGTGAGGCTGCTTCGGCCCCGTTGCCTGCCTGTGCTGCTGGCCCTGGCGCTGGGGCCCGGGGGCCTGCCGGCGCTGGCGCTGCAGCCGGAGGGTGTACTGCTGGCCCAGGCGGCGGCTGGGCAGAAGCCGGTGCCGGCGGAGGTGCAGGGCTGGTTTGATGGGGCCGCGGCGGCCTACCGGCGAGGAGATCCGGCGGAAGCCCTGCGGCTGCGGCAGCAGGTGGTGGTGTGGCTGCGGGCCAACCGGGGGCCTGTGGATGCGGAACTCGCGGATGCCCTGGGCAACCTTGGGGTGTTTCTTGGCGCCGTGGGCCGTCGAGGGGAAGCGCTGGCTCCCACTGAGGAAGCGGTGAAGATCTTTCGCGACTTAGGGGGTCCTGAAAAAACCAGATCAACTGCAGCGCAACTGGTTTCAGCGTCTCAGGCCCGGCAAACTGGCGCCATACGGGGCAATCAAGGATTGCTGCAACTGCTGAACGCTGCAGATGTACCGGAAACACCATAACGGCCAGCTCTCAATCGAGGAGTTCCATGTGCCCTTTTGTGGCACGTTAGACCCGGACAATCGCTGGGTGCTCTTCTCCTCACTGATGCCGTGGGAAGAGATTGAAGAAACATATGCGCCTCAGTTCAGCCCCACGACAGGGGCCCCCGCGAAGTCTGTAAGGCTTGCGTTTGGTGCGGGCCGCGTCCCTTTCCGTGGTGTAAAACCCGAGGCCCGAATGCCCTGATCAGAGGGTGAACAGGGTGGAATGACGGACTGTCATTCCGAAGGTGCAGATGCACCTCTTGGAGACACGATGAATCGGGACGATTGACTTGTCAAGTCTTTCGTCCGATCGCGGATGTGCTGTGAGCTGGAGTGATCTGTGCAGGCTGGGGCTTGCAGCTGCCGGCCCCCGGGCGGCGATCGCGGCCGCTGTGCCCTGTGGGGGCGCTGCAACCTCGATCGCCTGGAGCCTGCGTCTTGCATTTCTTAGGCGCTGGCGCTCAGGAGGGCGGGGATGTCGTCAAGATCCGGGATGGCCGCCATGCTCTCTGCGGAGAACATGCGGCGACCCTCCAGCTGCCAGTGCTCGTGCTGCTCCAGCAGCACCGCTCCCACCAGACGG
>JAYKGR010000070.1:0-8217 GCA_035285645.1 Cyanobacteriota bacterium | reverse complement strand
ATCACCCTGCCTCCCTTTGGTGGGGCTCCCAGGCCGGACGGGCGTCAGAAAATCCCGAGCTCTTTCTTTTTGCAGTATCCCGCACCGATATTCATCCAGCCCGAATCACAGGGTTTGCCATCGGTGGGCTTCACCTCGTAATAGATCGGTGAATAGCAGGTCTGCTTGAGATCGTTCACATAACCAAGCGGGCATTCGTCATAACCAGGAAGCTTGGGGATACGCTTCTGCGCCACGGCAGCGCTGGGGATCAGGGCGGGAGCCAGCCCCACACCAAGGGCCACGAGCAAACAGGTCTTCAGCATGGGGTGCAGCGCGTCGCCTGCCACTGTAAAAGGGCCGCCTACCCCATGCCCTGGGCCAGCGCCAGGATCGCCGTAACCAGCTGGGGAAACACCACGATCAGCACCAGCACCACCAGCTGCAGCAGCACAAAGGGAATCGCACCGCGGTAGATGTCGCCCGTGCTCACCCCCGGCGGTGCCACGCCCCGCAGATAAAACAACGCAAACCCGAAGGGCGGTGTCAGAAAGGAGGTTTGCAGATTGGCGCCGATCACCACACCCAGCCACACCAGCCCCTCGGGCCCCAGCAGCTGGCGGGCGCTGGGGAGCAGCAACGGCAGCACGATGAAGGCGATTTCAAAGAAGTCGATGAAAAAGCCGAGCGCAAAGATGATCAGCATGCTCACCGCCAAAAAACCCGTGCGGCCCCCCGGCAGATTGAGCAGCAGATCGCTGATCAGCACATCGCCGCCCACCCCGCGAAACACGAGGCTGAAGGCGGTGGAGCCGATCAGAATCGCCATCACCATCGCCGTGGTGCGCAGGGTGGAATCACTCACCTGGCGCAGTGCCGCCCGGCTGAAGCCCCCCTGGCTGGCGGCCAGGGCCATGGCCCCCACCGCCCCCAGCACCCCGGCCTCGGTGGGTGTGGCAATGCCGAAGAAGATGCTGCCCAGCACCAGCAGGATCAGCCCCAGCGGTGCCGCCAGCACCCGCCCCAGGGCGCCCACCGTGAGCGGCGCTTTACCGCGGGTGTCGAGCGGTGGGGCCAGCTGGGGCTGCAGCAGGCTGATCACCACCACGTAGAGGGCGAAGGCGCCGCTCATCAGCAGACCAGGCAGCATCGACCCCAGAAACAGCTGGCCGACCGGCACCCCCAGCTGATCGCCCAGCACCACCAGCACGATCGAGGGGGGAATGATCTGACCCAGGGTGCCGGAAGCGGCGATCACCCCGGTGGCCAGCGAACGGTCGTAACCCGCCCGCAGCATGGCCGGCAAGGAGATCAGCCCCATGGTGGTCACGGTGGCGGCGATCACGCCGGTGGTGGCGGCCAGCACCGTGCCCACCAGCACCACCGCCAGCGCCAACCCCCCACGTAGGCGCCCCATCAGCCGGCCCATGGTTTCGAGCAGACGTTCGGCGATGCCCGACTGCTCAAGCATGGCGCCCATGAACACAAATGCCGGGATCGCCAGCAGCGTCATGTTGCCCATGATCCCGAAGATCCGCTGCGGCAGAGCCGCCAGAAAGGCGGCATCGATCACCCCCAGGGCCATGGCCACAGCTGCAAACACCACTGCAACACCGCCCAGGCCGAAAGCCACCGGGTAGCCGCTCAGCAGCGCCACCACCAGGCCGAGAAACATGCCGGGGCCAAGTATCTCGCCCGGTTCGAGGCTGAGCACCCAGCCAAATGCTTCGATCTCCAAGGCTCAGTGCTCCCGCCGGCGGCCGTGCAGCAGACGAATCGCCTGCGCCACCCCCTGCAGACCCAGCAGCAGAAAACCCAGGGGGATCAGACTCTTCACCCAGGTGCGGGGCAGGCCGCCCGGATCGGGCGACATCTCACCGATCTGCCACGTGTGCACGGTGGGCTCGACCGACGTGATCAGCACCACCACCACAAACGGCAACAGCAACCCCAGGGTGCCCGCCAGCTCCACCCGCGCCTGCCGCCGCCGCGACCAGCGGCTCTGCAGCACATCCACGCGCACGTGGTCGTCGCGCTGGAGGGTATAGCCCAAACCCAGCAGAAACGCCGCGGCAAACAGATACCACTGCCCTTCGATCAGAGCATTGGAGCTCAGGTTGCGGCCCACCGCCAGCCCCCCATAGCGCCCCACCACGTTCCAGGTGCCGAGAGCGAGCATCAGCAGCAGGGCCCAGTGGCCCAGCCGAGCCGCCAGGCGGTTCATACCATCGATTCGATCGGCCAGGACCAACCAACGTTGGCTCATCGGGCCTCCTTGCTGTCGCCGAAGGCGAAGCGTGCGAAGGAGAATTCATTCACTCGATTCCAGTCAATCACCTGGCTGCGAAACGTACGCCACTGGTCATAGATCTGCTTGAACCCGCTATCGCGGGCGTTGTCGGCCAGGATCTGATCGGTGGCGTCGCGGGCTGCCTTGAGAATGGCTTCGCCGTAAAACTCCAGCTTGGTGCCGCCCTTGATCAGCCGTTGCAGCACGGTTGCATTGAGGGCGTCGTAGCGATTCAGCATGATGGCGTTCGCCTCCTGGCATGCCACCTCCACCATGGCCTGGTACTCCGTAGGCAGGCGCCGCCAGGCCTGCAGATTCACCAGGGCCGTCAGGGTGGGGCCCGGTTCCCACCAACCGGGGTAGTAGTAATACTGGGCCGCTTTGTTGAGGCCCAGCTTTTCATCGTCGTAGGGCCCGGTCCACTCGGCGGCGTCGATCGCCCCCCGATCCAGGGCCAAAAAGATCTCGCCCCCCGGCAGCACCTGCACGTTGACCCCCAGGGCCGCCATCACCTTGCCGCCGAGACCAGGAATCCGCATCTTCAGCCCCCGCAGCGACTCCAGCCCCTGCAGCGGCCGCTTGAACCATCCCCCCATCTGGGCGCCGGTATTGCCGGCGGGAAAGCTGCGCACACCAAAATCGGCATAAACCCGATTCATCAGATCCAGGCCGCCGCCTTCAGCCAGCCAGGCATTCTGCTGTTGGGCCGTGAGGCCAAAAGGCACGGCGGTGCCGAAGGCCAACGCCGAATTTTTGCCCAGGTAGTAGTAGCTCGCCGTGTGGCCGCATTCCACCGAGCCGTTTTGCACCGCTTCGAGCACCTCCAGCCCCGGCACCAGCTCGCCGGCGGCAAACGGCTGGATCAGAAAACGGCCGTCGCTCATCTCCCGCACCCGGCGGCTGATCGTTTCGGCGCCGCCGTAGATCGTGTCGAGCGAATGGGGCCAGCTGGTGGCCATCCGCCAGCGCACCAGGGGCAGGGCCGACCCCGAATTCACCGCATCCGCGCGGCGGATGCGGCAAGCCGCGAGGGTGGCGGCGGTGGCGCTTACGGCGGCGGCGCCTAGTAGCCGCCGCCGCCGCCAGGAGAAATCGGGCATTGGCCGGGGTGTCGCGGGCATGACTGTAAGGAGGAGATTTGGGCCGATCGACGACCACAACCCATGGATTCGGGCACCCGCCGTGATTCAGCTCAGCCGCGCAGGTGCCGGCTCCACGAGGCGGGCGAAAAGCTATGACCGGCCTCATGGGCGATCTCCACCACGGCGGCCGCGTCGTCGGCGGCATCCACCCGAGCCTTGAGGGCGGGATCAGCCGCCACTTTGGCCATGAATGCAGTGAGCTGAGCTTTGGACACGGGACGATCCCTTGGGTCCATCCATGCATACTCGAGCCGGATCGGGCCGGCACGATCCGCCAGGCCCGGTCGGGTCCCATCCCCCAGCAGGTGCGCGTTGTGGCGCTGTCATGCCCGCAGCCGGTAGTTGGGAACCGCCCTCTGGGGGGTGGCCCGTGACGAGGCAGAGCGCGGCACGGCCTGCAAAGCTCCCGCAACGGCTGGAACACCGCGCAGCATGACCACCCCCGAACGCCTGGCTGCCGCCGCCGCCACCCAGGGCCTGATCCTGCGCCTGCAGGTGCGGCGGCCCGTGGGCCTGGGCTGGACCCTGCGGGTGGGGGTGGCCGCCCGCCAGCCCACCGCTCTGCTGCTGCTGGGCGAGCTCAAGGGCTGGGCGCTGCCCAGCCCTGCCGGTCTGCGGCTCGACACCATGCGGGTGCAGCCCGGGGCCGATGCCGCCGTGGGCCCTCTGATCTGGGCCGCCACCTTTGCCTGGGCCCTGCAGGCCACACCCTGCCGCCGCGCTCGCCTGCTCGCCATCCGCGACGACGATCGCCAGCACCGGCGGCTGGTGCGCTACTTCCGCCGGCTCGGTTTCCAGCCGCTGCGGGAGCTGGGCGGCAGCCCTGGCGATCTGGCTCCGCGGATGCTCTGGGGCGGATCCGGACTGCTCATGGAAGGCCCCTGCCTCGAAGGGCTGCGGCGCAGTTCTCGTACGCTGGCCCCACTGCTGCGCTGCCCCATCGGTGACGTCAACGCCGCCGCAGAGTTCGGCCCTGCTGGCTCCGGGTGATCCCTTCCCCTGGCTGGTGACGCCCTCCAACGTGAATCAGCGCTTTCACCTCGAAACCCTCGCCGGCCGCTACGTGGTGCTCTGCCTGGTGGGCAGCGGCAGCCGGCCCCAGGGCCAGGCGCTGCTGCAGGCCTTGGCCCGGCATCAGGCCCTGTTCGACGATCAGCGGGCCTGTTGTTTTGCCGTGAGTCTCGATCCGGCCGACGCCGCGGCCGACGCCCCCAGCCCCAGCCACGGCCGTTGGTTGCGCTGGTTTTTCGACACCGACGGGCGCATCAGCCGGGCCAGCGGTTGCCTGGTGGACAACCGCTTCAGCCCCGCCACCCTCGTGCTCGACGAACGACTGCGGGTGTTTGCCGCCCTGCCCTGTGGCCAGGATGTGGATGCCCATGCCGCTGCGGTGGCACGCCTGCTGGAAGGGGCACCGCCCCCCGGCAGCCGCTCCAGCGACCAGGCGCCGGTGCTGATCATTCCAGAGGTGTTCGAACCGGCCCTGTGCCAGCGGCTCATGGCCTACTACGACGCCGGCGGAGCCGGCGAGTCGGGCTTCATGCAGGATCGCGAGGGCAAAACCGTGGGCGTTTACGACTACCGCCACAAGCGCCGCAGCGACAAGATGATCACCGACGACGAGCTGCGGGATCTCTGCCGCCGCCGCATCGAACAGCGGGTGGTGCCGGAGGTGGCCCGCGCCTTCCAGTTTCGCGCCACCCGCCTGGAGCGCCACCTCGTGGCCCGCTACGACGGCGAAACCGGCGGCCATTTCGGCCCCCACCGCGACAACACCACCCACGGCACCGCCCATCGCCGCTTCGCCGTGTCGGTGGTGCTCAACACCGGCGCCTTCGAAGGCGGTGAGCTGCGCTTTCCGGAATACGGCCCCGTCACGTACTCCCCACCGGCCGGTGGCGCGGTGGTGTTCTCCTGCTCGGTGCTGCACCAGGCCACCCCGGTGAGCCGCGGCCACCGCTACTGCTACCTGCCCTTTCTGTACGACGAGGCCGCCGAGGCCGTGCGCCAGCGCAATCTTCACCGCCTCGGCGGTGACGTGGCCCCGCCGCCCGGTCAGCCCTCGCCGGCGTGATAGCTGCTGCGCACCAGCGGCCCGCTGCGCACCTGGTCGAAGCCCATCGCCCTGGCGATGGCCCCCAGCTCGTTGAACTCCTCCGGCCGCCAGTAGCGCGCCACCGGAATATGGGCCAGCGAAGGCCGCAGATACTGCCCCAGGGTGAGCCGCTGGCATCCGGCGGCGCGGAGATCCTCCAGGGTGGCGATCACCTCCTCGCGGCTTTCCCCCAGCCCCAGCATCAGCCCGCTCTTGGTGGGCATCTCGGGCGCCAGCTCCCGCACCGCTGCGAGTAACCCCAGCGAGCGGCGATAGGTGGCACCGCGCCGCACCTCCCCCTGCAGCCGCTCCACCGTTTCCAGGTTGTGGTTGAAGCACACCGGCTGGGCCGCGAGCACCGTGGCCAGCCGCTGGCGCTGGGCCTTCTGGCCCTCCGCCTCCTCCCGGTGGCCGCCCCAGAAATCGGGGGTGAGCACCTCGATCGCGATCGCCCCATCCCGTTGCCGGATCGCCGCCATCGTGGCGGTGAACAGAGCAGCGCCATGGTCGGCCAGATCGTCGCGGGCGACAGCGGTGAGCACCACATACCGCAACCCCAGCGCCGCCACCGCCGCCGCCACCCGCTCCGGCTCCCCGGCATCGAGGGGCGCGGGTGCCTGGCCCTTCTCCACCTGGCAGAAGGCGCAGCTGCGGGTGCACACCGGCCCCCCCAGCAAAAACGTGGCGGTGCCGGCCGCGTAGCACTCGGCGCGGTTGGGGCAGCGACCCTCCTCGCAGATCGTATGCAACCGCTGCTGTTTCACCACCGCCTGCACCGCCTCCAGCTCCGAGGCCGGCCCCACCGGCGATCGAATCCACTCGGGCAGGCGCTCAGCCGGGGGGATGGCGCTGTAGCGGCTGGTGGGGCGCATCGCAGATCGGAGAAACAAACGGTGCAAACGATTTAGTCGAGGCGGCGGCGGCCCTCCAGGGCCCGTGCCAGGGTCACCTCATCGGCATACTCCAGCTCGCTGCCCACCGGTAGGCCATAGGCGATGCGGCTCACAGCGGTAAACGGCCGCAGCAGCCGCGCCAGATAGAGGCTGGTGGTGTCACCTTCCACGCTCGGGGTCAGCGCCAGGATCACCTCGGTCACCCCATCGCGATCCACCCGCTCCACCAGCGGCTGGATCTGGAGCAGTTCAGGACCCACTCCATCCATCGGCGAAATCAGCCCACCCAGCACGTGGTATCCACCCTGGTATTCGCGGGTGCGTTCCAGGGCGAGCAGATCGCGCGAGTCGGCCACCACGCAGATCTGATCGGCGCGGCGACTGTCGCTGCGGCAGATCTCACAGAGCGGATCGGCGGAGAGGTGAAAGCAGCGCCGACACTGACCCACCTGGCTGCGGGCCGCCAGCACGGCATCGGCAAAGGCGCGGCTCTGCTCTTCCGGCTGGCGCAGCAAATGCAGGGCCAGGCGCTGGGCCGTGCGGGGGCCGATGCCGGGCAGCCGCTCAAACTGCTCGATCAGGCGGGCCAGGGGTCGGGTGTAGCCGCTCAGGATGGGGTGGCGCCTGGGGGCGAATCTAGGGGCGCCGCTCCACGACCGCTGTCGGCATCGAAGCGGGCCCCCTCCAGCCGGCAGCCCTCCAGCCGGCAGCCCTGCAGCCGGGCCTGCCGCAGATCGGCCCCGCGCAGATCGGCCCCGCGCAGGTCTGCGCCCTCCAGATCCGCGCCCAGCAGATCGGCACCACGGAAATCAGCACCGGCCAGGCTGCTCTGCCGAAAACACACCCGCCGCCAGCGGCCTTCCCGGCCGTCCAGACCCTCCAGATTCATGCCGCTGAGGTCTTGACCGTCAAACCAGATGCCATCGCGGCAGAGTCCTTCGAGCGCCTCCAGGCGCGCCAGGCTGACCACATCCCCCCGCTGCCGCGACGATGCCACCAGATCCGCCTGGCGCTGGTGCTCCTCCTGCCGACGCCGCCCCCCATCCAGCAGGTACAGAAACGCCGCGGTCACGATGCTGAAGCTCTCCACATTGCCGATGCTGATCACATCGGCGGCGTTGGTCGCCAGGCAGTCGTCGGAAAAGTGATTGCGGTGGCAGTTTTCGAAGCGGTTCACCAGCCCCAGCACCGACGCGGCCAGCAGCGCCGCCCCCACCAGCCTCAGGCGGCCATCGGCCAACCCCAGACGGCGCAGAGGGGAACGCCGCCGAGCCTGCATGCGGTCATACCAGCGGAGACGACGGCCCATGGCGGTCGGCGGTTGAGAATGGCGTCCTGACCGCCATCGTGCCCCATGGGTCCCTTCCGCTCCCCGCTGCAGCGCCTGCGCGCGGCGCTGCTGCCCTTGCTGCTGGCCGCGGCGCTGGTGGGCTGCAGCGCCACCGCCGCCGGCCTCAACTCCTTCCAGAGTCCCGATGGCCGTTATGCCTTCCTCTATCCCACCGGCTGGAGCCGCGTGGCGGTCACCAATGGCCCCCAGGTGGTGTTTCACGATCTCATCAACAGCGATGAAACCGTCTCGCTGGTGATCAGCGAGCTCAGCGCCAACAGCGACCTCACCAGCTTGGGCAGTGCCGTGGCGGTGGGAGAGCGGCTGGGCCGGCGGGTGATCGCGCCCGAGGGCAGCGGTCGCAGCGCCGAGCTGGTGGAGGCCTCCGAGCGCGAGCAGGGAGGCCGCACCTTCTACAACCTGGAGTACAGCGTGCATCTGCAGGACCGCGACCGGCATGAGCTGGTGACGGCGGTGGCTGACCGCGG
>JAYKGR010000069.1:0-12389 GCA_035285645.1 Cyanobacteriota bacterium | reverse complement strand
GTCGGCATTGCTGTCGATGTCCACACTGGCCAGCATCTGATCGAGCAGCTGCCCCGCCCGCCCCACAAACGGCAGGCCGCTGGCGTCTTCCTGGGCGCCCGGACCTTCGCCGATCACCATCAGCCGCGCCTTCGGGTTGCCCCGGCTCACCACCACCTGCTGCCGGCCGGCGGCCAGGCCGCAGCAGCGGCAGGATCGGCAACGGCCGGCCAGGGAAGACAGCTCCTCCTCAGGGGTGCCGTCGCCAGCGAAGGTGACCATGGCCAATAACTCGCTCTGGTGCACCGGATCCGGACGGGCGTGAGGCAGTATTGGCGATTCTGCCGTAACCGCGCCGTCTCCACGACGGCTGCCTGAATGACGGATCCGTTGAGACTTTCCGCGCGTGGGATGGCGCTGCAACCGTCCCTCACCCTGGCGATCAGCGCCAGGGCCCGTCAGTTGCGGGACGAAGGGCACGACATCTGCAGCCTGAGCGCCGGAGAGCCTGATTTCGATACTCCGGCCTTTATCCGCTCGGCCGCTGGCGCCGCCCTGGAGGCTGGCCGCACACGCTATGGACCCGTAGCGGGGGAACCAGCATTGCGACGGGCCATCGCCCGGAAGATGACCGAAGAGAACGGCGTGCCGACCGAGGCTGAGCAGGTTTTGGTGACCAATGGCGGCAAGCAGGCGCTGTACAACCTCTTTCAGGTACTGCTCCAACCAGGGGATGCCCTGCTTCTGCCGGTGCCCCACTGGCTGAGCTACCCAGAGATGGCCCAGCTGGCCGGAGCGGCTTTGGTGCCCATCCCCACCACGGCCTTGTCGGGATTTCGGCTGGATGCCAACCTGCTGGAGGCGGCGATCACGCCGGAATGCCGCCTGTTGGTGCTGAATTCACCCGGTAACCCCACGGGCACGGTGCTGACACGCCGCGATCTTGAGGAGATCGCCACCGTGTTGCGACGCCATCCTGGGGTGGCCGTGGTGTGCGACGAGATCTACGAGAGCCTCGTCGCTCCGGGTCATGAACACCTCAGCCTGGCGGCGGTGGCACCAGACCTGGCTCCACGCGTCTTTGTGGTTAACGGCTTCGCCAAGGGATGGGCGATGACCGGCTGGCGTGTGGGCTGGCTCGCTGGGGATGCCAAGGTGATCCAGGCAGCGGCCGCGTTGCAGAGCCAGAGCACCAGCAATGTATGCACCTTTGCTCAGTACGGCGCTCTGGCGGCCCTGGAGGGTCCGCGGCTTGAAGTGCAGCAGATGGCCGAACAGTTCAACGAGCGGCGGCATCTGCTCAGCCAGGGACTGCGGGCACTGCCTGGCATCCGCCTCACCGAGCCGCAGGGGGCCTTCTACGCCTTCCCCGATGTCAGTAGCTGGGGCCTGGGCTCGATGGAGCTCTGCAACCGCCTGTTGGAAACCGTGGGGCTGGCGGTCGTGCCCGGGATCGCCTTCGGTGATGACCGCTGCATTCGGTTGTCCTGTGCCGCCTCCCCCACAACGCTGCAGGATGGGCTGGAGCGCTTGGGGCGCTTCCAGGCCACGCTCTGAATGGGCCTGCCGGTTCCGCGGAAGCTGGTGGTACTGGGCGACAGTGGTGCCTACGGGTGGGGAGACCCCCTGGAAGGCGGCTGGTGCGAACGCCTGCGGCGCCACTGGATGGATCTGCCCGGCGGCCCCGTGCTCTACAACCTTGGCGTGCGGGGCGACGGGCTCGAACGGGTGGCGGCCCGCCTGCCCCTGGAAGTGAGCTGCCGCGGGGAACTACGACGCCAGCGCCCTCAAGGCATTCTGCTGGCCGTCGGCCTCAATGACACGGCGAGGGTCGGTCGGCCTGATGGTCGGCCGCAACTGGACCCCGAAGCATTTCGATTCGGGTTCGGCCAGATGCTGCGGCAGGCTGGAGCCTTGGCCCCGGTGCTGGTGCTCGGCCTGTCGCCGGTGCTCGAGAGCGCGATGCCGTTGGCCGATGTGCTCTGGTACAGCCTGGCAGATGTGCGCCGCTATGAGGCCGTCTTGGAAGAGGTCTGCATGGACGCCGATGTGCCGTTTCAGCCGTTGCTGGAAACCTTTCTGGCGGATCATCGCTGGAGTCGCTGGCTTTGCAGTGACGGGATCCATCTCAATTCCGAGGGTCATCGCCAGGTGTATGAGCGGCTCAAGGGCTGGCGGGCCCTGCTGCATTGGGCCCAGATCGAGCCCCTGACTCAGGTGAGCGCAAACTACTGAAAATCCCCCGTTCGGGGGATGGGGTTCCCCCCGGGCGGGGGAGGATTGCGCCGGCCAACCGGGTCGACCGTGGAGGAGTGCATTCACGGCTTCTGTCCATGCCTTCGATCCACCGCCCCTCCTGCGACGACCAGCGGCCCCATCGGCCCAAGGGTCCCGCCACCGGCAAGGGCCACGGCCCAATCCATCATGGGGAGCGCCGCCGGCCTCACCACGGCAACGACGGGCTGTTGAAGGCCTATGCCGCCTGCCGGCCTGGAGCGGAGCAGCTGAAGTTGCGCAACCTGGTGGTGATCAGCAATCTCAACCTGGTGAAAGCCGTCGCCAGCCGGCAGGGAGCTGCCATCCCTCTGCCCTATGACGATCGTGTGCAGTTGGGTTGCCTGGGGCTGGTGCGAGCCGTTGAACAATTTGATAGCCGTCAAGGCCATCGCTTCAGCAGCTTTGCCGTGCCTTACGTGCTGGGTGCCATGCGACGGGAATGGCGGGATCGGGGCACGGCGGTGCGGGTACCGCGCGGCCTGTGGGATCTGGCCGAGCGGGTCCATCGACTTCAGGAGCGGCGGCGGGCCGTAGGCCTGGAAGCCCTGAGCGATCGTGCTGTGGCGTGCGAGCTGGGGCTGCCGGTGGAACGCATCCGTGAAGCGGTAGCAGCCTCGCCGCGGTGCCGGGGTGTCAGCCTCGATGGCGCGGCAGCGGGTGGGCACGGCAGCGAGCCTGCTGCGCTGCTTGAGGCGTTAGCCGATCCCCGCAGCCTCAAGGATCGGAGCCAGGGGGGCCCTTGCGCGGCCAGTCAGCGGGCCCGAACCCTCTGGGATTTGGTACAGGCGCTTCCAGCCGAGCAGTGCGGCCTGATCATCGGCCGGTATCTGCATGGCTGCACCTGGGTGGAGCTGGGCATCCAACTGGGGATCACTGCCCGCCGAGCCCAGCGCCTCTGCGATCGGCTGGTGCGCCAGCTGCAAAGCGATGGCCAAAACGGCGGCCACTGCGGTCTGCAATCCATTAACTAGCTCGTTGCTGAGCCAATCCCAGCGCCGCTGGAGGGTGGCACCGATCAGGCTCTCCAGCAGGGTGGCCATCAACGCCACAACGCTCACCAGTGCCAGGGCCTCGCCACCGGCGATCAATCCCAGGGCGGCCATCACAGCGGCCATCAGCACACCACCAACCAAGCTGGCGGCCGTGCCTTCCAGGCTGATGGCGCCCTCACTGCCGGCGGGAACGGCCCGCAGGGTGGTGATCAGCACGGTATGGCGTCCCCAGCGCTTGCCGATCTCACTGCCGAAGGTATCGGCCAGCTTGGCGGCGAAGGAGGCCGCGAAACCAAGCAGTAGCAGACGCTTCAGCTCAGGGTCTGCGGGGATGGTGGCCAAGGCCAGCACCGCTCCAGTCAACGCTGACCCCCAGACGTTTTCCGGCCCCCGTCGCCCGCCCCGCTGCTCCGCTAGACCGCGGGCCTGCTTGGTGGCAAAGCCGATCTTCGTGACCAGAGAACCCAGGCCCAGGTAGACAACAACGGCCAGCCAGCCTCGCCAGCCCAGGCTGCCCCAGAGCACGGTACCCAGAACACCAGCGTGCACCCAGCCGCCAGGGGTGAGCAGAGGAAGCCGCTGAGCCACGGCGATCAGACAGGCGTTGAGCGTGAGGGCGATCCCCCAGGACGGCAGGCTGTCGATGAACCAGGTGGGAGCCATGGAGCGGGGATGTGTTGCACTGATCTAAGCGGCTCGCTACGGGCACCGTTGCCAACGGATAATCGCTGCACCGCGATCGGCTTCAGCGATGCTGTTCAAGCGCAAGGCCTTCTTTCTCGATCTGAGCGACACCGCCCAGGGCGATCCACAACCCGCTGCGGTCGTCGCTGTTGCTGCGCCATCGGTTGAGGCACCAGCTGCCCAGGCCCCCGTTGCCGTAACGCCTGCCGTAACGGCGGAAGCACCGCAAAAAACCGCCGCTGCCACGCCCAGTCTCACCACCGCTGAGGCGATTGCTGAGGAATTGGCGGCCGCTGAAGCCAGCCGTCCACCGGCTTCGATGGCCACCTTTGCGCCGGAATGCCTCACACCGGGTGGTGCCCAGCCCCAGCCCCGCCGTCGTGGTGGCGCCAACCTTTCAGGCTTTCGCACCATGGCCAAGGTCATGATGGGCAAGTCGCTCTGAACGCCAGGCCACCAGCCGCGCCAATCCAGCCACGGCGGCAGTCGAGGTTCTCAGAATCGTGGGTCCCAGGCTCACGGCCTGCCAGCCCACCGACTCGGCAGCCGTGAGTTCCGCTTCGCTCCAGCCTCCTTCCGGGCCCACCGCCAAGCGGATCACGCTTGGCGGCATTGTCGGCAGGACGGCTTCAAGGGCAGGCAACCTGCGGCGCGTGGTCGCCAACAGCCGCGTGCCCCCCATGGCCTGCCCGAGCCAATCCGACGCAGGTCGCACCGGTGCCAGCTCGGGCAACCACAAACGCTCACATTGTTCGCTGGCTTCCTTCACGATGTCATGCCAGCGCTCCGGCACCAGCCGCGCTCCCCTGGCCTGCCGGTCGGCCACCAGGGGTTGGAGGCGATCGGCACCCAGCTCACAGGCCATCCGCCACACCGCATCGGCATCATGGCGAGGCACGGCCATCGCCAGTTCGAGCAACACCGGCAGTGGCTGCGAATGTTCCAGTGGCTGATCGGCTGGCTGCTCCAGAACCACCGTGCCGCCGGCCTCCAATCGGGCGCTCCAGAGGCTTCCCCGGCCATTCACCACCGCCAGCCTGGCGCCAGGCCTTAGGCGCAGCACCCGCTCGAGGTAATGGCTCTCGTCGCGCTTCAGCGTCAGGCGCTGCTGCAGTCGCGCCCCTTGGATGAGCAAGCGGCGCAGCTCACGCATCATCGTCGGCTTCGCCGCCCCAGCTGCCGCTGAGCTGCTGCTCCTCCTCCAGTGGCCAATCGTCGTTCACGCCTCCAACCACCAGCTCCAGAATTTCCACCACATCACGATCGAGCTGGCGAAGGGCATTGATCAGCACATCCAGGGCCAGCGAATCACTGGTGCCGAGGTCAACCCAACAACGTGCCCACTCACCGCGCAACTCCAGGCCGCTGATGGCATGCATGAGAGCCGGCAGAGCCTGGCTGGCGTCGTCCGTGTTGTAAGCCAACCAGCTGATGTCACCGCCACTCTCGTGAACCTGGAGGCAGCCGGCATTGAACCCACCCAGTTTCCCCAGCACGAACCAGCTGTCGAACACGCCTTCCACGTACCCCCGTTCACCCTCGCTGAGGGGCTGGGGAAAGCGCAGCCACAGCCAGCATCCAAAGGGATCCACCTCACGAAATCGCACCTGCATCGTCGGTTGGGCTGCCAGTGGTTCCAGCCTGGCAGGTGGTGCCGTCATGCTGAGTGGATGCTTGATTTGCAGTCGCTGCGTTACCAGCCGGCCACGGCTGCCTCACCGGTGCTCCGAGACGTGAGCCTGCGCCTACCCGATGGCGAACTGCATCTGGTGGCCGGGCGCAGTGGCGGCGGCAAAACCACTCTGTTGGAGTTGATCAGCGGTCTGGCCGAGCCGCAGGCTGGCCGGATTCTCTGGAACAACCAGCCGGTCACGGCCCGCGAACGGCGCTGGCTGTGCGGGTTGGTGTTTCAGTTTCCCGAGCGGCACTTTCTCGGTCTGAGCGTGGGCCAGGAATTGCGACTGGGGCAACGCCGTCACGACAGCCAACGCATCGCGGCTGTGCTGGAGCAGGTCGGGCTGGCGGGCACATCGTGGCAGGATCCGCCGGAGAGGCTCAGCGGTGGCCAGCAGCGGCGGCTTGCCCTGGCGGTGCAGTTGCTGCGAGATCCGAAGGTGCTGCTGCTCGATGAACCCACCGCTGGTTTGGACTGGCAGGTGCGTGAGGAGGTGCTGGGCATGCTCCAGCGCCTCAAAGGAACGCGGGCCATGCTGGTAGTCACCCACGAACCGGAGCTGTTCAGCTGCATGGCCGACCGTCGCTGGGATCTCGACCAAGGCCAACTGGTGACCTGCGTCACAACCTGAGCGGTGGCTGGCACGATGGGGCAATCACGGCAAAGGGCGATGGTATGAGCCAAGACCAGCTCCTGAGAGCCACCGCCGCTGAGGGCGGCATTCGCCTTGTGGCGGTGACAACCACCACCACGGTGCGGATGGCTCGGCGCCGCCATGGACTGTCGTATCTCACAACGGCCTTGCTGGGTCGCGCGATGAGCGCCGGGCTGCTGTTGGCGAGTTCGATGAAAGTGGCCCATGGTCGGGTGAACCTGCGCATCCAATCGGACGGGCCCCTGCGGGGGCTGATGGTGGACGCTGGGCGGGATGGGACGGTGCGTGGTTACGTCGGAGATCCATCGCTGGAGCTTGATCTCCAGGAGCAAGCCGACGGCAGCCATCATTTCGATTTCCGACGGGCCACAGGCACCGGCTACCTTCACGTCGTTCGTGACATCGGCGAGGGCGAGCCGTTCAGCAGCACGGTGGAACTGGTGAGCGGCGGCATCGGTGACGATCTGGCGTCTTATCTGCTCCACTCCGAGCAAACACCGTCGGCGGTGTTTGTGGGCGAAATGCTCGACAGCCGCGGGGTGCGGTGTGCAGGCGGAGTGCTGGTGCAGGTGCTGCCCAAGGCAGCCAGGGAACCCGCTCTGGTCGCTCTGCTCGACGAGCGCTGCCGGGAAATCACCCGATTCAGCGAACGCCTGGCAGACAGCGAGGGGAATCTGAACACCCTCCTGGAAGACATCTTTCCCGAACTGGACCCGCAGCCGCTCGATGACGCTGCAGCCTGCACGCCGGTGGCATTCCATTGCCCGTGCAGCTGGAAACGCAGCCTCGGCGCCCTGCGACTGCTTGGGATTGATGAACTCACCGACATGCTCAAGCAAGATGGACAGGCCGAACTGACCTGTCACTTCTGCAACGAGGTTTACCGCCTGAACCAGGATCAGCTGCAGGAGCTGATCAGCAGCATGCGGAGCTGACCAGCACTGGACTCAATGAATCAGCAGGGCACCCAGCAACAGCAGCAGCAGAGCCGGAAGGCTCTGGACTTGTAAGCCGTTGAGGGGCAGGCCAAAGGGTAATTGCGGATCCACAACCGACACCAGCAGCGCCCCGAGGATCAGTCCCAGGGTCAGCAGCGTGAAGCCTGCTGTCACAGCCAGCAGAAACCGTTGGGTGCGCCGCTGCAGATTGAGCACAGTGGCTCCGGTGGCCAGGGCCAGGATGAATTCTGGAGCAGCTCCTGGCACGAACAACACCGCCACCAACAGCAGCCCCTGGGCAGCCAGAGGAAACCAGCGCTCCCGGCCACTGGCCCAACCAAAGGCTGGCCAGCGACGGGCCGGCTGTGCACCGCCTGCCGGACCGATCGCCGGCAGGCGCGGGAGTGTGGGCAGCAGTGGACGGGGCGGCGGGGGGGAAGCCAGCTCCCGCTGGGACGCGCTACGTGCTGCATTGCTGACCCGTCCTTGCTGGCGCTCCTTCAAGCGATCCATCAGCACGGCGTCGTAAGCCGCCTCCACCCGAGAGCGATGGACCGGGTCATCACCGGCTTCCGCGAGCCGTTGATCACGCGCAGACTGCACCGCATCAAAAGCGGCATCACGATCGATCCCAAGACGGGCGTAGGGATCGCTGCTGGAGTCGGTGCCCTGGTTCATGAGCGGAGCGTACCCATCAAAGATTAGAAAAGGGGGTCGCTGTTGCGATAACCGGCTTCCTGTTGCAATCGACGGCGGCAGGCATCGGCTTCGGCGCGGGGGAGGTGGCGCCGTCGCTTGAGCAGCGGCATCTGGGGAGGGAGGTGGCTTCCTTCACGCACTTCAACCAGTGGCGAGCCAGCAGGGCTGGTCAGGAAACTGACATAGTCACTGCCCCCATCGGCACGAGGGCGCACCAGCCAAACCGCGGTGGTGGGAGGCATCTCCATGGTGATGCGGGAGCCCGGCATCAGGAGGTTGCAAAATGTTTCGCCATTCTGGCCGGCCACGGCGCCAGCCGTGGCCGGTGGATCAAGTACGAAGCTCAAAGGGCTATCGGCTCAACACCGCTCACCACAGGGGCAACAGCACTCAGCTCCAGATCAGCATGATCCTCCATCAGCTGATTGAGGTTCCAATCGTTGCGAAACAACAGCACGGGACGATCCCAACAGTCGCGCACCGTTTTGCAGTTGAAGATCCGACCGACGGCTTCCAGGGCGGCCCAGCCGCCGGTGACCCAGCGAGCCACGCTAAAATCGAGGGGTTCCAGACGGGTAACGACGCCGTACTCCTGCTCGAGGCGGTACTGGACAACTTCAAGCTGAAGCTGGCCTACCGCGGCCAGAATCGGATCACGCTTGCTGGCATCGATGTCATAGAGAATTTGCACCGCTCCTTCCTCACGCAATTCATTGACACCTTTGCGAAAGCTTTTGAAAGCTGAAGGGTTGGGATTCCGAAGCCATGCAAAAATCTCAGGACTGAAGCAAGGGATCCCTTCGTATTCAATCCGAGGGCCCACATAAAGTGTGTCTCCAATCGAAAACATGCCTGGATTATTAAGGCCGATGACGTCTCCTGGGTATGCGTCATCGACAACTTCTCGATCCTGACCGAAGAGCTTCTGTGGTCGGGACAATCGAATCGTACGGCCGGTGCGAGCATGTTGCACGGCCATATCCTTCTGAAAACGACCACTGCAAACACGCACGAAGGCAACGCGATCACGATGCTTTGGATCCATGTTGGCCTGAAGCTTGAACACGAAACCACTAAACTCAGGTTGCAAAGGGTCCACAAGCCCCTGCCCGGTCGAACGGGCCGCGGGAAGCTGAGCCAGATCGAGGAAGGCATCCAAGAAAGGACGCACACCGAAACTGGTCATCGCGGATCCAAAGAACACCGGCGACAGATCGCCAGCGTGAACTTGGCTGAGATTCAAGACGGCTCCAGCGCCGTCGAGAAGTTCCAGCTCCTCCAGTGCCAACTCCAGCAGCTCAGGTTCAACGGCCTGGATGCGGCGAGCTTCGTCGAGGGTGAGGCGTCGCTCCGCGGCCTGGCGGCCACGATCGGCGCGTTCAAAAAGGATGAGATCACCCGTACGACGGTCGATGACGCCTCGGAAGCGATCTCCGCTTCCGATCGGCCAGTTGACAGGCCAACAGGCAAGCCCAAGCTCCTGCTCAATCTCATCGATAAGCGCCAGGGGCTCGCGGCCGGGTCGATCCATCTTATTGATGAATGTGAAGATCGGAATCCGACGCAATCGGCACACTTCAAACAGCTTGCGGGTCTGCGGCTCGAGCCCCTTAGCCGCGTCTTCCAGCATGACAGCATTATCAGCGGCAGCCAACGTGCGATAAGTGTCTTCCGAAAAATCCTGGTGCCCAGGCGTATCCAATAGATTGATCGTACTACTAGAATAATTAAATTGCAGCACCGTTGATGTAATCGATATGCCTCGCTGCTTCTCAAGTTCCATCCAGTCGGATGTCACCTTCCGTTGCTCACCCTTCGCCTTAACAGCTCCGGCCTGCTGAATCGCCCCCCCATACAGCAAAAGCTTTTCAGTCAAGGTTGTCTTGCCTGCATCAGGATGGGAGATGATGGCAAAGTTGCGGCGTCGTGCAACTTCCCGTGCCAGGTCGGAACGGGCTGATAACGCAGCAGCGGCAGCGCTGGATGGCACAGGGCTGGGTTGGGCTTGACTGTTGGTCATCACGCCAGCATGCCAGCCGAACTGTCGCTTTCCGGGCCGAGACGCCCCCTCACCTCAAGGTACTGGTCACCCAGACGATGCACCACAAGCCCCAAAAGGCCGTGTCGGTATAACTGCTGCGTCACCTCGTCCACGGTGAAGGCGGCGCGCAGCGACCGCTCATAGTCGTCTCGTACGAGCGGGGAGAGATGGCTCCCATGGCGACGCAGCAGATCCTGCAACTGCACCTCGTCAGCGGGACGCCTGAGGTCGCACACCTGCACAACCGTGCCCGGTCGACCCAGAAGCTTGATGGAGATCCACAATCCATCCGGATCATGCAGGTGATGCAAAACGCTGTTACTGACCAGGCCATCCAGGGGTGTCCGCAACCCTGGTAGCGACGCCGATACGAAGGGGAGCTGATCCTGAAAAAAGCGAATGCGTTGGGTATCCGTACGGTGACGGCACCGATCACGCGCCACATCGAGCATGGCCGGTGATCCATCAATGGCGACAACTTCAACCTCAGGCCACTGGTCGAGGAGGCGAAAAGCGATATTGCCAGGGCCACAGCCCAGATCAGCAATGCGAGCCCCGCGCCATGGCTGCCATACGGCAGCAAGACGTTGCACCATGGCGTGGTCCGAAGCTGTAAAGTCAGACTCGGCATAAGCCTTCACCTGCTCAGGATCATGCATGAGTTCTGGTTCACAGGTGCGAAGCAGCATCGGGCTTACTACAACAGTCACTTACACAATGGAGCGGCCATAGTCGGCAACGGAATGCAGCCGTTGCACGATGGGCTTCTGGATGTTGGTCTGGGGATGATCAAAGAGGAATCCCTGGAAGAATCGACAGCCAAGATTCATCAACTGTTGATACTGTTGCTCAGTCTCAACCCCCTCAGCGACAACACGAAGCCCCAACGAATCAGCTAATAATAAAATTGTACGCACAATGGCGTAATCTTGAGGCTCATAAAGAAACCGATGGACAAAACTGCGGTCTATCTTCAATTCTGAAACCGGCAGCTGCCGCAAGTAACTAAAAGAAGAGTGACCCGTTCCAAAATCATCAAGCGAAAATGAAATACCCAAATCCCGAAGCTGATTCATGCGATAAGAGGCCAGGCCAAGATCGGATAGAACAACATCTTCTGTGATCTCAAAAATGAGGCGCTCAGGGTGAATATCTAACTCGGTCAGTATTTCAGTAATTCTCAGCACAAAAAGATCATGCATGAATTCACTGGTCCCCAGGTTGATTGCAAAATGAAATCCAGGCGGTAGTTGGACCGAACACTGCGCGAGATCGGCAGCTACTTGTGTGATGACAAAATCACCCATGGCCAACATCAGGCCTGACTCTTCGGCTACCGGAATGAATTCCGAAGGCGAGATTTCGTCATCTCCGCTGACTGGCAACCGCAGCAGTGCTTCGGCGCCCACTGGCTGGGCGTGGTGATCCACTTGCAGCTGGTATGCAACCTGAAACCCTTGTGTGCCGCAAGCCTCATACAAACGCTCTTCTAGCAGCACACGACGATTCATACGCCGTTGCATGTCCTCGCGAAATGAGATGATACTATTCCGACCGAGACTCTTGGCTTCATAAAGAGCAACATCAGCACGCTGAATCAAGGTTTCACCGGATAGGTCTGGCGAATCAAATAGGGTAACTCCAATACTGACAGTCTGGTGGATAACACCGGTGACGAGCGTTAAGGGTTCAGCGACAACAGCACGGATCTTCTCGGCAACGGCAAGCGCCTTGACACTGGCATTGAGCAGTTCGCTTCCCAAGCCTCGGACAAGAACGATAAATTCATCTCCACCTAAACGTCCCACCATGTCTGAAGGACGCAGACAGCCTCGGATGCGATCGGCAACGGCGCAGAGAAGCTGATCACCAGCCGCGTGACCCCGGGTATCATTGAGCGATTTGAAGCGATCAAGATCCAGCAACATCAACGCAAAACAGTGACCTTCACGGAGTGAAGTTTTAATCAGAGCATCAATTTCATCGCTCAGCAAGCGACGATTGGGCAGATCAGTCAGTACGTCATAGAAGGCCAAGCGTTTGATATGGGCTTCTTGCTGCTTGCGCTCCGTGAGATCCTGCATCGATCCTGAAAAGCGCAGTGGCGCACCAGTAGAATCGCGAAACACACTGCCACGAATCAAAACAGGAATACAATGGGAAGCTTCATGTTGAATTTTTACTTCGATATCAATACCGTCACTGGAACCAGCTAAAGCCTGATTGAAGAGCCAATCAAAGCGTTGCTGATCGCTTGGGTGAATGCGGCTTCTCCAGAAGGGACGCTCATCCAACTGACTCTCATTCTCTAGACCCATCATCTCCAGCAAGCGTGTGGAAAGGAAACAGTCTCCTGTCAATAAATCGAGATCCCACCAGCCATCATTGGTTCCTTTCAAAACGGCCGCCAAGCGTTCCTCAGAGCAACGTTGCTGCTCCAGTTGCGATA
>JAYKGR010000068.1:0-6240 GCA_035285645.1 Cyanobacteriota bacterium | reverse complement strand
GCATCAACGATGCCCCGGCCCTGCGGGCGGCGGATGTGGGTGTGGCCATGGGGCGGGTGGGTACCGAGGTGGCCCGCGAGGCGGCCGACATCGTGCTGCTTGACGACAACTTCGCCACGATCGTGATAGCGGTGCGCCACGGCCGCGCCGTAGTGGCCAATATCACCCGCTTCCTGCCCTACGTACTCGCCAGCAACGTGGCTGAGATGGCGCCATTTCTGGCGATGGTGGCGCTGCGCATCCCCGCCGCTCTCAACGTGCTGCAGATCCTGGCTGTAGACCTGGGCACCGACCTGCTGCCAGCCCTGGGGTTGGGGGCCGAGGCGCCGGAGGCTGGTGTGATGCAGCGACCGCCGCGGGGGCGCGACCAGCCGCTGCTCGACAGGTCGCTCATGGTGCGGGCCTATCTGGTGCTGGGGTTGAGCGAAGCGGCGGCTGCCATGGCCGCCTACCTGCTGGCCTGGCGGAGTGCCGGGGTGGATCTGGCCGATCTGCGGCGCCTGGCACCGCTGTTACTGCACCATCAGGCACCGGCGGCGCTGGAGCTGGTGCAGCGCCAGGCCTCGGGGCTGTGCTTTGCGGCGATCGTGGCCGGCCAGATCGGCGTGGCGCTGGCCTGCCGCGGCCGCCGGCGCTGGCGGGCCAATCCCCTCCTCTGGGGCGGCATCCTCGCCGAGGCGCTGTTCACCATCGCCCTGCTCGGCTTCCCCCCTCTGGCCGACACGCTGGCGATGGCGCCGCCGCCGCTCGCCTGGCTGGCCTGGCTGCCGCTGGTGTCCCTGCTGGTGCTGGCCCTTGCTCAGGGGCGGTCCCAATGAAAGCCGTCGTCGTCCCAGGCCACCGGATCCTCGATCGGTTCCAGATGGGTGAACACGTGGCTGCGGGGTAGGGCCGCCGCGATCTGGCGTTCGATCCGCTCACACAAGTCATGGCCGGCCTGCACGCTCCACTCCCCCGGCACCAGCACGTGAAACGACACAAACCGGCGTGAGCCCGCCACGCGGGTGCGCACCGCATGGAAGGCGATGCCTTCGGCGGCGTGGCCTGCCAGCAGCGCCTCCAGGCGCTTCTGATCCTCCTCCGGCAGGGCCCGATCGAGCAGCCCCGAGGCCGTTTCGCGCAGCAGCATGCCGCCCGTGATGGCGATGTTCACCGCCACGCCGATGGCGATCAGGGGGTCGAGAATCGTCCAGCCGGTGAGCTGCACCAGGCCCACCGCCACCACCACCCCGAGGGAGGTCCACACATCGGTGAGCAGGTGGTGGGCATCGGCCCGCAAGGTGATCGAATCGAAGCGGCGGGCTCCGCGCAGCAGCAGCAGCGCCACGGCGCCGTTGATCGCGGTGGCCACCAGCGAGAGCGCCAGGCCCACCCCCACCTGCTCCAGAGGCTGGGGCTGCAGCAGCCGTCCCACGGCGGCCTGGATGATCGCCAGGGCCGCCACCACGATCAGGGCGCTCTCCAGACCGCTGGAGAAGTATTCGGCCTTGAAATGCCCGAAGGGATGCTCCCGGTCGGCCGGGCGTTCGGCCATGGTGAGCGCCCAGAAGGCACAGAGGGCCGCCACCAGATTGATGCCCGATTCGAGCGCATCGGAGAGCAGACCCACCGAACCGGTGCGGCGCCAGGCTTCCACCTTGAGGGCGATGGTGGCCACGGCCGCTCCCACCGACAGCAGCGTGTAGGAGCGGGCGGAGCCGAGGCGCATGGGGGCCAGAGGGGCGCTGGACCTCCATCTTCCACGCAACAGGGCTGTAATGTTGTTGCGTTGGGCGGAAGCTGGCGGCATGCCATGCCGCAACTCCCAACCTGGCGAAAGCCACCGTTCCCATCAGCACCCGGGGCTGGGCCTGCGCTTCATGGCCGCCCTCGGTGCCTTGTTCATCGCTGCAACAGAGCCACCATGACCCGTTCCACCCGCACCCCTGCCACCCCCATGCCCCAGCCCCCCACCTGGGAAGAGCTGCTTGGTCGCCGCTGAGCGCTGTCGGCTTTCAGAGCTGATCGATCGCCTGAAACCAGGCCGCCGCCATCGCCTGATAGCCCGATCCGCTGGGGTGGATGCCATCCATGAGGTTGCTTCCCACGGCGCCTCCCACAGGAACCACCCGGGCGGCGATCGCCTCAAAGCGGCTGCGGCGCACCATCGCCGGCATGCGGCGATTCACCTCGGTGATTTCACTGCGCATCACTGAACTCACCGGGATGCCATAGCGGTTGCTGGGGGCGAGCTGCTGCAGCGTGCCCACCAGCACCTCCAGCTGCAGGCCGGCGCGGCGGGCCCGTTGGTCCACGCTGCGCAGAAACGATCGCAGCCGGTCGATCACCGCTTCACCGATGCCCGATGGCCCCTCCGCGCCGCGCTCCACCACCTGGTTGAGCACATCATTGGTGCCCACCTGGAGCAGCAGCACGTTCACGTCGCTCTTTCGGCGGGAGAAGTGGCGGCGGGAGATGGCGGCGCCGATGTCGCGGCTGAGGGGCCGGCTGAAGGGATTGCTGCGCGCCGCCCGGGCTCCAAGGGCGGCATAGCGCTTGCCGGTGAGCGAATCCCGCTCGCCGCTGATCAGCCAGCCATCGCGCCCCCAGTGGTGGCGATCGGGGCTGGGATCCCCGCTCACCGGTGGCATGGCCCCCACCATGTCGTAGCGGAGTCCGGCGGCGATGAGGCGGTCCTGCAATGGCTTGCGATACCCACCCGGAGCGCCGAGGCCGTAGGTGAGCGAATCACCCATCGGCATGATCACCAGCCGCCGTTGTCGGGCTGCCCGTTCACGCTGCGCCATCGCCGCTGGGTTAAAGGAACCCTGTCTTATCAGCTGGAACGCTGTCGGGGCCAGGGCGCGGGCCAGAGGGCACGGCGGCCAGCAGCGCTCCCAGCGCCAGCAGGGGCACGGCCCACCACCAGCCGCGGGGGCGGCGCAGGGCCAGCCAGGGCCTCCGTCGCAGCGGCCTCACCCCTCCCCCCAACGGTTGGCCGCAGCGGGCGCACACCAGGCGACCCGCCAGGGAGCGATCGGCCTTCACCGCCCAACTGCCACAGCTCGGACAGGCCATCGCCCCCAATCAACGGGGCCATGATGCCGCCAACCGCGCCTGGCCTGGGGGTTAGCCCAGCAAAGCCCTGACGCTTCCCACCAAGCCCATCACCAGCAGCACCGCCGTGCTGAGAAAGCTGATGCCGAAGCCCGGTCCACGCTTTTCAGGGGCCTGCAGATAGCCCACGGCGTAGGCGATGCGGCCCCCTACCCAGAAGAACCCCAACACGCAGGCGATGGCACTGTTGTCGAGCAGGGCGGCCAGCCACAGCGCCGGCAGAAACACCACCACCTGCTCCAGGGTGTTTTGCTGCACCCGCACCGCCCGCTCGAATTCCGGCGGGCCGCTGCTCGCCGGTGGCATCACCTTGTGGATGAAGCGGGCTTTGCCCACCAGCATCGCCGTGGCCTGCACCATCAGCAGGGCCAGCAGCGTGACCAATCCGGGCAGGGCCAGAGCGGAAGACGCCATCGGCAAACCTGGGCGGGTGGCCACAGGTTAGGGGCCGGGGCCAGACCGTTGCACGCGGGGATCGGTCTCCGTCGGTGGATCCCGCCGTGGCTAAGACAAAGGCAGAGCCCCAGCGCCGATGGGATTCCCCACCGCCTCCGATGCCAAACCCGATACCAGCGCCGCCCGGGCCTGCGGCCGGCGCCAAGACGCCCTGATCGAAATTCTGCACCGCCTGCAGGAGCGCAAGGGTCATCTGGCGCCGGAGGTTCTGGCGGCAGTGGCGCGGGAGCTGGCGCTGCCCCCCAGCCGGGTGCTGGGTGTGGCCAGCTTCTACCACCTTTTCCGGCTGGCACCGCCAGCGCCCCACCGCTGTGTGGTGTGTCTCGGCACCGCCTGCTTCGTGCGGGGCGGCCCGGCCCTGATGGCCGTGCTGGAGCGGCGCCTGGGCTGCCGGGCCGGCGGCCCGCCGGGCGCCGCCGGCTGGGCCCTGGCTGCCGGCGACTGCCTGGGGGCCTGCGGCCTGGCCCCACTGGTGATGGCTGATGGCCAGCTGCTGCGGGATCTGCCCCTGGCCGATGGGGAGGCCCTGGCGAGCCGGTTCACCGCAGCTGGCCTGCCATGAAGGGCCGGCTGCTGCGCTGCTGCGATGCCAGCGGCTGCCGCGCCGCCGGCGGCCGCCAGCTGCAGGCCGCCCTGGCGGCCGTGCCCGGGGTGCCGCCGCTCAAGCCGGTGGGCTGCCTGCGCCTCTGCAGCCTGGGCCCGCTGGTGGCCGACGACGACCCGGCCGGCAGCGTGCTCTATGGCGGCCTCTGCCCTGCTCAGGCCCCGGCCTTGGTGGAGCGTTCGGCCGCCATGGCTGAGCAGCGTATCTCCCCCGATCTGCCCTTTCTGGCCCTGCAGCGGCCCGTGGTGCTGGAAACCTGCGGCCTGGTGGATCCCCAACGGATCGACGACGCCATCGCCGCCGGCACCTACGCCGTTGTAGCCCGCATGCTGGAGCGGCTCAGCCCGGCCGAGGTGCGGGAGCAGGTGCGACGCAGCGGCTTGCGGGGCCGGGGAGGCGCTGGCTATCCCACCGCCCTCAAATGGGACACGGTGGCCCTGCAGCCGCCCGGCCCCCGCTGGATCGTGTGCAACGCCGACGAGGGCGATCCGGGGGCGTTCATGGACCGCAGCGTGCTGGAAGGCGACCCCCACCGACTCCTTGCCGGCCTGCTGATCGCCGCCTACGCCGTGGGTGCCAGCCGGGGCTACGTGTATGTGCGGGCCGAATATCCCCTGGCGATCAGCCGGCTGCGGCGGGCCCTGGAGCAGGCCCGCGCCACCGGTTGGCTGGGGCGGGGCATCGCCGGCAGCCGCCTCGATCTCGAGCTGGAGGTGCGCGTGGGGGCCGGAGCCTATGTGTGCGGCGAGGAAACGGCACTGCTGGCCTCGATCGCCGGCGGTCGCGGCACCCCCCGGCCCCGCCCCCCCTATCCGGCTGAACAAGGCCTGGATGGCGCCCCCACCCTGATCAACAACGTGGAAACCCTGGCGGCCCTGCCGGCGATCCTGCGGGAAGGCGGCGACTGGTATGCCGCCATGGGCATTGAGGGCAGCCGCGGCACCAAGGTGTTTTCCCTCTCCGGTGACGTCCGCTACACCGGCCTGCTGGAGGTGCCCTTTGGCCTACCTTTGCGCACTGTGGTGGCCACGATGGGCGGGGGCACCTTCAGCGGTGGGCCGATCAAAGCGGTGCAGACCGGCGGCCCCTCCGGTGGGTGTGTGCCGGCGGAGCAGCTCGATGTGCCAGTGGCCTACGAGAGCCTGCGGCAGCTCGGCACGATCCTTGGTTCCGGCGGCATGGTGGTGCTGGGTTCAGCGGTGGTGATGCCGGAGCTGGCTCTTTACTTCATGCGCTTCTGCCGTCAGGAGAGCTGCGGCAAGTGCGTGCCCTGCCGGGCCGGCACGATGCAGTTGGAGCAACTGCTGGAGCGCTTCGTGGCGCGGCAGGCGGTGCCCGCCGACCTGGAGCGCCTGGAGAGCCTCTGCCAGATGGTGGCCGCCACCAGCCTCTGCGGCCTAGGTCAGGCCGCCCCCAGCCCGGTGCTCAGCACCCTGCGCTGGTTTCGCCAGGAGTATGAGGCCGCCTGCGGAGGAGAGGGGCCATGAGCGTGCTCACCCTCGCGGTGGATGGCCGCCCCGTGGCCGTGCCCGCCGGCGCCAGCCTGCTGGAGGCTGCCGCCGCTGCCGGTGTGCACCTGCCGCGGCTCTGCCACCTGGAGGGGCTCACCCCCGTGGGCGCCTGTCGCCTCTGCCTGGTGGCGGTGGAGGGCGCTGGCCGGCCCCTGCCCGCCTGCGCCACCGCCGCCGCCGAAGGCCAGGTGGTGCATACCGCCACCGCCGCGTTGCAGGAGTGGCGGCGGATGGCGGTGGAGCTCTTCTTTGCCGAGGGCAACCACCCGTGCCCCATCTGCGTGGCCAACGGCGCCTGCGAGCTGCAGGCGATGGCCACGGCCGTGGGCATGGATCACAGCCGCTTCCCTTACCAATATCCCGAGCGGCCGGTGGATGCCTCCCATCCGCGCTTCACGCTCGACCACAACCGCTGCATCCTCTGCACGCGCTGTGTGCGGGTGTGCGATGAGATCGAGGGGGCCCATGTGTGGGACGTGGCCGGGCGCGGGCGGGAGTGCCGGATCATCGCTGGCCTCGATCAGCCCTGGGGGCAGGTGCAGAGCTGCACCTCCTGCGGCAAGTGCGTGGAGG
>JAYKGR010000067.1:0-4931 GCA_035285645.1 Cyanobacteriota bacterium | reverse complement strand
GCGATCGAAAACACGGCCTACGTGCTGGCCCCGGCCCAGACCGGCCAGCACGGCGATCGCCGCACCCACGGCCATGCTCTGGTGATCGACCCCTGGGGCACGGTGCTCTCCGATGCCGGGCTGGAGCCCGGGTTGGCGATGGCGCCGGTGGACACCGCCCACCTGGGCCGCATCCGGGCACAGATGCCGAGCCTGCAGCACCGCCGGCCCGCCCTGTTCTGAAGGTGACCGTGCGAACCCTGTCTTGGCTGGGGCGGACCCTGCTGCTGCTCTCCCTGCTGCTGGCCGAAGCCCCGGCCTGGGCCAGCGCCCTGGCCGCCTGGCGGATCAGCCGCGATGGCGTGCTGGAGCTGCGCACCTCCCCCGATGTGGCGCTGCAGGCTTTTTATGAAGCCGGTAGCGGCGGGCGCGGACCGCGCGTGTGGGTGGACATTCCCGGCGCGCCGCTGCGACCCCGCAGCCTGCCGGCGGGCGGTGCCCTGCGGGAGGTGCGCATCGGCAAACCCAATCCCAGCACCACCCGCCTGGTGCTGGAATTTCAACCGGGCACTCGCCTGAGCCCCCGCAACCTGCGGCTGGTGGGCACCGCCCGCGACCGCTGGCGCATGGAACTCCAGGGCCTGGCCCAGGGATCACTGGTGCCCCTGGCGGAAGGAAACGTGGACGCCATCAGCAGCACCGCCGATCCGCGCCCCCGCTTCGGCACCAGCCGCCGGCCCCTCAGCGTGGAAGGCATTCCCGAAGTGCCCCGAGGGCGTTTCCGCGTGGTGATCGATCCGGGGCACGGCGGCCCCGATCCGGGGGCGGTGGGCATCCGCGGCCTGCGCGAAACCGATGTGGTGCTCGATGTGAGCCTGCAGGTGGCCCGCATCCTGCAAGCGCGGGGCGTGCAGGTGATCATGACCCGCACCAGCGACGTGGATGTCGACCTGCCACCCCGGGTGGCGCTAGCCAACAGCAGCGGCGCTGATGCCTTCGTGAGCGTGCACGCCAATGCGCTCAGCATGGCCCGACCCGATGTGAACGGGGTGGAAACGTTCTATTTCCAGGGCGGGCGCTCGGCCGCCTTGGCCGAGGCCATCCAACGCCAGCTGATGGCGGTGTCGCCCGGCACGCCAGATCGCGGCGCCAGACCGGGGCGATTTTTTGTGATTCGCCGCACCGTGATGCCATCGGCACTCACCGAAATGGGCTTCGTGACCGGTCAAATCGACGCCCCGCGGCTGGCCGATCCCGAATTTCGCCGTCGCCTGGCCCAGGCGGTGGCCACCGGTATTCTCAACTATCTCAATGGTGGCCGCTAAGGCCGTGGCACAGCCGGTTCTCGGTGGCGATCTTCCCCCCCGCGGTCAGGCCGCCATCGGGATCTTCGATTCCGGGGTGGGGGGATTGAGTGTATGGCGGCAGATCGTGGCCCGCCTTCCCCATGAATCCACCCTCTACATCGCCGATCAGGCCCATGTGCCCTACGGCCCCCGTCGCGCCCGGGAGATCCGCAGCCTGTGCGAGGCCATCACCGAGCGGCTGCTGGCAGCTGGCTGCAAAGCGGTGGTGGTGGCCTGCAACACCGCCTCCGCCGTGGCCCTGCATCACCTGCGCGACCGCTTTCCTCAAATCCCGATCCTGGGGCTGGAGCCGGCGGTGAAACCAGCGGTGGCCCGTACCCGCACCGGCGTGGTGGGGGTGATGGCCACACCCGCCACCTTCGCTGGCCGGCTCTATAAAGCCACCGTGGGCAAGCACGCCAACGCGGTGCGGGTGGTGGAGCAGCAGTGCCCGGGCCTGGCGGATCTGGTGGAGCGGGCCGACCTCAGCGATCCAGCCACCGCAGCGGAAGCGGAGGCGATGCTGCGCCATTTTGTCGACCCCATGCTGGCCGAAGGGGCCGACACCATCGTGCTGGGTTGCACCCATTACCCGTTCATGCTGGAGCCGATCCGGCGTCTGGTGGGCCCCGATCTCACCGTGATCGATCCGGCGCCGGCGGTGGCGCGTCAGCTGGAGCGGGTGCTCGATCGCCACGGCCTGTTCGCTGGGCCCAGCGAACCCAGCCACCGCTTTGCCACCAGCGGCGACCCAGAGCGGTTCGACCGGTCGGCCCGCTGGCTGGTGGGCATCACGGCCGCCAGTTCCCCGCTGCACTGGCAGGCCTTCTAGGATCAGGCGACAGCGGAGGTGTCGTGGCCACGGTTGCAGAATTGCTCCAGCCGATCGAGGCCGATCTCGATGCCCTCCTGGCCGATCTGCGCAACCTGATCGGAGCAGGCCATCCCATCCTCCAGGCGGCGGCTGAGCATCTCTTTGCCGCCGGCGGCAAGCGACTGCGGCCCGGCATCGTGCTTCTTTTATCGCGAGCGGTGGCCAGCGATGGCGAGCTCAGTGCGCGGCACCGCCGGCTGGCGGAGATCACCGAGATGATCCATACCGCCTCCCTCGTGCACGACGACGTGGTGGATGGTGCTGAAACCCGCCGCGGCGTGGCCACCGTGCACAGCCGCTTCAACCATCGCGTGGCCGTGCTGGCCGGCGATTTCCTCTTCGCCCAGGCCAGTTGGCACCTGGCCAACCTCGACGATCTCGAGGTGGTGAAGCTGCTCTCACGGGTGATCATGGATCTGGCCGAGGGTGAGGTGCGGCAGGGTCTGTTTCGCTATGACACCGGTCAAACCTTCGAGACTTACATCGAAAAGAGCTACTGCAAAACCGCCTCCCTGATTGCCAACAGCTCACGGGCCGTGGGGGTGCTCAGCGGGCTTGCCGGCGACCGGCTCAACGCCATGTATCAATTTGGCCGCCAGCTCGGCCTCGCCTTCCAGGTGGTTGACGACATTCTCGACTTCACCGGTAGCGACCTGCAGCTGGGCAAACCCGCCGCCAGCGACCTGGCCTCCGGATACCTCACCGCTCCGGTGCTGTACGCCCTGGAAGAACGGCCGGCCCTGGCGGGCCTGATTGAACGGGAATTCAGCGAAGACGGCGATCTCGACCAGGCCCTGGCTCTGGTGAGAGGCTGTGAGGCGATCCCTCGCTCCCGCGCCCTGGCTGAAGGGTTTGCTCAAGAGGCCGGCCGCCAGATCAGCTGGATTCCCCCCAGCGAAGCCAGCGGTGCCCTGCGGCGCCTGCCCGATTTCGTGCTCAGCCGCCTGTATTGATCGCGCCTTCGGCCTCGGGCGGGCCGAACATCACCTCCCGCAGAGAAACCAGCCTGCGCACCATCGCCGGGTAAGCCGCAGGGGCCAGGCCCACCGGGGGCAGCACATGCACCAGGCAGCCCGCCGCCAGGGCAGACCAGGCCCCCGCTGGTGAATCCTCAAACGCCCAGCAGGCCGAGGCCGGTACCCCCAGGCGCTGGGCGGCCAGCTGAAACGGATCCGGGGCAGGTTTGCCCCGCTCCAGCTCGGGATCATCACCCACCACCTGCAGGGTGATCACCTCCAACCAGGGGTGCGGCGCTGTTTTCACCCGCAGCGATTCGCGGGAACTGCTGGTGACCAGCGCCATCGGCAGGCCCCGCTCCCGGCAGGCGGCCAACAATTCCGGTGCGCCATCGATGGGAGAGGCCGATGGCAGCAGGATGCGGGCGATCGGCTGCTGCACGGCCAGGATCTCCGCCACCGCTGGAACCGCCAGGCCGCTGGCCGCGATCCAGGCCTGCAGCTGCTCGGCATTGTCCTGGCGACGCCGGCCCCGCAGCTGCAACAGCTGCGGATCGTCGAGGGTCAGCCCCCAGTGGGCTGCAGCCTGACGCCAGGCACGGGCATGCAGCGGCTCGGTGTCGAGCAGCAGGCCATCAAGATCAAAGAGGCAGGCGGCAGGCTGTTGCATGGTCTCAGCCTGCCCGAGCGGCGTTCGAAACGCTGCGGTTGAATACAGCCACCGACGCCCACCGTCTGCAGCCTGCGCCATGGCCGACATCAAGACCGACAACAACACCAGCGAGACGGTCACGATTGAATCGGTGCTGCAGGAGCAGCGCAGCTTTGCGCCGCCGGCCGACCTGGCCGCCACAGCCCGGATCGGTTCCCTGGAGGCCTATCGCCAACTGGCGGCCCGGGCCGATGCCGATCCCGACGGCTTCTGGGGCGAGCTGGCCCGGCAGGAACTGCACTGGTTTGAGCCATTCCACACCGTGCTCGACTGGCGCGACGCCCCCTTCGCCCGCTGGTTTGAGGGAGGGGTCACCAACGTGGCCTACAACTGCCTTGACCGGCATCTCAACACCCCCCGGGCCGAGAAGACGGCCCTGATCTGGGAAGGGGAGCCGGGCGACGAGCGGCGCTTCACTTACCGGGAGCTGCATGCGGCGGTGTGCCGCGCAGCCAATGGGCTGAAGGCGCTGGGGGTGGGTAAGGGCGATCTAGTGGCGCTCTACATGCCGATGGTGCCGGAGGCGGCCATCGCCATGCTGGCCTGCGCCCGCATCGGCGCCCCCCATTCGGTGATCTTCGGCGGATTTTCCACCGAAGCCGTGCGCGACCGCCTCAATGACGGCCAGGCCAAGCTGGTGATCACCGCCGATGGCGGCTATCGCAAAGACAAGGCGGTGGCGCTCAAGCCGGCGGTGGATGCGGCGCTGGCCGGTGGCTGCCCCAGCGTGGATAAGGTGCTGGTGGTGCGCCGTACCGGCGACGACTGCGCCATGGCACCAGGGCGCGACACGTGGTGGCATGAGCTGGTGGAATCCCAGAGCGCCGACTGTCCAGCCGAGCCGATGGCCAGCGAAGACCGCCTGTTTGTGCTGTACACCTCCGGCTCCACCGGCAAACCCAAGGGGGTGGTGCACACCACAGCCGGCTACAACCTCTGGGCTCACCTCACCTTCCAATGGGTGTTTGACATCCGCGATGACGACATCCATTGGTGCACGGCGGATGTGGGCTGGATCACCGGCCACAGCTACATCGTGTATGGCCCTCTCTCCAATGGGGCTA
>JAYKGR010000066.1:0-2600 GCA_035285645.1 Cyanobacteriota bacterium | reverse complement strand
GCTCCAGCCCGGCATCGGAGAGCACCGTGCCCCAGGGGTCGATCACCAGAGCATGGCCGTGGGTGCGGCGATCGCCGTGCTGGCCGGTCTGGGCCGGGGCCAGCACGTAGGCCGTGTTTTCGATCGCACGCGACTGCAGCAGCACCTGCCAGTGGTCTTTGCCGGTGTAGGCGGTGAAGGCGGCTGGAATCATCAGCAGTTCGGCACCGACACCGGCCAGGTGGCGGTAGAGCTCTGGAAAACGCACGTCGTAACAGATCGACAGGCCGATGCGACACAGCCCCGGCACCTCCACCACCGGCGGCAGGGTGGTGCCTGCCCGGATCGTGGCCGACTCCTGATAGGTGCTGCCGTCGGGAATGTTCACATCGAAGAGATGAATCTTGTCGTATCGAGCGAGGAGCTGGCCTTCGGTGCCCACCAGTTCGGACCGGTTGTAGGTGACGCTTTCACCAGCGGGCACCGGAAAGCCCCCGCCCAGCAGGGTCACCTGGTAGCGGCGCGCCATGGTGACCAGAAAGCGGCTGCAGCGCTCGGCCAGCAGGGGCGCCAGCTCGATGCGGCGGCTGTCGTTGCCCATGAAGGCGAAGTTTTCCGGCAGACCCACCAGTTCGGCCCCGCGGCGGGCCGCCAGCTCGATCTGTTCCTCGGCGGCCGCCAGGTTGGCATCGGGATCGGAGCCACTGGTGAGTTGGACGGCCGCCGTCAGAAAACTGCCCACCTTGCCCCGGTTCACGACCGGCGAACTGTAAGGGCGTGTCCCCGCCTCAGCCAGCCCGGAGCACCCCGGATTCCGCTTGGGTAGGAACCACCTGCAGGCTGTCGACCGCGGCACAGCAGGCGAAATCGGCATCGTGGTCGCCCAGGCCGATCAGCCGTTGGCCATGGCTGGCCGCCCGCAGGCAGGTTTCGGTGTCGCGATGCCATTGCTGCCAGAGGGCCAAGGCCGCCAGCATCTCGTCGTTGCCGAAGCGCACCCCCACATGGGGCGCCACCGCCAGTTCGGTGGCTGCGGAGGCCACGGCGCCCGCCGCCAGCGAATCCTCCAGGGAGTAATCCCCTTCCCAGCCGCTACCCACGATCCACACGTCGCTGCAGCCCCGTTCGATCAGCCGTCGGGCCACCGCCGTGCGGTTGGGCAGACAGGCCGTGAGCAGCAGCGGCACCTCGCGCACGGCCGCCAGGGAGCGGGTGCCGTTGGTGGTGCTCATGAAGATCCGCTTGCCCCCCACCAGCTCCGGCGTCACCGCCAGAGGTGAATTGCCCAGGTCGTAGCCCGCCACCCGTTGGCCGCCCCGTTCACCGGCCCGCAGGCGCTGGGCGGCGGGCCAGGCGGCCGCCGCGGTTTCCAGAGCATTGAGGTCGGCGAAGGCCTGCACCGCTTCGGCGCCGTTGGCCAGCGACCAGGCGATGGTGGTGGTGGCCCGCAGCACGTCGATCACCACCGCCGCATCGGGTCCGCCTTCGGCGGGTGGCAGCACGGGCGGCACGGCTTCGGAGGTGTGGAAGTAGGAGAGCTTCACGGCGCGGCGGGAGTGCACAGGGGCCAAGTGTGTCAGCGGCCGGGCGTCGGCTGCGCCACAGTGACGCCACTCGTTCAGGGCCGCTGTGGCGGCCGTTGCGCCGTGCCCAGCCGTCAACGTGATCTGCGAGGGTTTCTGCGCCTACTGGAGGAGCGCGGCCAGCTGCGCCGCATCACCGCGCCCGTGGATCCGGATCTGGAGCTGGCGGCGATCGCCGATCGGGTGCTGGCCGCCGGTGGCCCGGCGCTGCTGTTTGACAACGTGAACGGCTCGGCGATGCCGGTGGCGATCAACCTGATGGGCACCCAGGAGCGGGTGCTGTGGAGCCTGGGCATGGAGCGGCCCGAGGAGCTGGAAGCCCTGGGCGAACGGTTGGCGTTGCTGCAGCAACCCCGGCCGCCCAAAGGCGCCCGCGAGGCGTTGCGTTTCGGCTCAGTGCTGTTCGATGTGCTCAAAGCCAGGCCCGATCTCGATCTCACGCCCCCCTGCCGCCAGCAGGTGTTCAAGGGTGATGCGGTGAACCTGGATGCGCTGCCCCTGCTGCGCCCGTGGCCCGGCGATGGCGGCCGCATTCTCACCCTGGGCCTGGTGATCACTAAGGATCCCGAAACCGGCACCCCCAACGTGGGCGTGTACCGGCTGCAACAGCAGAGCATCAATACGATGACCGTGCACTGGCTGAGCGTGCGCGGCGGCGCCCGCCACCTGCGCAAGGCGGCGGCCCTGGGCAAAAAGCTGGAGATCGCCATTGCGATCGGCGTGCATCCACTGCTGGTGATGGCGGCGGCCACGCCCATCCCGGTGCAGCTGAGCGAATGGCTCTTCGCAGGCATCTATGCCGGCGAGGGGGTTCGTCTGGCTCCCTGCAAAACCATCGACCTGCAGGTGCCCAGCCACAGCGAAGTGGTGCTGGAGGGAACGATCACGCCGGGTGAGGTGCTGCCGGATGGTCCCTTCGGGGATCACATGGGGTTCTACGGCGGTGTGGAGGACTCACCTCTGGTGCGCTTCCACTGCATGACCCAACGGCGGGATCCGGTGTTTCTCACCACCTTCAGCGGCCGCCCGCCCAAGGAA
>JAYKGR010000065.1:0-4242 GCA_035285645.1 Cyanobacteriota bacterium | reverse complement strand
CCTGGCTCTCATACAGGTTGTTGAGAGGCGCCGCAACCTATCAGGCCCGGAGGGATCCCACCGGTAGGATCCGCGCCAGCCCAGTTCCCTTTCCGTCCCTGCGGCGTTTCCCATGCGTTTTCGTCCTCTGCTGGCCCTGGTGCTGGCGCTGTGCCTGAGCCTGGTCACCGCATGCAGCGGCGGCGCCCAGGCCCTCGATCGCAGTTCCACCACCTACGACGACATCGTCAACACCGGTAAGGCCAACGACTGTCCCACCCTTCCCGATTCGGCCCGCGGTTCCATTGCCCTCGATCCCTCCGCCACCTATCAGCTGAAGGAGATCTGCCTCCATCCCTCCGAGGTGTTCGTGAAGGGCGAGCCTGCCAACAAGCGTCAGGAGGCCCGCTTCGTGGCCGGCAAGATCCTCACCCGCTACACCTCCAGTCTCGATCAGGTGTACGGCGACCTCAAGGTTTCGTCGGAGGGCCTCACCTTCACCGAGCTCGGTGGCATCGATTTCCAGCCGATCACCGTGTTGCTTCCCGGCGGTGAGGAGGTGCCCTTCACCTTCTCCAGCAAAGAGCTGGTGGCTACGGCATCCGGTGGTTCCATCAACACCAGCACCGACTTCTCCGGTGCTTACCGCGCCCCCAGCTACCGCACCAGCAATTTCCTCGATCCCAAGGGCCGGGGCCTCACCACCGGCTACAGCTCGGCTGTGGGCCTGGTGCCCGCCGGCGACGACTTCACCGGTGAAACCGTGAAGCGCTACGTGGATGGCAGCGGCACGATGGAACTGTCGATCACCAAGGTGGATGCCGAAACCGGTGAATTCGCCGGTGTGTTCACCGCCGTGCAGCCCTCTGACACCGACATGGGCACCAAGGAAGCCGTGGATGTCAAGATCACCGGCGAGCTGTTTGGTCGCCTCGAACAGGCCTGATCCCGTTCAACCGTGGCTTCTGGGGGGCTTCCGCCCCCCTTTTTTGTTGCCCGCGAAGGCTGGGCCGCCTGTCTGGGAGAATCGGCGCCTGACTTTTGGATGCCCATGACCACCACCACCTCCGCCAGCCATGGTCTGATCGCGCCCCATGGCGGCAGCCTGGTGGATCTCATGGTGCCGGCGGAGCAGCACGACGCCGTGCGTGCCGATGTGGATCGCGTGGTGGAGTGCAGCGACCGCAATGCCTGCGATGTGGAACTGCTGGTGGTGGGTGGCTTCTCCCCCCTGCGCGGGTTCATGCATCAGGAGGATTACGAAGCGGTGGTGGCCGGCCATCGCACCACCAGCGGGCTGCTGTTTGGTCTGCCGATCGTGTTTGACAGCCACGATGCCTCGATCGCCGTAGGCGATCGGCTGTTGCTCACCTATCGGGGCCGGGATCTGGCCGTACTTACGGTGGAGAGCCGCTGGGAGCCCGACAAGGTCAAAGAGGCCAAGGGGTGTTACGGCACCACGTCGATCGAGCATCCCGCCGTGCGCATGATCATGGGTGAACGGGGCCGCTACTACCTGGGGGGGCGGCTGCAGGGGCTGGCTCTGCCGGAGCGGGTGTTTCCCTGCCGCACCCCCGCCGAGGTGCGCGCCACCCTGCCCGCTCAAGACGATGTGGTGGCCTTCCAGTGCCGCAATCCCATCCACCGCGCCCACTACGAGCTGTTCACCCGCGCCCTGGAGGCTTCCAACGTGAGCACGGGGGCTGTGGTGCTGGTGCACCCCACCTGCGGTCCCACCCAAGACGATGACATTGCTGGAGAGGTGCGCTTCCAGACCTATGAACGCCTGGCGGCCGAGGTGAACAACCCTCGGATCCGTTGGGCCTACCTGCCTTACTCGATGCACATGGCCGGGCCGCGGGAGGCGCTGCAGCACATGATCATCCGCAAGAACTACGGCTGCACGCACTTCATCATTGGCCGCGACATGGCCGGCTGCAAATCGTCGCTCACGGGCGACGACTTCTATGGACCTTATGAAGCCCAAGACTTCGCCCGGGACCAGGCCACGGAGCTGGGCATGGAAACCGTGCCCTCGCTCAACTTGGTGTACACCGAGGAAGAGGGCTATGTGACGGCCGAACACGCCGAGGCCCGAGGCCTGCACGTGCGCAAGCTCAGCGGCACCCAGTTTCGCCAGATGCTGCGCGGCGGCGAGGAGATCCCCGAGTGGTTCGCCTTCCGTAGTGTGGTGGAGGTGCTTCGCGCCGCCGGCTGAGGCCAGAGGGCCCTCTGGTCCGTTAACATTCGTAACCACTCTCTCATTCTCCGGAGGAACGGCTCGTGAAGAAGCGCTGGCGCAACGCTGGGCTCTATGTGCTTCTGGTGATCGTGGCCATCGCTGTGGGCACGGCCTTCCTCGATCGACCCAACCCGGCCAGCGCGCCGCGCACCATTCGCTACAGCGACTTCGTGGAGGCGGTGCAGGCCAACGAGGTGGCCCGGGTCACAATCTCGCCTGACCGCGGCACGGCTCTGGTCGTCGAGAACGATGGTCGACAGGCTGTTGTCAACCTGGCTCCCGACAAGGACCTGCTGAAGCTGCTCACCGACAAGAAGGTCGACATCTCCGTGCAGCCCAGCCGAGAGCCCGCTGCCTGGCAGCAGGCGGTGGGAAGCCTTCTCTTCCCGCTGCTGTTGTTGGGAGGGCTCTTCTTCCTGCTGCGCCGCGCCCAAGGAGGTGGTGGCAACCCTGCGATGAGCTTTGGCAAAAGCAAGGCCCGGGTTCAGATGGAACCCCAGACCCAGGTCACTTTCGGTGATGTGGCCGGTATTGAAGGCGCCAAGCTTGAGCTCACCGAGGTGGTGGATTTCCTCAAAAACCCGGATCGCTTCACGGCGGTGGGTGCCAAAATCCCCAAAGGCGTTCTGCTGGTGGGCCCTCCCGGCACGGGCAAAACCCTTCTGGCCAAGGCCGTGGCCGGTGAAGCCGGAGTGCCGTTCTTCTCGATTTCCGGTTCTGAATTTGTCGAGATGTTCGTGGGCGTCGGTGCAAGCCGCGTTCGCGACCTGTTTGAGCAGGCCAAAAAGAACGCCCCCTGCATTGTGTTCATCGATGAAATCGACGCCGTCGGACGTCAGCGCGGTGCTGGCCTCGGTGGCGGTAACGATGAACGGGAGCAGACCCTCAACCAGCTTCTCACTGAGATGGATGGTTTTGAGGGCAACACCGGCATCATCATTGTTGCTGCCACCAACCGCCCCGATGTCCTTGATGCAGCCCTGATGCGCCCAGGCCGATTCGATCGACAGGTGGTGGTCGATCGGCCGGATTACAGCGGCCGTCTGCAGATTCTGGGGGTCCACGCCCGCGGCAAGACGTTGGCCAAAGACGTGGATCTCGATCGCATCGCCCGTCGCACCCCTGGCTTCACGGGTGCAGATCTGGCCAATCTTCTCAATGAGGCGGCGATCCTGGCCGCCCGGCGCCAGCTCACCGAAATCTCCATGGATGAGGTGAACGATGCCATTGAGCGGGTGATGGCCGGTCCGGAGAAGAAAGATCGTGTGATGAGCGACAAGCGCAAGCGCCTTGTGGCCTATCACGAGGCCGGCCATGCCCTGGTGGGTGCCCTCATGCCCGACTACGACCCGGTGCAGAAGATCTCCATCATTCCGCGCGGCAATGCCGGCGGCCTGACCTTCTTCACCCCCAGTGAAGAGCGAATGGAGTCGGGCCTTTACTCCCGCGCCTACCTGCAAAACCAGATGGCGGTGGCCCTTGGCGGCAGGGTCGCCGAAGAGATTGTCTACGGAGAAGATGAAGTCACCACGGGTGCCTCCAACGACCTGCAGCAGGTGGCCCGTGTCGCCCGCCAGATGGTGACGCGCTTTGGCATGAGCGATCGGCTCGGTCCGGTGGCCCTGGGCCGCAGCAACGGCGGCATGTTCCTGGGCCGCGACATCGCCGCCGAGCGCGACTTCTCGGAAGACACCGCCGCCGCCATCGACGAGGAGGTGAGCCAGCTGGTGGCCGCGGCCTACAAGCGGGCCACCGAGGTGCTCACCGCCAATCGCCCGGTGCTCGATGCCCTGGCCGACATGCTGGTGGAGACGGAAACGGTGGATGCCGAGCAGCTGCAGGAGCTGCTGATCCGCTCCGATGTGAAGGTGGCCGAATACGTCTGATCCGGGCGGCGCTGCCCTGATCGCCGGCCTGCGCCGCCAGCCCGTGCTGGCGGTGCTGCGCCCCGCCGATGGCCAGCAGGCCCGCCGCCAGCTGCAGGCCCTGCAGGCGGCGGGCCTGCGCCATGTGGAGCTGGC
>JAYKGR010000064.1:0-10812 GCA_035285645.1 Cyanobacteriota bacterium | reverse complement strand
ATCACCACTGCCGGCGGCGCGGCAACGGAGCCGCACCTGGGTGCCATCGGCAAGACGGGGTGGATGGCGATCAATGGCCTGCGACCAGGCCTCACAGCTTTCGGCAAGAGCACTGCCCACCAACATGATGAGCGAGAGCTGAGGGCCCATCGGCAGGGCGCCACAGCCGGCGATGAGGGCAACCAACGCCAAAAGACCAGCTTTGTTGTACAGCGAAAAAGCAATAAAAGACTGTTTCATTAGTATAAATTTCTCAGAGCAGTTGAGCTTATTCGGCTTAAAACTTTGGCTGCAGCCATGCCCCTGCAGAGCAGAAGCGAGCCAAAGTTCTCATGTCATGATTGACAGCCCAAGCAAAATGGGCTTCAGAGGAATTTGAAAGGTAGAGTGATTTTGATGACAATGGTTGGTATTGATCGGTTTTCGGTGTGATCGGGTCGTATCTCTTACGATCCTTCTACCTTTCTAGCCACCTAATCCGGTAGCCATGGTGTCCCCCATCACACGCCGCCGTCTGTTGTCACTGTCCTTAGTGGCCGGAGCCATGGTGCTGGCGGGGCCTGGGGTGCCGATCTGGCGCCGGCCGGTGCTGGTGGCGATCGGTTCCGAGCTCGAGCCGGCGATGCAACGTTTTGAGACCGGGTTCGAACAGCGCCATCCAGGCCTGGATCTGCGCTGGCAGGTGCTGGGTGGCCAGGAGATGGTCAACCGGCAACTCGATGCCGGTACGGAGAGAGCCAGGGTGCTGATCCCCTCCAATGCCGTCCAGTTGAGTGCCTTCCGGTTGGCCCGTCAGGCCATGGGGGATAGTCGGCCGTTCGCCGATGAGCCACGACCGATCGCCCACACCCTGCTGGTGGCGGTGGCCTGGCCTGATCGGGCACAGCTTCTGTTTCGCGATGGTCGTTTCTCATGGCCGAGGCTGCGCCAGGCGGCGGCAGCAGGCCAGTGGAGCGCCATCGGCGGACCGGCCACCTGGGGAAGTTTTGATCTGCGCATCACCGACCCGCTGCGTTCCACTTCCGGTCAGCTCACCCTTGCCCTCTGGAGCCTCGGCGAATCGCCCGCGCGAGCCGTACCAGCCCTGATGCGCGCGGTCTATCGCCCAGCTCGCTCCACCGACATTCTGCTGCGCGAATTCATCAGCGCTGGCCCCAACGACGGGGATCTGGCCATGGTCTATGAGTCAGGGGCCCTCACCCGGGGAGCCGAAGCCGGGCAGAGGCAGCCCGGTGGACTGCGCATGCTGGTGCCTGATCCCACCATTGAGATCGTGCTCGCCGCGGCCGTCGTCAGCGGCGATGGCCAGGGAAGCGTGGGCGATGGGCGCAAAGTGGTCGCCGATCTGGCCGGGCCAAAGGGTCAGGCCGTGTTGCGTCAGCTTGGGTTTCGCGGCCCCGATGGCCGGGGCGGCAGCCAGGCAGGCGATGCTGTGCGTCGCCTGCCACCGCCTTCCGACACAAGCCTGCAGGACCTCCTGAAACGCTGGCAACAAGCGTTGCCCTGAGACCACACCCATCTGCTCCGCTCGGATCTGAATCAGCCGTCGCCGTCGGCAACCAGAAGGAGGAGTCCAGGAATCACGGTCCTCCTCCTGGCCACCCAGCGTGGCCGCCCCGTTACCGATGTCTCCGTTCATCGTTGTGCTGCTGATCCTCCAGGTGGTGCGGAAGCTTGGCCTCAGCTGTGCCAAGGCGCAGGCCAACAGCCTGGTGGAACTCAACGATCTGGTGGGCTCTGTGGGCGAGATCCGGTTGACCTGCGCCCCCCATCTGCGCGGAGTCGTGCGTCTGAGGGTGCGCGGCTTAGTGATCGATTGCCCCGCGTACAGCTGCGATCCCAGGCCGCTGTATCGGGGAGAGCGGGTGCTGGTCATGAACCGGGAGCACCTGGACGTCTGGGTCACCGCGCTGGCGCCCGACCCCTCCTGACCTTCGCTTGCCCTCGTCATGCCGATCCATGTCTCGCCGCCGCTGCTGAGCAGCGTCAGCGGCTCCCCCGGCGGCAATACCGCCGCCGCACCAGGCCCGCCAGCCTTCACGGGGCTTGGCCTTGAAATCCCGCTACTCACCGCTGCCGGCCTTGGACTCCTACTCGCCGGAGTGCGCTCGTGGTCGGCAACGCCGTGGAGCGATTTCTGCAAATGGACCCTTTGGAGGTGAATCAGGTCGCCGCTCGCACCCTGGAGGGACACCTGCGCTTCGCGGCTCAAGTGCTGGAGGTGACCCGCCCGACATGGACAAGCTCGGGCTTCAGGTGGACATCTTCAAGATCCTGTAGGTGGTGGACCGGGTGGATTACCTCGATTCACTGGGCCGTGCCCGTCTGGCAGAGGTGCTGCGGGATGCGGCAATCGCCGAAGCCGAAGCCTTCAGCGAAGCCGACCAGGTGGAAGCCCAGGCCGAGGAGCGATCCGAAGTGGCCTCCAGCCGGGCCCGAACCCTGGCGGAGGAGAGCAGCAACGGCCTGCGGCGCGTGTGTGCCGAGCTTGATGGCCTGGTGCGCAGCGCCGAGGAGGGGTGGAGGCTGTGGCCGCCGAGGAGCGGGCCAGGGCTGAACCGAAGCTTCAGCACTGCCGCGTGAAGCTGGAACGGCAGTGCCTGCAGGCCGATGTGGTGCTGCCTGCCCGGGCGCGCCAGGAGGCGGAAGACTGGCTGAGCCGCGGCGCTGCAGCCGCCACCGCTGAAAACGCCAGGGCCAGCGCCGCTGTGAACGACCAGCTGGCAGAGCTATGGCGTCACTTTGTCGTAATAGATGTCCGCATAGCCGCACTGGTAGCGGTGCCCTTGGTTCACCAAACGGAAGATCTGCGAGGTGGACAGATCGGGCTCATTCACCAGCACCAGCTGAAAGCGACCGTCGGTGAGCTGCGCCAGCCTCCGAGCCAGCCGTTGGGGAGCCTGTGCCACCAAGAGCCGCTGGTCCTGGCGACCCAGGTAGGTGGCCATGCGCCATTCCCTCCGACCCACATGGGCCCGGCCAGCCCAGCCCATCCCCAGGCCCACACTGCCCGCGAGGGCAGCGCCGCTCCCCAGGAGCAACAGCTCGCGACGTTGCAGGCGCGAGCTGGGCAGGGGCCAGCGGAACGGCTTCGCCTCCGGGTGGGCATAGGCACTGAGCAACCCGCGGCAGCGGTAAGCGCCTGGTGAAAGGGATGGCCCGCCTCCAGTTGCCGCAACAGCTGCAGAAAGGCATGGGCGGCGGCAGCGCTGGGCACCGGTTCACAAAACACCTGCACCCAGGCCACCCCTGCCGCCAGGCAGCGGTGAGCCAGGTCGATGCCGCTGCAGCTGTTCAACAACACCAGGCCAAGCCCACGATCGGCAGCCCGACGCAGGGGTTCTTCCAAACTGGCGCCGCTGATCCAGGTGCCATCACCAAGCTGCAGGCGGCCACCGCTTGCTACATCGCGCTCGGTATGGCCGAGAAAGATCAGGGCATCCCAGCCCGGCTCCTCCTCCAGAGCGCGGCGCAAGGCAGCGGCACCGGCGGCCGTCCCCCGCAGAATGCGGAGCAGCAGGCGATCCCGGCGGGCCACGCTGCCCAGGGCCTCCACCTCCTCCTGCAAGTCCAGATTGTTTTCCTCGCCCACCAGCAGCAGCAGACGGGCTCGACGCTGCCGGCCCGCGGCCACAGGCAGGACCGGATCCTGCGGCGGCAGGCGCCAGAGGGGCCGACCGAAGGGAAGGGTTTCCCAAGGCAGGGATTCCAGAGCCCGCAGATCCGGCGCGATCCGCAGGCGAAGGGGAAGCCCCGGCTGCAGGCGCAGGGCCCGGTGCAGCGGGCCCCAGGCGGGCAGGCTGAACCACTGGGTCAGCGACTGGATGAGCTGATCGGCGTAGTCGTCCACCACGCTCGCGGGCACGCGTTCACCGCCACCGCCTTGATGGTTCAAAAAGCGCCGTCGCCAGGCGGTCTGCAACTTCCAGGGCCCTCTGGGGCGGCTCGAGCCGCAGGCTGGTCTGCAGGGCAGGGCTCAGCAGGAGAGCCGCCAGCTCGTTGCTGTCGCCGAAAGGTTGCAGGTTCAGATCTGGCAGCAAGGCAATGGGGGGGAGCTGCAACTCCACCAATCCCCGATGCTCCAGCACAATGCTGATCGGCTCACTGCTGGCAGCCACCGCGAGCACCAGGGGGCGGGTCGACCCCTGGGAGCCGCTGCTCGCCGGCTGTGTGCCGACTTTCAATGTGAGCGCCGGGGGAAGCAGATCCCCCGGCAGAGCGGGCTCCAACCGCAGCTCCAGCCATTGCGGCCTGGCCGGCGGTCCGTGCAACGACAGACGTAAGTGGAAGCGCTCACTGGCACCGTCCCGGGCCGCCCCCCAACCCAGGCGGCCGTGCACCAGGGCGAGGGGAATGGCGACCGCGGCCAGGGCGTCGCTCGCCTCAGCACCACCATGACTGCGGAAGGCCCCAGCCGCGGCGGGCACCAACTCAGCCCCGAAAACCTCCAGAGCGGCGGTGAGCACACCATCAAGCCAATCGAGGGCGTGCACAACGGGCGAGGAGGTGACCACCACCGGCGGCAGCAGTCGAACCATGCTGAACAGCCTCTCAACGCCGCCACGAAACGCTGAAAGGGGCACCACGCAGGGTTCGCTGGAGCGGGCCAGGTCGGGCAGGTGCTGCGCCAGTTCGGCTGCCGTGAGCACCCCGGGCAAACGCACGGCTCTAAGGTCGGGCTCGACCCAGGCAGCAAGCAGGAACTGAATGGGCTCGACCCCCGGTCGCCAGGGCTCGGGAGGCACGGCAATCACGTCGCACCAGAAAGGAGCGCAAACCAGTTGAACCCGGTGGTCTGCCAGGCGCAACAGCCGCCCACTGGCAGGCGCCCCCCTGTCTCCCGGGAGCTCCTGCAGGGGGAGGGCCAACCCCAGTTCAGCCAGCTGCTGGCGCAGGGCCCTCACCGTCTGAGCAACCAGATCGGCTGCCTCGCGCGCATCCGGGAGTGGATCGAGCAACACGGTGACATCGTCCAGAGGCAGGGCCAGGGGGTCGTCGTCACCCGGAACGGCGATCGTCATGACTTGGTGAAAAAGGGAAGAAGCCAAAGCGCCATGCGGGAGCGATCGCCACCGGGCGGTGCTTCCAGCAGGTGGGTGGAGAGGGCGCCGAGAAGGCGCTCCACGCGAGCATGGCTACGGCTGATGCCCTCCAGTTCAGGGCGGTCGAGCAACTGTTCCAACGCGGTGGTCGCCACCGTGGAGGCATGGGCCCGCTCCTGCAGGCGTCGACTCACCATCGCCTGGCTGCATCCACACACGTCGGCGATGGTGCGCTGGCGCAGGCCCCTGGCGTACTCACGCCACAAACAACGTCGCAGGGCCTGATCCTGGAGCCGAGCATGGCTGGAAGCTGGCGCTCCAGGGCACGGCGCAGGCTGTCGTCCAGAAGGGCCACCAGGGCGCGATCGTTGGAGATGTCGTCGGGGTCGCCGTCGCTGCTCGGAGCCATGGCATCAACCTGGCAGGGGGTCTGGCCGAGCCGCTCCCGACGCAGAGCGCTGGCCATGGCTTGCAGGCGCTCGCGGGTGATCCGCGCCGGGACGTCGGGGTCGACCTCCTCCAAAAACGCGTCGCTGGGATCCCAGCGACGCCGAGGCAGGTTGCTGCCCTCCAGGGCGCGGTCATAGAGGCGTCCATAGGCGGCATGAAGACGGCTCACGGTGGCGAGGTCAAGACCGTCGCGGCCATGCCAGCGCCAAAGCCGAGCCATGCGGGTGGCACTGGAATGGGCCAGCAGGGCCCAGTCGCGGATCAGCAGCAGGCCCTGCTGACGCAGGAGGGTCACCAGCGGCTCATGACTCTGGACACGGACCCGTGTCCAGTGGCCCAGGCCGGCGCGTTGAGGCTGGAAATGCAGCAGCACGTCGATGCTGAATGGTCGTCCCATAACGGAGGACGGGGAATCAGGCCAGGGCAGCAGCTGGCCGCGGTCATCGAGCACGGTGGCCGCCATGTCCACGAGGTCGAGCCGGTGGCTGACACCAAACTGACGGTGCAGGGCGAGCAGCTTCTGCTCGGCCGCCTAACTCACCCGGCACCGCAGGCAGAGCAGCGCACCGCGATCGCCCGCCTGTTGGCAGGAATCCAGCAGGGTGCGGTCGAACGCATCGCTGACCGCACCCAGTTGATGATGGAGCGCCGCTTCGACGGCAGCGGCCGGATGAAGACTGCCGATCGCGAAGGCTCGCTCCGTCTGGGGTGCCGCCACCAGGGCGCGGAGCTCGGTATAGGCCTCGGCCAGCTGCATGACCCCATCCTGAAGGAGGCGGCATGGTGCAGACATCGGGCTGGTTGGCGCTGCGATGGAGTCTGATGGTTGCAGAGGCTCCACGCTGATTCAGGGATGTCCCCCGTGTTCAGCCGCCCGCGAGCAGCATTGACAGCCGCAGTCCCTCTTTCTTCCATGCTTTGGCGGAGGACTTCACCGCCGCCTGGGTCCGTTCGTTCGACTACTCAGGCCGATCGAAGCGCCGTGACAACTGGTGTTTCGTTCTGGCTGATCTGTGTGCATCCAACCCTCGGTCTGAGTCAGGCCGGCGGCCGCGCAGTGCGACTAGCGTTCCCCCAGACACGGGAACCATGACGCCGCCCCTGCGCCGGTTGCGGATCCTCTGGCGGCGGCTGCTCAGGTTGGAGCGGCCCCGCCAGGCCCTGGTGCGCTGGCGCGGTGCCGGCACCACCGCCGTGGTGGTGGTGATGGTGCTGGTGGGTCTGGTGAGCAGCTGGCCCTGGCTCGTGGAACCCAGCCTGAGGCCTTCGCTGCCATCCCCTTTCACGGTGCGGGCCCCTCGCGATGCCACGGTGATCGACAGCAACGCCCTGGAGCGCCGCCTGCGGCAGCACAGCCAGGGCGTATCGGTGCAGGTGGTCGATGAGCAGGCCAGCCTCGAGCTTCGCGGTCAGCTTGATCAACGGCTGGCCCAGCTGGAGCAGACCCTCGCCAGCCCCCAGCGCCAGCTCGATCCCCTGCATCTCACCAACGACGAAGAGGCATGGTTGCGCAGCCTCACCTCCGATCAGCTCAGCCGCTGGCAGCGTGAGGTGCGGCAGGCCCAGCTGCGCATGCTCAGCCAGGGCGTGGTGGCCCAGGTGTCGGAGGGGCAGCTGCTGCAGGCGGCCAGCCTGCAGCTTGAGAGCCAGCCGCCGCCCGCTCGCCACCTCGGCAGCCGCCTGTTGGCGCAAAGCCTGCACGGCGCCAGCAACCTGCGCCAGGATCCAATCCAGAGCCAGCGGCGCCTGGAGCAGTTGATCCGCCAGCAGGGCATCCCCACGATCACGGTGCGGCGCGGCGACCTGATCACCCGCCAAGGGGAACCGCTCTCGCCCGAAGCCTTCGATGTGCTCGATTCCTTTGGGCTGGTCAACCGTCGGCCCCGGCCCCTGGCTTGGATCGCGCATCTGCTGGAGGCCCTGGCCACCTGTGGGGTGATGCTGCTGCTGATGCGGCGGTGGCGGGCCAGCCTGGAGCCGCGCCAGGCCCTGCTCGCCTTGCTGATGCTGCTGGCGGTGCAGGCCGCCAAGCTCAGCCTGGGGGCGCTGGTCAGCCCCATGGCTCTGCTGGTGCCTCCAACCCTGCTCTTATCGCAGGGGCTGGGCACGGTGCCTGGCCTGGCCTGGCTGGCAGCGGCGGCCCTGCTCTGGCCCCAGCCTCCCGATGCGGCCATGGCGATGCGGCTGCTGGCCGCAGCCGCACTGGCGGCTCTGGCGGCACTGCTCGGCGGTCGCCAGCGCACCCGGGCCGACCTGCTGCGGCTGGCCTTGCTGCTGCCTATGGCGGTATGGCTGCTGGCCTGGCTGATGCGTGCACCGGTCGACCCGGTGGCCGAAACGCTTCTGGTGGCGTCTTTGCTGCTGGCGGGGGTATTGCTGGCCCCACTGGTGGAAAGCTTTTTCGGACTGTTGCCACCCACCCGACTGCGGGAGCTGGCCGATCTGGAGCTGCCGCTGCTGCGGCGCCTCTCCCAGGAAGCTCCCGGCACCTTCGAACACACGCTCATGATCACCGGCCTGGCGGAGGAGGGAGCGCGGGCGATCCACGCCGACGTCGACCTGATCCGTACCGGAGCGCTGTATCACGACGTGGGCAAACTCCATGCGCCGGGCATGTTCATCGAAAACCAGGACGGCGGCGTCAATCCCCACGATCAACTGGGCAATCCGACCGCCAGCGCCGCCATTCTTCAGGCCCATGTGGATGAGGGCCTGAAACTGGCTCGGCGCTATCACCTGCCCCGCCCCCTCGCTGATTTCATTCCTGAGCATCAAGGCACGCTGCGGATGGGTTATTTCCTGCATCAAGCTCGCCAGCAGGACCCGGCCGTGCCCGAGGAATGGTTTCGCTACCGAGGCCCGATACCCCGCAGCCGCGAAACGGCGATCCTGATGCTGGCCGATGGCTGCGAGGCAGCGCTGCGCTCGCTGCCTCCCGATACCGATAGCCTGCAGGCCGAGGCCGTGGTGCGTCGCATCGTGGAAGCCCGCCGTCGCGACGGCCAGCTGGCCGACAGTGGTTTGGGTCGAGCCGAACTGGCTCTGGTGATCGGAGCCTTTGTGCGGGTCTGGAAACGCATGCGGCACCGGCGCATTCCCTATCCGATCCCGGCGGGTCGGGGCTATCCCGCCTGATCAGCATGGGAGCACACCCGCGGCCACGGCCATGATCCGCAACTTCCGCGAGCTGCAGGCCGACCTACGGCCGGAATGGGGCCAGGAGCAGCTCAGCGGCGACAGAGGTGGTTGCGATGTGCTGATGGTGCCTTCCCTCAGCCTGGAGCAGCGGCAAATCGAACTGGTGACCGGCTATCACCATTACGAGGAGCGGCAGCTGTTCGCGCTGACCCGCCTGCGCCAGCCCGACATGCGCATGGTGGTGGCAACCAGCAAGCTGCTGCCTGAACTGGTGGTGGACTCGGTGCTGGAGCTGTTGCCGGGGGTGCCCACCGGCCATGCCCGCCAGCGCCTGCATCTGTTCGACACCGACGATGCCTCAGCCCGGCCGCTCACCAGCAAGCTGCTGGAGAGGCCGGCCCTGCTGCGCCGCATCGCTGGCCTGCTGCGACCGGGGCGCAGCTTCATCGAGTGCTACGTAGTGACGCAGCTGGAACAACAGCTGTCCGAGCGTCTGCAGCTGCCGCTGCTGGGCACCGACCCGGCCCTGGCCTATTGGGGGAGCAAGGCCGGCAGCCGCGCCTTGTTTGCCCGTTGCGGTGTGCCCCATCCGCCCGGTAGCGCGCTGGTGCACAGTCTCGACGACCTGGCGGAGGCCGCCGCCCTGCTGTGGGAGCAGCATCCCCAGTTGGCCCGCGCCGTGGTGAAACTGAACGAGGGCTTCAGCGGCGAGGGCAACGCCCCCCTGGAACTGGCGCCCCTGCAACTGGCGGCCCTGTCGGAGCGGCAGCGGCGCCAGCGGTTGCGCCAGGCCATGGAGCAGCTGGCCATGCCGGCACCCGCATGGCAGCAGATCCTGCAGGAGCAGGGCGCCCTGGTGGAAGCCTGGCTGGAGGGTGGCGAGGAGCTGCGCTCGCCGAGCGCGCAGGCCACCATCTTGCCCGGCGGTGCGGTGGAGGTGCTCTCCACCCATGAGCAGATCCTGGGGGGCCCCAGTGGCCAAACCTACCTGGGTTGCCGCTTCCCGGCCGAGGATCCCTACCGCCTGGAGCTGGTGCGCCACGGCCAGGCCATCGGCGAGGCCCTGGCAGGGGAAGGTGCCCTGGAACGCTTTTCGGTGGATTTTCTCGCCCGCCGCTTCGGTGCGCACTGGGATGTACAGGCCATTGAGGTGAACCTGCGCAAAGGGGGCACCACCCATCCCACGATGGCGCTGCGGGCGATCACCACCGGCCATCTCGATCCAGCCAGCGGCTGCTTTTTGTCGCCCACCGGCAGCTCTCTCCACTACAGGGCCACCGACAACCTCACCGATCAGCGGCTGCGCGGCCTGCTGCCGCAGGATCTGATCGACATCGTGGCGGCAGCCGGCCTCCATTACGATCCAGCCCGGTTGCAGGGCAGCGTGTTCCATCTGCTGGGGTGTCTGTCGGAACACGGCAAGCTGGGGATGACCTGCGTGGGCCCATCACCCGCGGAGGCGGAGCGGGTGTATGAGCGCACCCGCCTTGCGCTCCTGGAGGGTGCCGCGCAGCGCTCCCGCTGGCCATGAACCGCGAACGCGACTGGCCCCTGCTGACGCTGATCGGCCTGAGCAGCGCCAGCCTGGTGATGCTGGCGGTGGTGATCGTGCGGGCGATGCAGCAGGGCCAGGCGATCGAGGCGTTGAACCGTCGCCTCGACAGGCTGGAACAGAGCGGTGGCACGGCGGCACGGGGGCTGGAAGCTGATCAGCTGCAGCAGCTGGGAGAACGGGTCAGGCGGCTGGAATCGCTGGGCAGCCAGCTGTCCGCCAGCGAACCGCTCGTTCCAGACCTGAAGGATCCCCTGCTGCCCAGCCCGCTGCCGTTGACACCTCCCCGCGATCGTCAGGATCCAGCACCATTGCCCCTGGAGCTGCCGCCGCCACCTAGACCCGGACAACCGGAGCGCAACACCCTGCCGCCAGGGTTACCGCTGCGTCCTCCCAGCAGGGGGCTCACCCCTTGACAGCGTCACCCCGGGCCGAGGGCAGGATGAAACGCTGCAGCAACAGAAACAGCAGCAGCACCGGCAGGATGGAGATCACCGAACCGGCTGCCACCAGACGCCAGTCGAGCGAGAAGCTGCTGGCCAGCTGCTGCAGACCCAGCGGCAGAGTGTAGAGATTGGGATCGTCGAGAATCACCAGCGGCCAGAGGAAATCGCTCCAGGTGCCGATGAA
>JAYKGR010000063.1:0-13032 GCA_035285645.1 Cyanobacteriota bacterium | reverse complement strand
CATGTTGGTGGGCAGTGCTCTTGCCGAAAGCTGTGAGGCCTGGTCGCAGGCCATTGATCGCCATCCACCCCGTCTTGCCGATGGCACCCAGGTGCGGCTCCGTTGCCGCGCCGCCGGCAGTGGTGATGTGGTGAGCGAGATGGAATCCCACGCCCGCGCGGTTCTCAAGGGTGGGGCCGAGGCCGACAATCCCGCCATTCCCACCTTGGTTTCGGTGGATGGCGAGATCTACCTGGAGTTGCTGCGCCACCGGCTCCAGGGCCTGGCGCCCGGTCGTGAACTGATTCCGGTTCCGACCGATGCTCCGGCTCTGGCCACCTCGCCGATGGTGTTCATGACCACGGCTCCCCTGGCGCAGGGCCTGCGGCGTGCTGATCCTTATCAGGCCCTGGCCCGCAGCCGCGATCACCGCCAGCTCGACGCAGCGGCTCCCTCTCAGCCGATCCGCTTCGTGCATACCGCCCCCACCCGCTCCAACTCCGGCCTGCAGACCCTGGTGGCGATGGTGGCGGAGGTGTCGGGCAAGCGGCCCGAGCAGCTCACGGTTGCCGATGTGCAGGCCAGCGGCCCGGCTGTGGGAGCCATCCAGAAGCACGTGACCCGCTACGGCAGCTCCACCGACGAACTGGCCCGTGCCATGCAGCGCAATGGGGTGTTCTGGGCTTCGGTGGGTTCGGTGTACGAGTCTTCGGTGGTGGCGGCCAATGCCCGCCGCTCGCAGGATCAGGATCCCCTCGTGGCCGTGTACCCTCGCGCCACCTTCTCCAGCACCATGCGAGCTGTGCTTCCCACCGCTCCATGGGTTTCGGCCCCCGAGCGTGAGGCGGCCCTGCTGCTGATCGAGCGTTTTTTGCAACCCGATCTGCAGCGGCTGGTGGCCGAGCGGGGCCTTCGCCCAGCCAACCCCGCCGTGACCGCTAGCCAGGTCACGCGGGCCAGGGGTGCGGATCCCGCCGCCACCTACGACTCGCTGCGATCGCCCCGACCGGAGGTGGTGGAGGCGATCATTGGTCAGTGGCGCCTTCTGGTGAAGAAACCCTCCCGGGTGGCGTTGGTGGTTGACAGCTCGGGGTCGATGGCCGGTGCCAAGCTGCCGGCGGTGCAGCGCATTTTGCAGGCCTATCTCGGTCAGATCGGCCCTCGCGACACCGTTGGCCTGATCGACTTCGATTCCACCGTGCGGGCCCCGCTGGTGCTGCGTGGTGGCCCCGGGGGCGCCCCCAACGCCGCCGGGGTGATCGCAGGCATCAGCGTGGGGGGCGGCACCCGTCTGCATGATGCGATTTTGGCCGGCCGCGACTGGCTGCGGCGCACCCGCCAGGCTGGCGAGATCCTGGCGGTGGTGGTGCTGACCGACGGGCTGGACTCCGGTTCGGGGCTGAGCTTTGACGCGCTGCAGCAGCAGTTGCAGCGCAGTGGCTTTGAGGGGGAAGAGCGTATCGCCGTGTTCACCATCGGCTTTGGCGACAGGGGTGGTGGCGGCTACAACCCGGAAAGCCTCAAGCGGATCGCTCAGGGCAATGGCGGTGAATTTGTGGAAGGTCGGGTCGACAGCATCCGCCGGCGGATGGAAGAGCTGCAGATGGCCTTTTAAACGATGCGGTTCTCCATCCCCAACGTGTTGGATGACCCTGCGGCAGTGGCGGTTGGTGCCACAGCACTGGTGCTGCTAACGCGTTTCACCCCATTGGGACTGGGACTGGCACTGCTGGTGGCGGTGCCGCTCACGCTGCTGATCGCCTGGCTCCGGGATCGCCATCGCCGCCGTGGCCAGCGCCTGCGCAATCGGCGCGCGGCGGCCGAGATCGACGCGGCCGAAACCCGTAGCCGTGAATTGGCCATCCACGCCGACTTGGTGCGCCGGGAGGCGATGGCTCGCTTTCAGGATCCCAGCCACTTGGAACCCCTCGGTCTGGTGCAGCTCTGCTGTGATCGCTTGCGGGGGCTCCCCGATCGCATCGCCTCCCGCCGTCGCCTTTTGGAATCGGGGGGTGGCGAGCTGCTGCCGCTCGATGCGCTGGAGCAGCGGTTGAGCAGGGAGGAGGCCGACCTGCGGCGTGAACCCTCCCAGACCCTTCGGCATGAACGTCAACAACTCGTGGAGCAGTTGCGTCGCAACCTGGAGGCGGCCCGCTCCGGGCTGGATGAGCGCCAGGCTCGCCTGCTGGCCCTGGCCAGGCGCTTGGAGGCCATCGACGGTGGTCTGATGCACCTGCAGCGCGGGGTGGCTCGGCAGTGGCCCAGCAGCTCCGCTACCGATGCGGCCATGGCCGCCGCGATCGCGCCTCTCGATGAAGGGCTGGATCAGATCGAGCGACTGCTTGACGCAGGCCGCGATCGCATCGGCTGATCCGTGCCCCTGCGGCAGCGGTCGGCTTTCACGCTGCATACAGTGCAGGAACTCACCCATGGTCATGAGCAGCAGCGTCAGCGCCCACCAGATCGCCCCGGCTCAGGTGCTGCGCGGTTCTGGAATCTGGGAGCATGCCCTGCCCCAGATCGCCGCCCTGGGGTCGCGTCCCCTGTTGGTGGGTCGCAGTGCAGCCACGGCCCCCCTGCGCCGGGGTCTGGCTGCCCAGCTGGCCTCCCAGGGCCTGCGAGTTGAGGCCGCCGAGTTGCGGCACGATTGCTGCGAGCCCGACCTGGAGCACCTGCAAGACGCAGCCCGCAGCGGCGGCTGCGATCTGGTGCTGGCCATGGGCGGTGGCAAGGTGCTCGACGCCGGCAAGCTGCTCGCCCATCGCCTGGAGCTTCCCTGCGTAACCGTGCCCACCAGCGCCGCCACCTGCGCCGGCTGGACCGCCCTGGCCAACGTGTACAGCGAAGCGGGAGCCTTTTGCCACGATGTGGCCCTGCGCCGCTGCCCCGATCTGCTGATCTTTGACCACCAGCTGGTGGCCCAGGCGCCACCACGCACCCTGGCCAGTGGCATCGCCGATGCCATGGCCAAGTGGTATGAGGCCTCGGTGAGCAGCGGTGCCAGTGGTGATGGGCTGATCCAGCAGGCGGTGCAGATGGCCCGGGTGCTGCGTGACCAACTGCTGCTTGACGGTGAGGCTGCCTTGCATGATCCGGCCGGGGAAGCCTGGGTGCGGGTGGCCGAGGCCTGTGGCCTCACCGCCGGCCTGATCGGTGGCATCGGCGGCGCCCGTTGCCGCACGGTGGCTGCCCATGCCGTTCACAACGGTCTCACCCAGCTGGCGGCCACCCACGGTCATCTGCATGGCGAAAAGGTGGGCTTTGGGATACTGGTCCAGCTGCGGCTCGAGGAACTGGTCGGCGGCAGCCAGCTGGCCGCTCAGGCGCGCCGTCAGCTGATCCCCTTCTTTGAGGCGCTGCAGCTGCCGGTCTCCCTGCCCCAGCTGGGGCTTGGCGCCGCCAGCTTGATCGATCTGCAGGCCGTTTGTGCGTTCGCCTGCCGACCGGGATCCGATCTGCACAATCTGCCGTTTGCCGTTGATCCCCAGGATCTACTGGCGGCACTGGTGAGCTGCAGCGTGCCTCAGATGGCATGAGCGACGCGTTGTTGCCCGCCCCTGGGCTGAGCCAGGAGGCGTTGGTGGCCTGGGCCGCCCAGGCTCTGCTCGATCCCCAGGGCCGCGATCTGGCGGCCGCCGTGGGGTGGTGGTCGCTGCCGGGCCTGGATGAACGCTGGCCTGTGGCCGTGCTGGGCGAGGGACCACCTCTGCTGCTGCTGCATGGCTTCGACAGCTCGTTTCTGGAATTCCGCCGACTGGCCCCCCTGCTGGCACCCCATCACCGGCTGATCATTCCCGACCTGCACGGCTTCGGTTTCTCCCCACGGCCCGCGGGGGCGGTGCAGGGTCCAGAGCCGGTGCTGCGCCATCTGGAGGCCCTGCTGCAACGCCTCGAATCGGAGCTCCCTGGCCCGGTGGGTGTGATTGGCGCCTCGATGGGTGGCTCGGTGGCGGTGGAACTGGCCCGCCGCCAGCCGGCCCGGGTGGATCGGCTGCTGCTACTGGCTCCCGCCGGCCTCACGGGCCGGCCCATGCCCCTGCCGCCGCTGCTCGATGGCCTGGGGGTACGGTTTCTGGCGCTGCCCGGCGTGCGTCGCGGCCTCTGCCGCACCGCCTTCGCCGATCCAGATGCGGCGGTGGGTGCCGCCGAATTGCAGATCGCCTCGCTGCATCTGCAGGCACCAGGCTGGGCCATGGCCCTGGCCCGCTTTGCGCGTTCTGGCGGATTCGCCGGCAGCGGATCGCCGCTGCCGCCCCAACCCCTGCATGTGCTCTGGGGTGCCTGCGATCGCATCCTGCGGCCAGCCCAGAAGCGAGCCGCCGAGGCCTTGCTCGGTGCACGGCTCGAGCTGGTGCCGGCCTGCGGCCATCTTCCCCATCTCGATCAACCGCTGCTGGTGGCCGACCGCTGGCGTCGCTGGCCTGAGGTTGCCGCGCTGGGGTAAGACTGCGGGCAGTGCCGCCGGTCCACCATGGACACACCCCCGCCCGCCACCGACCCCAGCGGTGGGCCGGTGCTCGGCCTGTTGGCCCGCGGCCTGGAGCTGTGGGTTCGGCGGCAGTGCCAGTCCATCGGTTCCGTGGAGATCCAACTGCTCGGCGGCACCCGCCAGCTGCTGCGCGGTGAGCTCAGCGGGGTGCGGCTGCGGGCTCGGCGGGTGCGCTACCGCGATCTGCCGATCGAACGGGTGGACCTCGCCAGTGAGCCGATCCGGGTGCGGATGGGCGCTGTGCTGCGCGGTGGCGGGGCGTTGCTCGATCAGCCCTTCCGCATCAGCGGCCTGGTGGTGTTTAGTGGCGAGGGTCTCCGCCAAGCTCTGAGCCTGGAACCATGGCGCCAGATCGGCGATGCCCTGGCCGAGGAGGTGATCGGCGTGGGCCCGCTGGCGGGTGTGCGGCTCGATGCCGACCGGTTGGTGCTGGAAGCCCCGCCGGCGGCGGGGGAGAGCGAACCGGTGCAGGTGGCCACCCGCTTGCAGGCCAGCGATGGCACGGTGGCGTTTCACCGGCTCGACGGCAGCGTGGCCAGCCGGCTGCCCATGGATCCCAACATCCAGATCGAGCAGGCTCTGATCGGCACCGGCCTTCTGGAACTGCAGGGCAACGCTCTGGTGCTCCCCTGAGCATGGGCTCAACCCCGCTCCAGCACCGGCAGCACCAGGGTGACCAGGGAGACCACCACCGCTGGCACAAACAGATAGCTGTCGATGCGATCGAGAACACCGCCATGGCCGGGGATGGCATCGCCGGAATCCTTGAGGCCGGCATCGCGCTTCATCATCGATTCGGTGAGATCGCCCACCAGGGCGAACACCGCCACCACCACGCCCAGCCCTGCGCCCACGAGCGGCCCGAGCCGCCAGCCCAGCAGCACCCCCCCCAGAGCCCCCACCAGGGCGGCACAGGCCAGACCGCCCCACGCTCCCTCCACCGTTTTTCCGGGGGAGATCGGTGAGAGGGGGTGCCGACCCCAGCGCCGGCCGATGGCATAGGAGCCGATGTCGGTGGCCACGATCAGGAAACAGGCCAGCAGGGTGAGGCCCAGCCCAGAACTCCAGGGCGGGCCGAGGGGGGCCAGAGCCGGGGCCAGGGCTGGATCCAGCAGGGCCCGCAGCTGGATCCAGTGGCTCGGGAGGTAGCCCAGATAAAACAGTCCGAACACCGAGGCGGCAATGTCGGCTATGGTGCCGGTGATTGGTTGCAGCAGCAGCCAGCCGCAGATCACCGCGCCGGAGGCTGGCAGCACCGCCGCCGCCACCGCGTGCACCAGGGTGGTGGGATCGGGGCTGGCCTGAGCCGCCTGGGTGGAGATCAACAGCAACTGCACCGCCACCAGGGTGGTGCGAACCGCTGGGCGGATGCCCTTGAACTGGGCCATGCGGAAAAACTCCAGCAGGCCCAGATGCACGATCAACCCCATGGCGGCGGTGAACCACCAGCCACCCAGCCACACCACCACAAAGCCGAAGCCGCCGGCGGCCCAGCCGCTCAGCAGCCGCGTCAACGATGTGGTGGAGCGGGGAGCGGGGATCACCGTTCGGCTGCGATCACAAACAGCGGCTCCGCTGCTGCCAGTTTGGTCTGGCTGCCCCGCCGCTGCATGCGGTGCACGGTGGCCTGCACCACCTGCACATCGCGGGCCCCCAGCTGGCCGAGGCGATCGGTGGCATCCACCAGACCCTCCAGGCTGGCGGTGCTGATCACCAGACGGCCGCTCACCTGCAGGGCCTGCCAGACGGCTTCGAGCGTGTCGCCGAGGGGACGGCCCACCTCCAGCAGCACCCGGTCGGGCTGGGGGGGCAGGGCTCCGAGATCGGCCGGGGCCTGGCCTTCATGGATGTGAAGGTTGGTGATGCCGAAGCGGCGGCGGTTGGCCTCCAGCAGCCCCACCGCCTCTGGATCGCGCTCGAGGGTATGCACCGCTCCGGTGGGCATCAGGCGGGCGATTTCCAGCGCCAGGGCACCGGTGCCGCCGCCCACGTCCCAGACCAGCGAACCGGGGAGGGGCCGCAGGTGGGCCAGCAGCATCACCCGCAGCTCCATGGGTGTGGGGCTGAAACCGGGCGCGTCATCAAACAGCGAATCCGGCAGACCAGGGGTCACAAAATCCCAGCGATAGGCGTCCGATGGAGTCACCATCGCTCAGGCCACGACCGCAACCGTATCAGCGACCTGCTCGGGCCACAGCTGCCGCTGGCGCTTCAGCCAGGCCAGCCGCTCGCCGTCGAGTCGCTCCCCCGGGATCAACAGCGGGATTCCCGGCGGATACGGACACACCGGGCGGGCCACGAGCTGGCCGGCGGCCAGCTCCAGCGGCACGGACCGCCAGGGCGCGCGCCACGCCTCCTGCAGCGGTCGTTCCGGGCCGGCCAGCAGCGGCAGGGGCGGCGGTTCAAACGGCGGCAGGGCAGGGCCGCCGAGGGTCTGGCGCAGAGCCACCAGCTGCCGGGGCAGCTGGCGCCGCAGCCCAGCGGGTGGTGCCAGCCCCAGGCAAAACGTGAGGGCCCCCGGTTCCGGCAGCTCGGCCACCACACCGCGCGCCATCAGCCAGGCATCGGCGCGCGGACCGGCGACGCCGAAGGCTGCGGTGGCCAGGGTGAGACGCAGGGGGTCATCGCTGGGCAGCAGGGGCAGGCCGTGGTGCTCCAGGGCGCGGCGCACCGCCCCGGCGAGCGCCAGCGCCCTTTGTCTCTGGCGCTCGCCGGCGGCGCTGCACTGCCAGTCGATCGCAGCGGCGGTAGCCGCCAGCAGCAGGGCGCTGGGGCTCGAGGTCTGCAGCCATAGCAAGGCTCGTTCGATCGCTTCGTGGTTCACCCGCCGCCCCTGGGCCAGCAGCACCGCTCCCTGGGCCAGGCCAACACCGGCTTTCTGGGGCGAGAGCACCACCAGGTCGGCGCCGGCGGCCAGGGCGTCACCGCGCCCATGGGCCTGGTCAACCAGCACCGGCAGGCCGTGGCTGTGGGCCAGGCGCACCAGGCCCTGGAGATCGCCGCTCAGTCCGTGGTAGGTGGGATCCACCAGCACCAGGCCCGCCACCGGGCCGCAGCGCTCCAGCACCCGGGCCAGGGTTTCGGGCGAGGGCGGGTAGCGGATGCCGCTGCGGGGATCGCTGGGGGTGTCAAACAGCAGGGGTTCCACCCCGCCCAAAACGCAGCCATGCAGGAGGGATCGGTGCAGATTGCGCGGCAGCAGCATCCGCTGGCCCGGAGCCGCCAAGGCGAGCAGGGCAACCTGCAGCAGGCCGGAAGCTCCGTTCACGCCAAACCAGCAGCGCTCTGCCCCCAGCTGGGTTGCGGCCCGCTTCTGGGCCTCAGCCACCGCCCCGTGCTCCTCCAGAGGCCCGCCGAAGGCGGGCAGCTCAGGCTGGTCCCAGCTGCCGGGCGGGCGGCGCAGCAGGCGGCGCAGGGGGGGTGGCAACGCTCGGCCGCGCCCATGGGCGGGCAGGTGCAGGGGCAGCTGCGGCGGAGCCTCCCCCAGCAGGGTGGTCAACAGGGAATCGGGGCGCGGGGCGGCGGCCATCGGCGGAAAGCGTCCCTGGGCTTTGGTTTCTAAAGTCTGACCACCCGCCACTCCTGCCCTGAGCGCCACACCCGCTTACGACCCCAGGGCCGACCGGCGCTGGCTGCTGCAGCGTCCCTGGTTGTGGATCGGCCGACTGATCGAGGTGACCTGGCGGCTCAGCTGGCTCGCTCTGGGCCTGCTGGTGCAGGGGAACAGCCGCGATGCGGCTGTGCAGAAACGGCTGGCCCGGCAAATTCTGGTCACCCTCGCGGAGCTGGGGCCCTGTTTCATCAAGGTGGGTCAAGCCCTCTCCACCCGCCCCGATCTGGTGCGACGCGATTGGCTGGAGGAGCTCACGCGCTTGCAGGACGATCTGCCGGCCTTTCCGCACAGAGTGGCCGAACAGGTGATCGCCGAGGAGCTCGGGGCGCCCGCGGCCCAGCTGTTCGCTGACTTTCCCACCTATCCCGTGGCAGCGGCCAGCCTCGGCCAAGTGTACAAAGCGCGTCTCCACGACGGCCGCTGGGTGGCCGTGAAGGTTCAGCGGCCCAACCTGCCCTTCATCCTGCGGCGTGATCTGGTGATTCTGCGGGCCCTTGCCCTGGTGAGCGCCCCGCTGCTTCCCCTCAATCTCGGTTTTGGCCTGGATGAGATTATTGACGAATTTGGAAGTACTTTATTCGAAGAGATCGACTATCGCCGTGAAGCGGACAATGCCGAGCGTTTTGCCTTGCTTTTTGCGTCTAATCCTGAGGTGAAGGTGCCCGCGGTGGAGCGCAGTCTTTCGGGCCGGCGTGTGCTCACTACCGAGTGGATTAACGGCGTCAAGATGCAGAGTCGCCAGGAGCTGGTGCAGCATCACCTCGATCCAGCAGCCCTGATCCGCACGGGTGTGGTGGCCGGTTTGCGCCAGCTCCTGGAATTTGGTTATTTCCACGCCGATCCCCACCCCGGCAACCTCTTTGCGCTGCCGGGTCATCATCGTGGCATGGGTCACATGGCCTATGTCGACTTCGGAATGATGGACAGCATCAGCGATGCCGATCGCCTCACGCTTACGGGTGCCGTGGTGCATCTGATCAATCGTGATTTCGAGGCCCTGGCTCGAGATTTTGTGCGGCTTGGGTTTCTCCATCCCGAGGCCGATCTGGAACCGATCATTCCAGCGCTCGAGGCGGTGCTGGGCCAAGCCCTTGGCGCCAATGTGGGCAGTTTCAACTTCAAGGCCATCACCGACCGCTTCTCGGAGTTGATGTTCGATTACCCCTTCCGCGTGCCGGCTCGGTTTGCCCTGATCATCCGGGCCGTGGTGAGCCAGGAGGGGTTGGCGATTCGCCTGGATCCAAGCTTCAAGGTGATCGATGTGGCCTATCCCTATGTGGCACGGCGCCTACTCGCTGGTGACACGGCTGAAATGCGCGACAAGCTCATGGAGGTGATCTTTGATCGCCATGGCCGCCTGCGGATCGAGCGCCTGGCCAACCTGCTGGCCGTGGTTGACAGTGAGGCTGATCCGGTTGAACTGCTGCCGGTGGCCCGCGATGGTCTACGGCTGCTGCTGGGCCGCGATGGCAGCGGTTTGAGGCAGCGGCTACTGCTCAGTCTTGTGGCCGACAACCGCCTCAACACCCAGGATCTGCAGGCCCTGATGGCCCTTCTGCGCGAGCGCTTCTCGATGCGGCGACTGGCTGGCGGTCTGGTGGCTCGCCTCAATCCCCTGGCCGCCTGAAGGGTTTTCGACCCTCAGGCTCCCGGCGGCAGGGTGAGCCAGCAGAGCGTGACGCCCACCACCCCCAGGCTCACCACCACCAGAGGCCACCCATCATCGAGGCGTTGCAGGCGCCGTTGTAACGACTGCTTGATCAGCGGATCATCGATGGCTTCCATATCGGCGTAGCGTCGGCCGATCCAGATCACCAGTACAAAGGCCAGCAGGGTTACCACATAAGCGATGACATACACCTGGTCGAGAAATGTTAAAAATGGCAGATTGGGTAACTCTGCCCGGTAGCCCTGCTGCAGAAATACCAGCGTCAGCAGAACGGTGACAGGGATGCTGGCGCGTGCATCCTGCTCATCGGCTCTGACCTTGAACACGAGCAGAACCATGGTCATCAGCACGGCGAGGGGCAACAGCAGGCGCCAGAAAGCGGCCCATGCCGATGTGCCAAAGGAGATATCAAAGATGATTTGACTGTAATCATCTTCGCCGCCACCGAGGCCGAAATTTGTGGCGTAGTGATGGCGGTACTCCGCGATCGACCAGCCCCCATTCAGCCAGCCGATGATCCGGGCGTAGAGACCCATGCCACTGTTGCGCGTGTCGGCCATCAAGCGCATGTTTTGATAGCGAAACTCGCCGTCTTCGTCGTCTACCTCAAGCACCAACGGCAGGCTAACGTTGATGAAGGGATAATGGCGAAAGCTGACCTTATCGATATAGAATCGACCCACAAAAGAGAAGAGCTGGTAATAGCTGCCGTCGGCTTGTTGCACGGGATTCTCGGCCACGGGTATGAGCACTGGATCGGCATCGGAGAGCAAGCCATTCACGAGTGAAAATAAGTTGCCAGCGCTGCGATTTCGCGCTTCGAGATATTGCTGTAGACCATTGTCCCAGCGCAACCACACATAGCCATTGGCTGAATAGCTTGGAATCCGTAGATCCAGGTCGTAGGTGCTTGTCACATACACACCCACTCCAACCCGAAAACGGGTCCGATCCAGTTCCGTCCGATCCTGTTCCGCCTCTCCATCGGTGAGTTGATCACCCCGCAGGGAGCTCCAGCCGCTGGCCGGCAGCAGCTGGGGTTCCACGGTCAGCGCCCGCGATGACGCCGACAGGCGCAGGGCATCGCGATTGACCACCGGCACCATGTCGATCTGGCTCAGGGCCAGACCCGCCAGTAGCGTGGCCATCACCACCGAGACCATGGCACCCAGGTTCCAGAGTCTCCGTCTGGGTTGCACCATGAGGAACTGGACGCAACGCCGCCGCTCGGCCTCGACGCTACGCCTCCATCGGCTGGGCATGCTGCTGAGCAGCCTGGCTCTTCTCAGCGGCTGTCGTCTCTCCCAGCCATCCCCACCCCCGCAAGCCAAGGCACCGCCAACCGATCAACGCGCGTTGCTCATCGGCCAGTCGGCTCCCTTCAGCGGTCCTTCGGCCCAACTGGGGCAGGAATATCGGGAGGGAGCCCTGGCCTGGTTCGATGAGGTGAATCGTCGCGGCGGTATCCATGGCCGCCCGCTGCGCCTGATCGCCCGCGACGATCGCTACGAACCAAGCCTCACGGTGGAGAACACCCGCGCGCTGCTGGAGCGCGACCGGGTGTTCGTGCTCTTCGGCTATGTGGGCACGCCCACGGTGAAAGCCGTTCTGCCCACCATCGAGACCCAGGGGGTTCCCCTGATCGCTCCCCTCACCGGCGCTGCCGTGGTGCGCGAGCGTCGCTGGGGCGGTGTCTTTCATCTGCGCACCAGCTACCAGAAGGAGATCGAGCAGATCATCAACACCCTGGTACGAGCGGGGCGCCATCGGGTTGCGGTGCTGCATCAGGCCGATGCGTTTGGCGACGATGGCCTGCGCAGTGCCCGCCTGGCTTTGCAGCGCCATGGCCTCCAGCCGGTGGCCACTGCGGCTGTGGACCGCAATTCCACCGCCACCGGCGAGGCCAGCCGCCGCCTGCTGCGGGCCCAGCCCACCGCCGTGCTGATGGTGACCAGCTACCCCAGCGCGGCAGCCTTTCGCCGTGATCTGCGCCATGCGGGCGCGCAGGTGCAGCTGATGAGTGTGTCGTTTGTGGGGGCCCGGCCCCTCCAGGATGCGCTGCCCGGCGGCGAAGCCAACGGCATCGGCATCACCCAGGTGGTGCCCTTCCCCTGGAATCGCCAGGTGCCGGTGGTGGCTGATTACCAGCGGCTGATGGCTCGCCGGCAGCGGCGGCCCCACTATGGATTCAACAGCCTGGAAGGCTTTCTGGCCGCCCGCATGCTCACCGAAGGGCTGCAGCGCGCTGGGCCCCAACCCAGCCGCGCCCGCCTGGTGGCCGCCCTGGAGTCGATCCGCGATCTCGATCTCGGCGGCTTCCGGCTGAGCCTGGGTCCAGCCGACAACGGCGCCAGCGATTTTGTGGACCTCACGTACCTCGGCGCCCAGACCTGGGGACCCTGAACGAACCCGCGGCGACCACGCCGCTAGGGTCTGCGGACCCGCAGCATCCCCCGTGGCGCCAGCTCCTGATGCGAGCTACACCAGCCTGAGCGACATTGAAGCCTTTCTGCAGACCGCGACCCTGTTGCCCCAGCCTCCTTATCTCGTGGCTGGCGTCGGCCTGGCCATCGGCATCCTGTGTGGCCTCACCTTTGCCCGGCTGGTGCAGAACCGGCTGGAGGCCTGGAAGCAGGACCGGCTGCCGCTGCTGCCCCTGGCCAGCGCCGAGACCGTCTTGCCCTGGAGTGGTCTGCTGCTGGGCGTGACCCTGTTTCTGGGCGGCAGCCTGCAGGTGTTCGGCTTCGCTGCCGGTGCGGCGCTCCTGGTGGCCTTCGTGCTGTCGCTGGCGACAGCCGGCGCCCTCTGGGTGCAGTTGGAGCGGCTGATGCAGCAGGTGCAGGAAGGACGCTTCCGCGCTGTGGACTTCGACAACTTCGACCAGTTCTTCTGAGGGATCACTGGATTGAGCGCCAAAGTTTTCCCCGGAATGGCTCCGTTTTCCCCGATTCCAGACACTTTTTCCCCGAAATCTTCCTCAGGCCACCAAATATCCCTGCAGGTCGCGTGAGCGGGCGCGGATGCCTTCCAGCGCCCGACGCTCGAGATTGCGGGTTTTGTCGCGACTCATGCCCAGGTTGCGGGCAATGCCGGTGAGGCTCATCGGCTCGCCGCCGTCGAGGCCGTAGCGCATGCGGAGCACACGGGCCTGGAGATCGGGCAGCTGTTCGAGCAGGGCCCTGAGATCGCCCTTCATGCATTCGCCGTCCACCAGTTCAGCGGGCCCGGCACCATCGCCCGCCAGCAGGTCGAGCAGCTCGGTGTCTTCGCCGTCGCCCACCT
>JAYKGR010000062.1:0-4008 GCA_035285645.1 Cyanobacteriota bacterium | reverse complement strand
TGCTGGCGCTTGGAACGATCGAGCCACGTAAAAACTACCGTTCCATTCTTGATGCCTACGATGTCTTGCGTGCCCGCGGGCTGGATGTCTCCCTGATTGTGATTGGCAAGAAGGGCTGGATGAGCGACGATGTGATCGCGCGTCTTACCCATCATTCCGATCGCGGATCCCGCTTGATCTATTTGCCTAATGCCAATGATTTTGTGGTGGCGAATGCTTTTCAGCGATCGGATTGCTTGGTCTGTGCTTCTTTGTCGGAGGGATTTGGCTTGCCATTGGTTGAAGGCATGATGCACGGTTGTCACGTCGTCGCCAGTGATATTGAGGTGTTTCGCGAGGTGGGTGGCGACAACTGCCAGTTTTTCTCTCTCCACGATCCTGAGGATCTCCCCAATCAAGTGCAGGCCTGGTTTCGCACCCAGTACTCCTCTGATCAAAAGCCGGATCAGGCGGCCCCGCGCTGGCCGGATTGGTCGCAAAGTACCCGCGAATTTCTTGATCGGGTGCTGCAGCTGGCCGCCCCTGATGACGTGAATTCTGGATCTGGGAAGCCATACTGATCCTACCCATGCGCCATTCTGTGATCGGTCTGGTGCCAGACCTCATCTGTGGATTCTCGCAGAAATCTGGCATCTTTTGGTTTTCAAAGGCGTTGATCGAATCGCTCGATCAGCTGGAAAGCCAGGCTCGTTTCGTGCTCTTTGTCCCGCGCTCAGAAGCTGTCGATTTTAGCCATCTTTCTTCGCGATTCACGATTGTTCGGATCCCCCGTTTCTTTATGGGTGACTTCTGGAACATCATTTGGCATCTTGCTGTTTTGCCCTGCTTGGCTCGATACCATCGCGTGCAGGTCCTGCACCTGTTCGCCGGTAACCGACGCCTCAGTTTGTTTCCACCCCGGCGCACTCTGGTGACCGTTCATGATGTTTACCATTTCAATCAACTGAAGTTATATGGTTTGGTTCGCTTTCTTTATTTCCGGATTGTGATCTGTGGCCTCTTGAGGAGGCAGGTGAATCTCCATGCGGTCAGCGCTGCCACCGCGGCCGACCTGCACCAGCTGCTTGGGATTCCCACCACCTCGATCCACGTGATCCACAACGGTTGTGACCGGGAGCGGTTTGACCACGGCGATCGCCAGCACCCGCTGGCTGACCTGGTTGAGGCTGCGCCTCGGCGCCCCTATTTCCTATATGTGTCGTCGCTTGATCACCCTCGCAAAAACCATGTTGTGCTGATCAGGGCCTACGAGCGTGTGCTCCAGGCCTGCCCCGATGCGCCCTCTCTGGTGTTTGTGGGGCCCGATTTCGCTTCACCTGAGGTGATCCACGAGGCGATCCGCCGATCGCCAGCGGCGCATCGCCTCCATTCCCTCGGCTTTGTTACGGATCAGCAGCTTGGCGCGCTCTACCGGCAAGCTTTCGCTTTTGTACATGCCTCGTGTTTTGAGGGCTTTGGCTATCCCCTGGTAGAGGCCATGTCTTTTGGCCTGCCGGTGCTTTGCTCGGATCTCTCCGTATTCAAGGAGATTGCTGGTGATGCTCCGCTTTACTTTGACCCCAGGCGATCGGAAGACATTGCTGCCAAGATGCTTGCGTTGATCACCGATGGTTCGCTACGCCAGCGCTGCATGGCCATCAGCCTTCAGATGGCCCGCTCAGATGCGCAGCGCTCCAATGCACCGTTGATCCTGGATCTGTACGAGCGCATTGACGAGCGCCAGCAGCGTCGCCGTGCCCGGCCTGGCGCCTCGTTGTCAGTCGGCCTTCATTGAGAGCAGCAGCCGGAGCAGCCGCTCCGCAGCATCGGCCAGCAGTTCCGGCGCCCGCGCCATCGCCTCCTCGAGGCCCATGGGAGCCGATAGCGCACTCACCACGCCGCTCACCCCCAGCCCGTAGAGGGCCTCGATGCTGGGGCCGATGCTGCCGGCGATCACCACCACCGGCACCCCGGCGGCCGCGGCGGCCCGCGCCACGCCGCTGATCGTTTTGCCGTGGGCGGTTTGGCTGTCGATGCGCCCCTCGCCGGTGAGCACCAGATCAGCGCCGTGGAGCGCTTCCTGGAAGCCGCTTGCCGCCAGCACGATCTCAATGCCCGGTAGCAGCTCGGCTGCGGTGAGCGCCAGCAGCATCGCCCCCATGCCGCCGGCGGCGCCGGCACCGGGGCGATCGCGCACTGTGCGGCCGGTGGCGGCTTCCAGCAGCTCCACCAGGTGGCTCAGGCCCGCCTCCAGCTCCGCCACCATGGCGGGGCTGGCCCCCTTCTGCGGTCCAAACACCGCCGTGGCGCCGCGGCAACCCAGCAGGGGATTGCTGACATCGCAGGCCACCCGCAGGCGGCAGCGGGCCAGCGCCGGGTGCAGGCCGGAGGGATCCACCGCGGCCACCTGCCTCAGGCTGCCGCCGCTGAGAGGTTGCGTGATCGGCTGGCCCTGGTAATCGAGGAAGCGCACCCCGAGGGCCTGGGCCATGCCGGCCCCGAGGTCGTTGGTGGCCGAGCCGCCCAAACCCAGGATCAGCTCCTGTGCTCCCCCCTCCAGGGCGGCGGCGATCAGCTGGCCGGTGCCGTAGCTGGTGGTGTGGCGTGGATCGCGGCGCTGGGGGCTCACCAGCGTCAGCCCCGAGGCGCTCGCCATCTCCACCACCGCTCGCCCCGGCCCGAGCCAGCCGATCTGGGCCTGCTGCCAGGGCCGCTCCGCCAGCAGGGGCCCCATCACCGCCAGCGACTGCCACCAGCCTCCGGCGGCGGCCACCAGCGCGGCCGCCGTGCCTTCGCCACCATCGGCCAGGGGAATCGAGAGGATCTCGGCCTGTGGCTGCACCCGTTGCAGGCCGGCGGCCAAGGCCGCGCACACCTCGGGGGCGCTGAGCGACCCCTTGAAGGAGTCGGGGGCGAGCACGATGCGCATGGCGTGCCTACGGTGCGGATCGACTCTTTCATCCAGCCGCCGATGCCGAGGTCTACCGCCCTGCAGCGACTGCTGCCCGCGGTGGTGGCCACCCTGCTGCTGGCGGGCTGCGGCCCGGCTTTGCGGGCGATTGATGGCAGCGGCGGCCCATCGCCCGCCACCAGCCCTTCTGCCCTCGCGTTGCTGCCCACCGCCCCGGGCCTGGCCACCGCGCCCGATGGCCGCCACTACCCCTTGGTGCCGCAGGATCCGGCTGCGCTGGCGAGCCTTCTGGCGGCGGTGGAGGCGGCCGTGCGTGATCCGGCCACGCCCGAGGCCCACCTGCCCCGCCTGGGCCACCAGCAGCAGGTGATCTATCGGGTGCTGGCGTTTCAGGCGCCGCGGGCGGTGGCGGTGCGGGCCCAGCTGCCGGAGCGGTGGCGGCCGGTGTTGGATCGGCAGGTGGCCGCCCGGCGCGAATTTCTGGCGATGCATGCCGGCCATCGCCGGCCGGAGCGGCTGCCGGCCTGGCGGGTGATCCCGCCACTGCCGGCGGAGCAGCTGCTGGCGCTCTACCACAGCGCCAGCGCCGCCACCGGCATCCCCTGGGAGGTGCTGGCGGCCATTAATCTGGTGGAAACCGGCATGGGCCGCATCGATGGCATCTCGGTGGCCGATGCCCGCGGCCCCATGCAGTTTCTGCCCACCACCTGGGCGGAGCCCGGCATCGGCAATGGCGGCGACATCCGCAATCCGGCCGATGCGATCCCGGCGGCCGCCCGCTACCTGGTGCGCCGCGGCGGGCCCGCCAACCTGGAGAAGGCGATCTGGGGCTACAACAACAGCAACCATTACGTGCGGGCGGTGCTGGGTTATGCGGCGCTGCTGCAGCAGGATCCGGCCGCCTACCGGGGGCTGTATCACTGGGAGATCCACTTCGCCGCCGCCGGCGGCGATTTGTGGCTGCCGGTGGGCTACGAGCAGCGCCAGGCCCTGCCGGTGGCGCTCTACCGCCAGCAGGCGCCGTTCAGCGTGCCGCCTCCGGGTTCGTCGGGCTACTGAGCCCGCAGGCCTGGCGCAGGAAGCGGCGGGTGCTGGCGATCACCTGGGGGTTGAACCAG
>JAYKGR010000061.1:0-3601 GCA_035285645.1 Cyanobacteriota bacterium | reverse complement strand
GCAGATCGCCCCGTGAGCCCACGGAGATCAGCCGGATCATGGCCATGGCTGGCAGGGATGGGGGGCCTGAATTCTCCCGCAGCGATCGAGGGCAGGGCCCCTAGCGGCGCAGCGCTCGCCTGGGCGTGTTGCGCTTGAGGCTGCCGCCGCGGCCCATCAGCTGGGCCGGCAGGCGGTCCCAGGCCACGGGTTCGCCGCTGGCCACGGCGTAGGTGGTTTCCACCAGGGAGTGGGTCGGCCAGTGGATGTCGAGGGTGGTGTAGGTCTGCTGGGGGGGAATCTCTCCCTGCAGCAGGCGCCTCGGGCCGCTGCCCATGGCACCGAGCTGGATCAGGTCGAGCTCGCCGCGGCGGGCGGGATACCAGGCGTGCTGGTGGCCGCTGATGTAGGCCTGCACGCGGCCGGCCTCGAGCAGGTGCAGCACGGTGGCGGCCTGATCGAGCACCTCGCCGGGGCGATCACGCCCCTGGCTGACGCCAGCCAGGGGGAGATGGCCAACCACCAGTCGCAGCTTGGCCTGCCGTGCCTGAGGGCTGGCCAGTTGGCGCCGGGCCCAGTCGAGTTGGCTGGCGGGGATGCGACTCGAACTGGCATCCCAGACCAACACGAACACACCGTGTAGAAGGGCGCTGTAGTGAAAGGGAAAGTCGCCAGCGTCCACGAAGCGCAACCCAAGACTCTGGCGCCGCGGTGCCCAGAAGCGACGCACGGCCGACCGGTCGATCGCGTAACCGGGAGCGCCGTCGTGATTGCCGACGGCCGGCAGAAAGGGCACGCCGACCTGCCGTATCGGATTGAGCACGGTGCGGGCGAAGCTTTCCCACATCGCCTCATGCTGCGCTGCACTGAGGCCCGCTTTCTGGCCGGCCACCATGTCGCCGGCACACACCACCAGCGCTGGGTGGAGGGCAAGCAGCTGGTTCAGGCCCTGGCGCACCTGCGGGATATAGCTGGTGGAGCCATAGCTGCTGTTGAGATCGCTGATCAGGCCCAATCGCAGGGAGGGGGCGCTGCTGGGGCCGGCTGCCGCCGGCTGGTGCTCCATCAGCCAGCCGGCGGCACCGGCGGCCCCTGCGGCGGCGAGCTGCAGCAGCTGGCGGCGCAGGAGCATGGCGCGAGCGTGGCAGGGGCCACTCAGCTTGGGGCATGCCGCCCTTGGCCACAACCACTGCCTATGGGCCCGGCAGCTCAGGGATCTCCCACCGGGTTGCCCGGTATAAGCCCACATCGACGCCGAGATGCTGATCCGGCCGGCCGGTGATCAGCAACGCCGTGCGTTGGCGGGTGGCGATCTGCCACATCCATTTGCTGAACAGCGCGATGCGGTTTTCGGTGTCGGGGATGAAGGCGAGATGGGCCAGGGCCCACACCAGCCAGCCAGCCAGGCCGCTGAGATGCAGGCCCCGTAGGTCTGCCACCGCGTACCAGGGGCCAATCACGGCCATGCTGCCCAGGTCGAGCCAGCGGAACGGCTGCAGCGTCTCACCGCGAAGCCGCGCAAGAATGTCGCAGGCGATCCAGCCCCCTGCCTGCACCGCCGGGCCCGCCATGCCTGGCAGCGGCGTTCCTGCAGCGGTATGGGCGTAGGAGCACAGGTCGCCCACCGCGCGGATCTCGGGATGGCCGGCGATCGAGAAGTCTGGCTCCACCACCAGCCGGCCGCTGCGGTCGATCGTGCAGCCGATGTGCTCGTGCAGCAGCCGACCCAGCCGCGAGGCCCGTACCCCCGCGGTCCAGCAGATGGTTGCGGCCTCGATCGTGCTGCGACCCTCCGGCCCGTTGAGGTGCACCCGACCCGCTGTGATCTCCTCCACCTTCCTGCCCAGGCGCAGCTCAACACCGGCTCCGTTCAGATGGGCGGCGGCGGCGGTGGAGAGCGGCGGCGCCATCGTTGGCAGAACCCGATCCACCGGATCCACCAGGATCACGCGGCAATCCTCCAGCCGCAGCTGCTTGAAATCGCGCTGCACGGCCCGGTGGATCAGTTCGATCAGTGAACCCGCCAGCTCGCAGCCAGCCGGGCCAGCGCCCACCACCACCACGCTCTGGAGAAAGGCCCGCTGCTCGGGATCAACGGTTTGCTCCGCCTCCTCAAGGGCCATCAGCAACCGGCGCCGGATCTCATCGGCGTGCTCGAGGATCTTCATCGGCGGCGCCAGCGAGCGCCACTCTTCGCGGCCGAAATAGGTGCTGCCCGAGCCTGTGGCCAGAATCAGCTGGTCGTAGGCCAGATGCTGCCCATTGAGCACCACCACCCTGGCTTCGGGGTCGATGTCGACCACCTCACCGAGCAGGATCTGGATGTTGGGGGCATGGCCCACCATCTGCCGCAGCGGCGATGCCACATCGGCTTCGGACACCAGACCGGAGGCCACCTGATACAGGAGGGGCTGGAAGAGGTTGAAGTTGCGCTTGTCGATCAGCGTCACCCGCACCGGCTGACGTGCCAGCCCGTGGCAGATCTTGAGACCGGCGAAGCCACCACCCACCACCACCACGTGGGGCCAGCTGCGCATCACCTCCTCGGGGGGATCGAGCTCCAGAAAGAAGCGTTCCATGGGCTCGGGGCTCCTCCGGTGGGCGGTGGCTCAGGGATAGGCGTTGGGAACAAAGAACTGCTCGTTGCGGGGAGGTCTGCAGTAATCGCCGCTGCTCTTGCGTGGGGGCAGTTCGATGGGCTCGGGGGTCATATCTTCATAGGGAACCTTGCTGAGGAGGTGGCGAATGCAGTTGAGGCGAGCGCGGCGTTTGTCATCGGCCTCCACCGTGAACCAGGGTGCTTCTGGGATGTTGGTGTGCGCGAACATCTCATCCTTGGCCCGTGAGAAGTCGACCCAGCGGTCGCGCGATTCCAGATCCATCGGGCTCAGTTTCCAACGCCGGGCTGGATCATCGAGACGCGACCGGAAGCGAGCCTCCTGCTCGTCATCACTGACCGAGAACCAGTACTTGATCAGCGTGATGCCACTGCGCACCAACATCCGTTCAAATTCAGGACAGGAGAGCATGAACTCTTGCACCTGCTGATCGGTGCAGAAGCCCATCACCTTCTCGACCCCAGCGCGGTTGTACCAACTACGGTCGAACAGCACGATCTCTCCGGCAGACGGAAAATTCTCAACATAACGTTGGAAATACCACTGCGTTTTCTGCTGGTCGGAGGGGGTTCCAAGGGCCACCACCTTGCAGCCCCGTGGATTGAGAGGTTCAGTGATGCGCTTGATCGTGCCGCCCTTGCCGGCGGCATCGCGGCCCTCAAACAACAGGATCAGTCGGTAGCCCACATGTTTGATCCAATACTGCATCTTGACCAGCTCCACCTGTAGCCGGGCCAATTCCTGTTCATAAAGCCGGCGATCAAGTTTGGGAGGCCGGCCTTCACTCAGGTCGCTGAAATCGTCAAGAATGGGCCCCGGACGATAGCGATCGGCTTGGGAGCCATCGCCCCGCCCGTGGCGGGGATGATGCTTGCCATGCTTCTTCTTGTCTTTTGCTTTTCCCTTCTTGCCTGTCTTGTCGCCATGTTTGCCTGGTCGGTCGGATGCCTCTGGCATGGGCGTGTCGCCAGAGGGTGGACTGGTTTGATAGAGCTCGGGCATCA